>QHZN01000039.1 GCA_003225365.1 Acidobacteriota bacterium
AGTTTGGCTCGACCCCAAGCACGACCATGCCTTCCCTCCCCCAGTCAGACTCAATTCCGTCCGGCCCGGGCCCGAAAAAAACCTGGTAGACGCTTAGGGCAACAAAGGCGAGGAATGACGCCGCGACCAAAAACATCCACCACGGAGCGCGTGGTCTGGGCATGGGGATTCACCCGGGAAGAAATCGCTCGCAATTATAGCGCGTTGTCCGACCTTGTGCCGCTGTCGAGCCCATGCCCTTTCGCACCCGAGCGAACCGTCCGAGGCCGACAGGTTTTCGGAGCGGAGGACCTCTCCAGTTGGAAACCAGCCCAATGCTTATCTTTCAATACGGTGGACTTTCAGGAAGTTCGTCGTGCCGCGGCGCGCGATGGGCGTCCCGGCGATGACGGCGATGACGTCGCCCGGCCTGGCCGCGCCCATTTCACACAGCCGCCGCGCGGCGCCCTCGACCATGCGTTCGGTGGACTGCACGCGCGGCATAAAGAGGGGGCGAATGCCCCAGTAAAGCGCCATCCGCCTCAGGACCCCCGGCATGGGCGAAAAGGCGAACACCGGCACGCGAGGGCGGAACTTGGAAATCAAACGAGCGCTCGAGCCCGATTGCGTAAACACGGCTATGGCTTTAAGGTTCAATGTCTCGGCCATGTGCGCGGCGCTTTCGCAGACAGACTCAGGGACGGTCAGCCGGCCGTCGGCGATTCGCCGGAAGCGGCCGAGCGTCCCGAAGCGCGGGCTGGCCTCGGCGGCAGCGATGATTCGCGCCATCATGCACACGGATTCCACGGGGTAGCTGCCCGTGGCCGTCTCGGCCGAAAGCATCAAGGCGTCGGTGCCGTCGAAGACGGCGTTGGCGACGTCGGAGGCTTCGGCGCGCGTGGGCCGCGGGTGAACGGTCATGGACTCTAGCATTTGCGTCGCCGTGATCACCGGGACTTTCAGGGCGCTGGCGCGCTCGATGACGCGCTTTTGGATGACCGGTACCTGCTCGGGGGGAATCTCCACCCCCAGGTCGCCGCGCGCCACCATGACCGCGTCGGCAACCGCGAGGATTTCCTCCAGGCACTCGATGGCTTCGGGTTTTTCGAGTTTGGCGACCACCGGCGTCCGACGCCCAGCGCGCTTTAAGAGGCGCTTCAGTTCGAGGATTTCTTCGGGCCGGCGCACGAAGGAGAGCGCAACGTAGTCCACGCCCGCGCTCACACCGAAGGCAACGTCCCTGCGGTCCTTGGCGGTGAGCGCAGAAATGCCCAGCTTCACGCCGGGCAGGTTGATGCCCTGATGCTCTCCGAGCTTGCCGCCGTTCGCCACCCGGCAAAGGATTTCGGCGGACTTGACGCGCTCTACTCGAAGCTCGATCAAGCCATCGGCAAGTAGGACGAGGTTGCCCGGACGGACTTCGCTCGCGAGTTTAGGATAATTTGTAGAGAGAAGGCGGGCGTTTCCGGAGAGCCGACGCGTGGTGATGGTGACGAGGGCGTTCGGCTGAAGCTCCACGGCGTGGCCGCCTGCCAGCGCTCCGGTGCGAATCTTTGGTCCCTGGAGGTCCTGGAGAACCGCGACGGTTTTTCCACGCTCGCGAGCCAGCCGCCGGAGCAGTCGCAGGCGCGCCGCGTGCTCACGCGGCGTGCCGTGCGAAAAATTAATTCGCGCCACGTCCATTCCAGCCTCTAAGAGCGCGGCGAGAATTTCGGGCGCGTCCGTGGCGGGCCCGAGCGTAGCGACGATTTTGGCGCGGCATTCCAATCCCGCGCCGGATTTCAACCCCTCGGCAGGCATGGGCGGGAATTATAAAGGCGAGAGGGATGAAAAAGCACTCGTCAGTTGGGGGGAGAAGCTCCGGTGTCGAGCGCGGCTACAGCTCCAACAAATAGTCGGAAGGGGCAAGGTTGCCGAAGCGGTACTGGCTTACGCGCTGGCCCACGACGTTTGCGAAGTATTCGAGGATGGCGGTGAGCTTCAAGACGGCTTTCTTCTCGCTGAGCCGGAATATTCGCCTCGCGGCCACGATCACGAACAGGGCGCGGAAGTAAAACATGAGCAGGGATTCATCCCGCGAATAGCTTTGATTGACGTTGGCGGCGTTTTTCAGCAGGTACGTTAGAGCCAGAAAATCGCACTTGAGCGTCATTCGCAAGCGCCCGTAGTCCACTGCATGGCCGTATTCTTCCAGTTCCTTGCGCAGAGACAGGAACTCCAACCGGTTGGCGTTGACGATGGACCGGAAATATTCCTGCTCGAACCTCGTATTGAGAGCCCGCTGGCAAGCGGCTTGGAGGTAGAAGAAGAAGAGCGCCGTAGAGGAAATCAAAATGAAGGCCGCTAGAACCATAATTGAGTTCCCTCAGGAACGAAGTGCCGAACTCGCCCATACGGGGGATCGTTCTTTGCTGGCGACCTTCGCTGGCTGCGGCACGTGAACAACAGCGTAACCCCAAGTCGCCAGCATCCCTATCGTGCAGAATACGCCGAGATACTGGTACAACGCCTGAAAACTCGCGTTGCCTTGAGCGAGATAAACCAGCGCAAAGTTCGCCGCAGGCCCGGCAAACTGTATGCCCAGCCCACATACCGTCATGGCGAGTTCCTCGTCCTCGGATTGCCGTCGCTGGAGCAGAATGTATAAAAGCGTGTTGAGCACAAGGCAGGCGAAGTAAAGATTCTGCTGGAACTCGGTCATGAAAATGGTGAGGAGGTTCTTGTAATGCTCATGGAGAGTTGCTAGAGAAATTCCCAACACCAAGGCAAACACAGCACCCAGGGTTGGCAGAAGCATGTCCCAAATCTTCTCTTGTCCCGCGCAGGCCCTGCGGAAAAGGGAGCAAACGAGCAAAAATGCGCCCAAAGTGAGCACCACATCGCTCAACCAATAGAAATACTCATATTGAGTGGAGGAAACGCCGTACTTGTGGAGGACGAGAGGCCGACCGACCGCATCCACTGACAGAAGGAGGAGCAAATAAAGGCTGACGCCCATCCATCTCCGCCATCGGCCAGTCCTCAAAATGAGAACCAGGACTGCGAACTCGAGGATGTAACCACCGTATTGAAGCCCGTAAGCTAGTATCGAGTCGCTCATGATATGGCCGAAACCGGATCCCGCAAGCGCTCTCCCCTTCGGCCGATCCGAGCTTCCCGAAGGGAACTACTGGGTCGGGCTAGAAGTGGCTCCGACGGGCGGCTTGGGAATCGGCGACGTACCAATAGTGGCCCCAACCGGCGGCTTCGGAATCGGCGATGTGCCGATCGCTAACGCTACAGACGTCGTGCCTTCCGACGTACCGGCTGCCACTGTGTTCCGCAGGGAAAGCCCTGCCAGAACCACCAGAACCGCCAAAACAAACGACAGAAAGTATTTTTTCACTTGGTTCTCCTCAAGCCAGATTTAGCTTACCGTTTACCTAGGCCTGTGGAGAAATCCTAGCGAAAGATTCCCAAGAAGTCAATGGTTAATTTGAGTACTCGGGAATCCTCCCTATTCTGCCATAGGTGGAATGCGTGTCAAGCTAAATCTGCAGCCATTCGAGGAGGCGCGGCGTCGGGTTGAATCCCGATCTGCCTGGCTTGAATACTTTGTAAGTAGCTCTGTTCAAACAAGTTACATTAAGCCTGGGGAGGCACAACTTTTCGATTCGAACAAAGGATAGCACCTTCGTACTGCCTTGCCTCAAGGCCCGCCAGCGCACGTGGGCGCAAATTTGTAGGGCATTTGCTCGATAGGAGTGTCAGACTCGGAATCCTTGGCTCCGTGAAAATTTTAGGATGGGGACTAGTTGACCCAAAGGGGGGCGAGTGACATCATACTTGTATCGGATGATTAGCGCGACGGAGCAGAAGACATGAAAACCAAGACGGCCAATGCGCACCTTCCTTACGCAGTAGTTGTTGTTACAGGACTGATTATCTTTACATTCCTGGCGCCTGATCGAGTTGTCCGATCTCAGGAAAGCGAACAGTCGCAAGAAGGGCCCAAGAAGAGCGCCGGTGAACCGGTTCTGGCTCCCAAGAAGACTCCAACGTCCACCACCAAGCCGGCAGGAGAAAAAGCCCCCCAGCGGATCAATCCTGGCGAAATTCCTACTATCTCGACGACCTCCAGCGTGGTGAACGTGGACGTATTGGTAGTGGACAATAACGGGAACCCGATTCAGCGGCTCGCCAAGAAGAATTTTAAAGTTTATGACGACGGGGTCGAGCAGGCGGTGACCAACTTCGGAACCGGCGAAGCCCCCATGACGGTAGTCCTGCTGGTCGAATTTGCGAACGAGCACCAGGACTGGTACAACGTTTACAACGCGCTGCGTTATTCCTATACTTTCCTCAACTACATCCAGCCGAACGACTGGATCGCGGTAATTGACTTCGATTTGAAGCCGCACATCCTCCTCGATTTCACCCACGACCGCCAGGAGGTCGAGGACGCGCTCAATCAAGAGCGCATGCCGGGATTCTCCGAGATTTGCCTATACGACGCCTTGGCCTTCAC
>QHZN01000040.1 GCA_003225365.1 Acidobacteriota bacterium
CCCTCAAAGTCCCGACAGCCAGCGAAGAGAAAGGTCTCGGTACCGGGCGGTTTGACAACCAGTTAAAGTTTCTCGCGAGCAAAGACCTGCGCGGGACGCACTTCGATTTCAATGCCGCTGCCCTCTGGATTGGCCGGCCGCTCTCTCTTGGTTACGACCGCAACGCCGAGGGCAACCTCGCGTTTTCACATCCCGTCAGGGGCGACCTCGGGTTGACCGGCGAGATTTATGGTGGAACCCGGCTCAACAACGCGACGCCCGGATTCATTTCAACCCTCTGGGCACTGACCTACAAGTTCTCCGCGCGACTGGTCGTTGATGCGGGCCTCGATGTGTCGCTGACGGCCGAGGCGCCCCACCGCAAGCGATTCGTGATGGGTTTTGTGTATTCTCTGGGAGAGCTTTATCCCCACCTGCGAGGGAGCGCGAGGAAGGATTGACTCCAGCGCGATACCTCGGGCTATCCTGCAAGGTTCGGAGTCGCTTCAGCCTGTTATAATCCGGATCTGGCAATGCTTAAATGATTCGGGTCATAGGCGGAGGGCTGGCGGGGTCGGAGGCGGCCTGGCAGGTTGCCAAGCGCGGCTTTGAAGTGGTGCTTTACGAAATGCGTGCGGCGTCTCCAGTTTGACAGGCTGAAAAGCAGTATTAAAGGTGAACTGTAGTTCTAGCCGGTTTCACGCCCGGGCGACCGTGTGCTTTGGGGCGCGGGCGCGGTCTTTAGCCCTTAATCGCCGACCTGAGCTTTGGATTTCAAGCGCCCTCTGCGGGCTCCTGCCGCTCGAACGCTTCCGGGAGGCAGCTTCGTCCCGAGCATTAGGGGCTGCATAGAGGGTCTCGGGAGCGATATCGGCCCCATTCGGCCACACAACCGTGCCACCATCCACAAAGAATTGCCGGAAGTGGGCCAGGTCTTTGAGCGCCTCGAAGACCGAGCCTTCCAGCCACGGGCGAAAATCAACGGTCCTCTCCGAAAGGTCGTTGAAGGTAAGATGGATTCGAAACCCACTGCGATAGTCAGCGCGAATAACGGACGGTAGAAAATTCATGACGACTTTTCCAGGGGCGCAATTCGATCCAACGCTTGCCCCGCTTTCATTTTCTTCCAATTGGACTCTAACTCGCTGCGGTGCGCTCGAGCCCACCGGCGGATCAGGGTCCGTGCAGTCCGAGACGATATGTGACCGGCGATGATCTCTCCGTCGAAGGTGCACTTCGCGAGCTGCCCCTGGTGCTCCGCGTGGAAGTGCGGAGGCTCATGCTCCTAATAGAACATCCGAATGATGATGCCAAAGAACGTCGAGAGGATCGGCATGTTCTAAGCCGGAATTCCCGCTTTGCCCCTCCGGCGTTCCAAATTATACCTCCAAACCCAAACTGGTATAATGCCTGTCGAAAATGCGTGAGAAGGAACGAGCAGTAATTCTCGGCGGAGGGCTGGCGGGCTCGGAGGCGGCGTGGCAGGTTGCGCAGCGCGGCTTTGAGGTGGTGCTTTACGAAATGCGTCCCGCGCGTTCGACGCCTGCGCACAAGACGGATCGGCTCGCGGAACTCGTCTGCTCAAATTCCCTTAAGTCCAACGCGCCGGAGTCGGCCTCGGGGCTGCTCAAGGAGGAGTTGCGCCGCGCCGGCTCCTTGCTCATCCGGCTTGCCGACCAGAATGCGGTGCCCGGCGGCACGGCGCTCGCGGTTGACCGTGACCGCTTCGCCCAGGCGGTGACGGAGGCTCTGGAAGGCAATCCGCGAATCGAAATCCGGCGCGAAGAGTTCCGCGGACTGACCGAGCGAAGTTTGGATCCCGCTGGGCGGGGCTCGGCGACGCTTATCGCCACCGGCCCACTCACCTCCGACACGCTGGCTCGCGAGCTCGAATCCCTCACCGGCTCCGAACACCTTTCCTTCTACGACGCCATCAGCCCCATTGTGGACGCCGAGACGTTGAGCATGGAGCGCCTGTTTCGCGCCTCGCGCTACGGCAAGGGCGGCGAAGACTACCTGAACGCGCCCATGAACGAAGCCGAGTACCGCGCGTTCTACGAAGCCCTGATCGGCGCCGAGGAGTTGGCGGCGCACGAGTTCGAAGAGCGGAAATATTTTGAAGCCTGCCTGCCGATTGAAGAGCTCGCGCGGCGCGGCTTCGATACGCTGCGCTTCGGGCCGATGAAACCGGTGGGCCTGCGTGACCCGCGCACTGGACACAGGCCTTACGCTGTGGTGCAACTGCGGCCGGAAAATTTGCGCTTTTCGAGTTACAACCTGGTGGGCTTCCAGAACCATTTGAAATTTCCGGAGCAGAAGAGGATCCTCGGCCTGATCCCGGGCCTGGAGAACGCCGAGTTCCTGCGCTACGGACAGATTCACCGCAACACTTACATCAACGCGCCGCGGCTGCTCGCGCCCGATTTGAGTTTGCGGGCGGCGCCGGATGTGTTCGTAGCCGGCCAGCTTTCCGGCGTCGAGGGATACGTCGAGTGCATCGCCACGGGGCTCGTCGCCGGGCGGGCGTGCGCGGCGCGGGGCGAGGCGTTCGAGCCGCCGCCGCGGACCACCGCGCTCGGCTCGCTCATCCATTACATCACTCACGCCGACCCCGCGAATTACCAGCCGGCAAACATTGCCTTCGACCTCTTGCCGCCGGTTGAGGGTTTGCCGCGCGCGGTAGCCCACGACCGCCGGGCACGGCGCGAAGCCCAGTGCCGCCGCGCCCTTGGGGATCTGGGCTTATGGCTGAAGGGCATTCAAGACCGAGAGTCCCTTGTCCGTGGCCCGTTGTCCGTTGTGGGCGACACTGAATGATAGCTGCCAATCAGTGACAATTGACAAAGGACCAGGGACGACTGACGTCGGGATACCGACAACTGACACGGGAGCGCGAACGACAGACCACGGACGGCTCTTCATGGACCAATGGATCGAGCGCTACCTCCGTTACCTGCGCGTCGAGCGCAACGCCTCGCCGCACACGGTTCGCAACTACGCGAGCGACCTCGGCCAGTTCCGCGACTACCTGGCGGAAGGGAATCCTAACGAACCAAAAATCGCGAAGGTGGACGCGCTGGATGTTCGCGGATTCATCGCCCGCCTTTACGAGCGCGAGAAGAAAAAGGCCTCCATCGCCCGGAAGCTCGCCGCGGTTCGAGCCTTCTTCAAGTTCCTGGCCCGGGAGCAGGTGATCGCCTCGAGCCCCGCCGCGGCGGTCTCTTCGCCCAAGCTCGAAAAGCATTTGCCGCGCATCCTGTCCGAAGAGGAGATGAACAGCTTCCTCGACCAATTATGCCGGACCGCCCAAGCGGGCGACCGGGCGATGGTTCGCGACCGGGCAATTCTCGAGCTCCTCTACGCCTCCGGCCTGCGCGTGAGCGAGCTGGTGGGGCTCGACTTGCGGAGCGTCAGTTTCGATGACGGCATGGTTCTGGTGCGAGGCAAAGGTCGCAAGGAGCGCATGGTGCCGTTCGGATCGAAGGCCAAAGACGCTCTCGCGGCTTATCTCCCGGTGCGTGAGAAAGTGCTGATGGAATCCCGCGGCGCGGGACCGGCCTCTCCCGCGCTGTTTCTGAACGCGCGCGGCGGCCGGCTGACCACCAGGTCGGTTGACCGGCTGGTGAAGAAATACATTCGAGCACTGGGGCTGAACGTGAAGGCGAGCCCGCACTCCATGCGCCACGCCTTCGCTTCCCACCTGCTCGACGAAGGCGCCGACCTCAGGGCCATCCAGGAGATGCTAGGCCACGAGAGCCTCGCGACCACGCAGAAATACACCCAAGTCTCGATCAAACACTTGATGGAAGTTTACGACAAGGCCCACCCGAAGGCGTGAATTTGAAATTGGACATCTCAAACTTCTGACCCCACCGATGGGCAGTCCGAGTTGACACGCCCGCGTCTTCCGATAGAATGAATTTGCCCGCGATTGCTGGCCTATGCCTCTGCCCAAGGTTTCCGTCGTCCAATACCTCAACACGGTCCCGCTAATCTGGGGGATGCTGAAGGGCGACGAACAGGGAAAGTTCGAGTTGTCGTACACAACGCCCGCCGGCTGCGCCGAGGCGGTGCGCGCCCGCGAGGCCGACCTCGGAATCATCCCGTCTATTGAATATCAGCGCCTGGACCGCGCGCAGGTGATCGCGGGGATTTCCATCGCCTCAAAAAACGAGGTCAAGAGCGTCTTGCTCTTGAGCAAAGTCCCGGTCGAAAAGGTCACGTCGGTGGCGGTGGACAATTCTTCGCGCACCTCGGCGGCGCTGGTGCGAATCCTGATGCGGAAGTTCTATTCGCGCTTCATTACCGTCACCCCTTCGGCGCCCAAGCCCGACGAGATGCTCGGGCGGGCCGACGCGGCGCTGGTGATCGGCGACCCGGCGTTGACCTATCAGGGCAGGGCCGCGCACGTTTATGACCTGGCCGCAGAGTGGAAGAGGTTCACCGGCCTGCCGTTCGTCTTTGCTCTCTGGGTGGGGCATGAGGACTCGAGGCTTTCCAAACTTCGCAAAGATTTCGAAAGCTCGCGCGATTTTGGACTGGCACACGTGGATGAAATCGCCGGCGAGTACGGCCCGAAGCTCAAGCTTGCGCCCGAAGCCGTGAAGGTTTACTTGACCCGGAATATTGATTATTCTTTGGACGAGGACAATCGCAAGGGCTTGCGGCTGTTCTACAAGCTGGCGCGCGAAGCGGGCATCATCCCGGTCGAGAAGGAATTGATGTTCGTATAAGACGCTGATGAAAACACCTGTGGGGTGTCATTCTGAGGAGTCCCGATTCATCGGGACGACGAAGAATCTGGTTTGTTATTGATTTGTAGCAGAGCAGATCCTTCGCGGAGTTTACCCTGAGCGCGGAATCAAAGGGATTCTTCGCTTCGCTCAGAATGACAAGCGAAGGGCTCAGAATGACAAGCGAAGAGCCTGCCCTGAGTGCAGCGAAGGGGCTCAGCGCCTGCCCTCCCTTCGACTCCGCTCAGGGACAGTGAGCGAAGTCGAACTGTGACCAAAGGGAAGGGATGACAGCCTCGCAAAAGTTGTTCATCATGCTGATAGGCTTCGACGATGAGGATTACATCCAACCAGGCGCTTGACCTATTCCGCTCGGACGACTTAGTGGGCGTCGGAATGGAAGCCGATGCGGTGCGCCGGCGGATGCATCCCGGAAACGTCGTCACTTATCAGATTGACCGCAACATCAACTATACGAACATCTGCACCGAATACTGCTCCTTTTGCGCTTTTTACCGGCCCGTCGGCTCGCCGGAAGGCTACGTCCAGCCGCTCGAGTCCATCTTTCATAAGATTGACGAAACGCTGGCGCTCGGCGGGACCGGGATTCTGATGCAGGGTGGGCTGCATCCCACGCTCAAAATGGATTACTACCAGGGCTTGCTGCGCTCGATCAGGGCGCGCTATCCTGACCTGCACCTTCACTGCCTTTCCGCGCCCGAGATTTTGAACTTGGGGGAAATCTGCGGGATGAGCGTGCGGGAGACGATCGCGCGCCTGATGGACGCCGGGCTCGATTCGATTCCGGGGGCGGGCGCCGAAATCCTCGACGACGAAGTCCGGCATCGAATCGCGCGGCTGAAGTGCTCGACCGAGGAATGGCTGGCGGTCCACCGCACCGCGCACGAATTGGGTTTGCGCACCACCGCCACCATGATGTTCGGCTGCGGCGAAACCCTCGCACACCGCGTCCGGCACCTGGATCGCATCCGAAATCTCCAGGACGAGACAGGCGGATTTACGGCCTTCATTCCCTGGTTTTTCCAGCGTGAGAACACCTCGCTCGGCCGCTTCATTCACGAAGAAGCGACGGCCGTGGACTACTTGAAGACGCTTGCCGTCTCGCGACTTTACCTGGACAACATCGAAAACCTCCAGGCTTCCTGGCTGACGCCCGGGCACAAAATCTGCCAGATCGCGCTGCGCTTCGGCGGGAACGACGTGGGCTCGATCCTCATCGAAGAGAACGTGGTCAGCGCCGCCGGCTGCCACAACACTTCGAGCGAAGAGGAGCTGCGCCGGCTCATCCGCGACGCCGGCTTTCGCCCCATCAAGCGCGACACGCTCTATCGCAGGTATTTCCTGAATTAGTACCAAAGCCTCGAGCGACCCAAGCCCGGCCGGGCGGCGTCGCGGCCTTCCAGTGGGTTGGCCTTTGCACGGGGCGTCGGCCGGACTAGAATAGTGACAATGACCAGACGTGGATGGCTGAAAACCTTGCCGGGGCTGGCGGCTGCACGGTCCGTTCCGGGCGAGTGGCTCGAGGCGCAGGAGGCCCCGCGGGGCAAGCTCTACGTTGTCCTGTGGTTCGACACGGAGGACTACATCCTTCCTCAAAGCGATGACGCCGCCAAGCGCGTCGCCGCGTATTTAACCAGCCAAGGCGTCCGCGCCACGTTCAAGGTGGTGGGGGAGAAAGGGCGCACGCTCGAGCGGCGCGGCCGGAGCGATGTGATTGGCGCGCTCCGCGAGCACGAAATCGGCTACCACTCGAACACGCACAGCCAGCACCCGACGGTGGCCGAGTACGAATCGGCGCTCGGATGGGAAGAGGGCGTGGAGGAATTCACGCGCCGCGAGCGGCCGGGGTTCGATGACCTGAAGCGCATTTTCGGCCAGACGCCCACCTGCTACGGCCAGCCCGGGAACTCCTGGGCGCCCCAAAGCTACGGCGCGCTTGAAAAATGGGGCGTGCGAATTTATCTCGACGAGGCCCAACACGTTGGCCTCGACGGGAAACCTTTCTGGTACGGCGGCCTCCTCAACATTTTCAACCTGCCCGATGGCCAAAAGCTCAGGCCCAACGACGACTGGTCCAACCTCGCCCAGGCCAAAGCGGATTTTCAGGAGATTTACTTTCGCACAACTTCGGCGCCGCCGGGGGGACTCCTAAGTCTCTACTTCCATCCCTGTGAATTCATTCATGCGCAGTTCTGGGACGCCGTCAATTTCTCCAACGGAGCCAACCCTAAACCAGCGGACTGGAAGCTTCCGCCCATGAAATCCCCGGAAGAATGCGAGCGCCACTTCAAGTATCTGGAAGACTTGGTGGTTTATATGAAGTCGTTTCCCGGCGTCCAATTTGTGACCGCTTCCGGGGCCTTCAAGATTTATCCCGACACCGCGCGGATGCACCCGTTCACGATTCCCGAAATTCAGGAAATTGCTCGGGCCTCAGCCGGGGGCGCGACGTTCTACCGAGGCCCCGAGTACACCCTTTCGGCGGGGGAAATATTGGCGATTCTGAACAAGTTTGTCGCCGGCATCGTTCGCAAGCGCGCGGCGGAGCCCGGTACCGTCCGGAACGGGGCGGCGCCGGTCCTCCTTGAACGCGCGATTGCCGGGCCAAGTTCCGACCCGCCCGAGATCGCTCGGCCCGAGCAGGTTTCGTGGGGCGACTTCGAGCGAACCGTGCTCGATGTCTCCGACCGGCTCGACCGCACTCATCAAGTGCCTTCCGCAGTATGGTTCGGGAGCTTTGGCGTGCCGCCGGAAAGCTACCTGAAGGCGCTCGCTGAAGTCTGCGCCACTCTGGTCTCAAGAGGCGAGCGGCCGGCCGCGGTCACTCTCGCCGTCCCGCAAGGCGGGATTGCGGCGGCCCAATACGTCGCGGCCGACACGCCCAAAGTCTGGGAGTGGCCGATCTTTCCTACGGGATTCCACTCGGCGCACTTGATGAGCCTCGGCCGGCTGCAAGCATGGACCCTCAAGCCAGCGCAATTGCGCCCGGCTTAGCGCGACCGTTCTGGCCGCAGCCGCGGAACCAAGGTGGCGCCCCCCGTTAGATTCCCTTTGGCCCTGGCCTTGCGGGCGCGTACTGAGGGTTCAACGAACCAATTTCACCGGGAGAGTGATTACCAAATCCAAGGCATAAAACAAAAGCGCCCCGGCAAGCCAGGGCGCTCAAACACTGCCCGGTTTCAACCCGCAGTTCCTTCAGTTACCAGATGAACTTGAGCCCGATGCGGACAGAGCGGTGCCCACCGTCCTGAAGGCTTGGAATCCCAAACCCATCTCCTTCGCCGTTGTCGCCCAAGTCGTCCAGGAAGGGATCGATGCTGCCGAAGTTAGGATGGTTAAACACGTTAGCAAACGACACAAAGAACTGGGCCCGCGTGCGCTCACTGTTCTTTGAGAGAGTAGTTTCCTTAAAGATCGCTGCGTCGGCGATATTTGAGTGG
>QHZN01000041.1 GCA_003225365.1 Acidobacteriota bacterium
AAGCCGGGTGGAAGAGATCAAGAAAGCGGGAGACCGCGCCGCGGCGCTCACCCGTCAACTTCTGGCCTTCAGCCGGCAGCAGGTCCTTCAGCCGGAGGTCCTGGACCTGAGCGCGGTGATTTCGGATCTGGGGAAGATGCTCGTGCGGCTGATCGGTGAAGACATTGAGCTGGCAGTTCTCCCAGCCAAGGACCTTTGGCGGGTTAAGGCCGACCCGAGCCAAATCGAACAAGTTCTGATGAACCTCGCCGTCAACGGCCGGGACGCTATGCCCGAGGGCGGAAAACTGACCATCGAAACGGCCAACGTGGAGCTCGATGCGATGCGCGCGGACACGCACCTGATGGGACGGCCCGGACCTTACGTTATGCTGGCCGTGAGCGACACCGGCTGCGGCATGAACGCCGCAACTCTGGGCCATATCTTTGAGCCGTTCTTTACCACGAAAGAGAAAGGGAAAGGGACGGGACTCGGACTCGCCACCGTTTATGGGATCGTCAAGCAGAGTGGAGGGAGCATCTGGGTTTATAGCGAGCCCGGGCGCGGGACGACCTTCAAGATTTACTTGCCGGCCGTTGAAGAAGAGACCGCCCGGGCGCGGCGCTCCGCTCAACTCGGGGAGCGGGCCCAGGAGCGCGGAGGCTCGGAAACAATCCTGCTGGTCGAAGACGAGGAAGCAGTGCGGTCGTTCGCGCGCGCCGTGCTCCAGTCAAAAGGTTACCGGGTGCTCGAGGCGGCCGGAGGCGAAGAGGGCCTCCGGATTGCGCGCGAAGCCCGACCGCCTATCCAACTGCTCGTAACGGATCTGGTCATGCCCGGCCTGGGTGGGCGGGAACTGGCCCGACAACTCGCCGCCATATGTCCCGAGACGAAATGCCTCTTTATGTCCGGTTATACCGAGGAAGCAGCCATGCGCAGTGCGCCTTTGGCTGAAGGGAGCGCCTTCGTCCAAAAGCCTTTTACCGCCGATGCCATGGCCCGCAAGGTGCGAGAACTGCTCGACACCGCTTGATTTCCGAAAACCCATTTCACCTCATCGCATGCCCGTCGCATGGGCGCGTACGCTCCGCCTTTCGGTGCGCTAAAAGAAGCGCTTGGCCAGCAGTGGTGGGCGGAGGCTGGCAGGGGAAAACTGGCCACGTTTTGCGAACAATGAAGGGATGGTGGTTAGAGGGATGACACTTGAAGCGAGATTGGCATCCTAAGTGCAACGTAGATTGGGCGGTGGCTGCCATGAGCTACTACATTTCGCCTCAAGGTTTGTTGGTACACAATCGGCCCGACTGGCCGTGCGCGGTCTGTCATCCGGAGGGGACTTCGGATCGACAGGCGTGGTACCTCTGCGTCGGGTGTGCACAGGAGATGCTGGCCGCGGCGGGGGCGGGCCTGGACGAAGCCAGGGCGTTGATGGACGACGTTACCGAAGCTCTGGCCTTCTTTGAGGGTAGCACAGAGACGCTCGCCTCCGCGCCGAATTGAAGCAATTCGGAGGGGAAAAAGGGGAACCGCGGGAAACTCGACGCGCGGCCACGGAGCCGTCAATTCTCTCGGTACCCCAGGATGTCCGCGGTGACGCCGCGTAGGACGCGACCTTTATCGGGCGCCGCCTTGTCGATCTTACTGGCGAAGGCAATGCGCTGGACCATGATGCGGTAGTTCTGGAATTCACATTCCTCCGGGATCATGAGCGCATCGCTTTGGTAGACCTCGTCAATCCGAACTTCTTTGGCTACAAGGTCCACGTCGACGCCCGATGCACGCGCGACGAGCGTGGCCTTCTGATAGATTCCGTCGGGCTCGCGGGCAAGAGCGCCGGCCTTCCCTGGTTCGGACCTCTCGTGGGTCTGAGGGTACACCTGCGGTGTCTTCGAATCGGCCATTTTCTCGCCCCCACGTACCCTCCCGGAGGACCGGGATGGGATATTCCGTTTGACTCTCAGATATTCGCCAAAGCTTGATCGCTTGTAAAGTCCCTGGCGGCTGCGGTCATTCGGTCCGCAGCGCCTTGCTCTAGGATGCCGATTCCGATATACTAGTCAAGTTAATGGATACTGCGCACAAGCTCGACGTACGGGCACGGGGCCGGTGGTCGAGACTCAGCACGAAAACAGCACCGACACGTATTATCGTCAGAATTTCTCGTCCAGCGGTCTGAGCGGCTGAATGCTTGGAGTTGGTCCAGTGAGGCAGGCCGACCGCGGGTTTTCGTTGCCTGAGGTGATGATTGTGGTGGGCATTGTCCTTATCATCCTCTCCATGGCGATTCCGGCCGTATCGAAAATTCTCCGGGGCTACAGGTTGTCCGGCGATGCTCGGGGCATTGCCGCTCAGCTCTCACTCGCCCGGATGCGGGCAGCTTCGAACTTCACCAAAGCGGAAGTCAATTTCGATACGGTGGCCCAAACCTACCAGGTCAAAGTGTGGAGCAAGTCTGCCGGAGCCTATCAGCCGGAGGGCGGCGCCCAACCATTATCCCAAGGCGACGTGTTCGGCTTTGGAACGCTGACGGCCCCGGCGGACGGCCAGACCACGATCGCCCAAACCAATCCGATTTTTTTTAACTCCCGGGGCGTCGCTGTGGACAGTTCGGGCAACGCAACCGCCAACTCTGCCATTTATATTACGAATAATCGCGGTTCCTATTGTGCGGTTACGATATCGGTAGCCGGCCGCCCCTCCGTCTGGAGATACAACGGCAGCGCTTGGGTTTCGTTCTGAGAGCGGTGGCCTTCAAAATACGGAAAGACGATCCCCGAAAAATCTGATGGAGATTCGGACACACGGGCGCGGCTTCTCACTTATTGAAACCATGATTGCCACCGCCATTCTGCTGGGCGCGGCGGTGGGGCTCCTGAGTTTATTCGCGGTAGCCGTAGCGCAGAACGAGCAGCAGGGAAACATCGCCCCCCGAACCATCGAGTACAGCCAGGACAAGATGGAGCAACTCATGGCGCTCAATTTCAATGACGCCGGGTTGGGCGGCACGATGGCGGCCAGTTCAACCGTTGGCGCCGTTCCGCCCACCGCGGCGGCCACCGGCTACGTTGATTATCTCGACCAAAACGGAAACACCGTGGGAAGCTCGACAGCAGCTTTTTATACCCGCCAATGGAGCGTTTCGACGGATTCCACGGCGACCTTGAAGACGATCACCGTGGTCGTCACTTCCCGTGCGCTCGCGCGCGGGCAAGGCGTTGTTCCTTGGACCAAGGTGGTTTGCATCAAGTCGAGCGGCTTGTAGCCAGCTCACCATCCGGTCGGATATGAGCCCATTTCGCCGTGACAACTCGCGGCTTGGCGAAGGAAAGGCACAAATTCCTGCGCCGCTCCTCGGCCGAACGCAAGACGAGCGACGTGAGGCCGGCGAGTTTGCCTGCGCTATCGCCCGGCGAAGCGGCGGTTTTTCTCTCCTCGAACTCATGGTAAGCGTCGCCATTCTGATGGTGATCATGGCCGCCATTTTTTCCGTCATCTCCTTCTATCAGAAAACCTACGGCACCACCGCTTTGAAGGCCGACATGTACGAAAACGTGAGAGGAGTGATCGAGCTCATGGCGCAGGAAATCGGGCAGGCAGGGCTGGTGAATTTGCCTCCGTCTCCCAGCTCACCCACCCTGTCCGCGGCGGTGGTGGCGAGCGGAACCGCGCAAGCCGTCAACGTCAGTTCCACGACGTCCATGTTCGTCGGGGAAAAATTGTTAGTGGGCACGGGGACGAGCGAAGAGCTGGTTTCGCTCACGGCGTTGAATACGGCCACCAATCAGATCACCGGAGTCTTCACCAAGGCTCACGCGAATGGCGCGCCGCTCAATGTCCTGGGCGTTTTCCACAACGGCGTGATGGCTTCTTCCACCGGGACCGAATTGCGGCTTTTTGGCGACATCAACGCGGATGGCTCCCTCCTTTACGTCCATTACAACTGTGATACTACGGCGGGAACGTTAACCAGGTCGGTCACCACCGTCACCCCCTCAGCCATCGCGAGCAGCGCGGGGCTAACGCTTTTGAGCACTCTTATCGCAAACCCCGGCGGCACGCCCTGTTTCCAATACACAGCGCAGGTGCCCACCTCCGCTCAGACGCTCGGAACGGGCAATGGCAGCCTGACGACCTTCTCCGGGACCGTGACGCCAGCTCCTGTTTCCTCGGGCAGCCTGGCTGTCATCGCAGGTTCGGTGTTCGGTCTAGACAGCGGCAGTGGTTCAATAATAGGTACGGGCGTTTCGAGCGGCACGGTGAATTACACGACTGGAGCAGTCTCTATCACTTTTGGCGCCGCGCCGGCGACCGGGACTGCGGTTCAGGTCGGCCAGTCTTACATCACCAACGTGGCGGTAACCCTTTCGGTTCGAACGACGCAGGTAGACCCCCAAACCAAGGTCTATCTGACCATGACCAAGTCCTTTTTGAATTTGACGCCCCGAAACATCGTGGCCGGGCTGGAGTTGGCCAACGTGCCGTTTACGGACCGCCTGCAGCCGAGGCCGCCAAACTTGCCGCTGCCGTAAGTATCGCCTGGGCGCATCCCGCAGGCGCGGGAGGGAGGTTTTCTCGATGCTTACTTCAGCCACCCGAAAGGAGTCCGAAGGCGGCGTGGCATTAATTCTCGCCATGCTTGCCATTCTCATCCTATCGGTGTTGGCGGCATCCATCATTTTTCTCAGCCAGACTGAGACCTGGACGACTCTTGATTACCGGCTCACCACGCAATCCCGCTATGCGGCCGAGGCGGGAGTGCAACGCACCATGAACTGG
>QHZN01000042.1 GCA_003225365.1 Acidobacteriota bacterium
CGCAATCCCCAGTGCCGAAGTAACGATCAGGGATCTCGACCGCGGTCTGAGTTACGAGACCAAGACGAACACGGACGGGAACTACGTCCAGACACATCTGCTCGCCGGCCATTACGAAGTGCAAGTCAGGGCGCCAGGGTTCGCGGAGTTCCTCGCCAAGGTTGTGGTCCAGGTGGACGCCACGGCGCGCGTGGACGCCGCCTTAACCATTCAAAAGGCGGGAACCGAGGTCACCGTCACAGCAGAGGCTCCCCTCATGAAGATGGACCGGCCTGAGGTGAGCGCGAACTTAACCGGCGGCGAAATCGACAAGCTGCCCGTCCTGGACCGCAACCTGACGCAATTGATCCTCATCATGCCGGGCGCTCAAGAAAACGGCTGGCAACATGCCTCGAGTGAAAACCCGCAGGGGGGCATTCAGATTGATGCCAACGGCCAGTTCTTCTTTTCCAATGGATTCCTGCTTGACGGCACGGAGAACAATAGTTCGATTCTCGGCATCGCAGTCGTTGTGCCCAACTTCGACTCGATGGAGGAGTTTAAAGTTTCCACCAGCAACTACGACGCGGAGTTCGGATCGGTCTCCGGTGCATTGATCCATGCCACGACCAAGTCGGGGACCAATCAAGTCCACGGGACCCTCTTCGAGTTTCTGCGCAACAGCGCGCTCAACGCCGCGGACCCGTTTTCGGGTCTCAAACCTCCCATCCGATGGAACCAGTTCGGCGGTTCCTTCGCTGGCCCGCTGAGGAAGGACAAGCTTTTCGGCTTTTTTGATTATCAGGGGACTCGGCGACGGACCGGCGGGTCACTGATATCGACAGTGCCGAATGCCGCCGAGCGCTCCGGCGATCTGACGGCCTTCCTGGGCGATTACATTTGCGCGGACGGTACCACGTCCGCCACGCCCTGCGCGATTCCGGTCACCGTCTCCACAACCGAGGGCGGCACGACCGCGGCGAGGGCGGGCCTGATCTTTGATCCCTCGACGGGCAACCCGGACGGCACCGGCCGCAGCGCCTTCACGAGCGGCGGCCAACCGAACATCATTCCCGTCGCCGGACCCATCGCAAACCTCATGAATTCGCTTCCTATGCCGAATTTCGGCAGTCCCGGGGACTTTGCCAATAACTATGTCTCGGGCGCGTCTGAGAAATTCGACAGCGACCAGTACGACGGCCGCGTCGACTGGAATATATCTTCCAAGCAGCGCCTCTTCGGCCGCTACACCATCGCAGATTTCACCAAGCAGTCTCCAGGAGCATACGGATTGATCCCTGGCGGGCCGTCGCCCTTCGGATTCGCCGGGCAGTCGCTGGTCCGCAACCAGAGCTTCGCGCTCGGCTGGACGTACACGCTCAGTCCCACCCTCATTACCGATTTCCGATTCGGCGCGTTTCGGTACCGCGTCTTCGTGCAACCGAACGGCATCGGCACCACGCCGGCGACAGACGCCGGCCTGCCGGGGCTGAACCTCGGCACCGCCGGCACGAGCGGGATGCCGGCCTTCACCATCGACGGCAACGGCGGTTTCGCCTTCGGCTACTCGCTCGGCGTGAATCAGTGCAACTGCCCGCTGCGTCAGATCGAGAACCACTTCCAATGGGTCAATAACTGGACGAAACAGAGCGGCAATCATATGCTCAAGTGGGGCATGGATTTTCGCCGCGGGCAGCAACTCCGTATTCCGAGCGACGATCACCGGTCGGGTGAAAGCGAATTTACAGAAGGCGTTACCGGGGATGCGGGCGTCGATCTGGTGACGAACGGCAGCGCTCCGACAGGTCTGGCGCTCGCGTCCTTCTTGCTCGGCAAGCCGAGTAGCTTTGACCGGTTCTTTACAGGCATCGGCTATACGCCCGGCTTGCGCCAGACTCGCCTGTTCTTTTTTGGGGAGGACACTTGGCGGGCGACACCCAAACTCACTCTGAGTTATGGACTGCGATATGAAAATTATCTGCCGCAAACGGCCGCACATCCCGGCGGGGCCGGCATGTTCGACCCGACGACGGGCGAAATGCTCGCGGCGGGCATTGGCTCGGTCCCGGCGAACATGGGCGTCAAGGCTTACAATCGGGGTTTTGTGCCGCGTCTGGGCGTCGCGTACGAATGGCGGCCCAAGACGGTGATCCGCGCGGGCTACGGTCACAGCTACAACCCGAGCGCGCTCGGTGCCATCTTCGGCGAGAATCCGGAACTCAATCCCCCGATTAACAATCCGCAGGTACTGAGCCAGCCGAATGCTTACACACCGGCGTTCAGTCTGCTAACGGGACCGCCTCTCCCAGTGAATCCCGTCGTCGGTTCGGATGGCCGATTCCCGCTGCAGTCGAATCTCTCGGTGTTCTTCTACTTCTTCCCCCTGGATTCTTACCGCGTTCCAATGGTTCAGTTCTGGAATGTATCGGTCCAGCACCAGTTCAGCCCCGACACGACGCTTGACATCGCTTACGTCGGCAATGTGGGACGTCACCTGTATGTCAACCCGGCAACCAACCAGGCGGTGCCTGGGCCGGGCGATTTGGATCCCCGGCGGCCCTTCTTCAAGCTCGGCATCACCTGGCCGATTTTTGGCGTCTGCAATTGCGACACGTCGAATTACAACAGCCTGCAGGTGAAATTGCAGAAGCGCGTTGCGCACGGTTTGGACTTCCTCGCCACTTACACGTGGTCCAAGGCGATGACGCATACCGAAGGCGGCTACAGCTACGACAACGCTTACGACTTCAAGGGTGTGTACGGACCCGCCGGCTGGGACCACACCCACGCTCTCACGCTCGTCCACGCTTGGGACTTGCCGTTCGGCAAAGGCCGCCGCTGGGCTTCCGACATGCACCCCGTCGTGGACGGCGTGATCGGCGGATGGCGCTTCAGCGGCATTACCACCTTGCTCTCGGGCCCGGCTTTTACGCCGTCTATTTCCTTCGCGCCGCTTCTCAACACGGACTTCAGCGGGGTCCGTCCTGACATCATCGGAAACCCGCACGTGTCGAGTCCGAACCGCGGACTGTGGTTTAACCCCAATGCCTATACTGCGCCGCAACAGCCCTTCAGCGACGGCACGGCTTCGAAAGGGTCGCTGCGCGGCCCGGCGGAGTACGTTTTCGACCTTTCACTTTCCAAGGATTTCCGTATTGCGGAAGGCAAGACGCTCGAGTTCCGCTGGGAGAATTTCAACGCTTTCAACCACACAAACCTGGGGCTGCCGGACGCAACCGTGGATGATTCCACCGCCGGGGTGATCACAGGGCTTGTCATCGGCGCGACGATGCGCCAGATGCAGCTCGGCCTGCACTTCCACTTCTGAGCTGTTCCTGAAATCGCAGGAGGCGGCGCCTTGATGCGCCGGTTTCGTCTCGCGCTAGGATCGCTGACCAGCCGTACCGCTCCTTGGGAGCGATTTTGAGCGGTTTCGCTCTTGATGTCTTTCACGCTCGCCCTTCTGTTTATTCTCAATGGCGCCCAAGGGTGCCCGAAGCTGCGCGTGCTTGCGCCCGGCAACTACCTCGTGCCTGGGGCGATGGGTGACGTCGTTTACCGCGAAGACCAGACACTCGACGCCTACGCGCCCCCAGGCGAGCCCGAGCCGTGGGCCATCATCTTTCACGGAAGCCGGGGCAACAAAAGAACTCATGTGACGCAACTTTTCGACGTGCTCACGCGCGCGGGCTTCGCATGGTTTTCTCTCGATTACCGCTCGCTTGAAGACGCGCGGGCGGCTGTGGATTACATCCGGTGTCCGGGAAGATTCAACATCCGAGGCGACCCGGTTCTCATCGGTGAGGACACGGGCGCGGCAATCGCACTTTCGCTTGCTGCCTCGGGCCCGGCTCGCGGCGTGGTCGCCTTCGGAACAAAGCCGGCCGGGACTGGCGGGACAAAAGACGCGACCTCGCCGGATGTACCTGTTCTTATGTTCCATGGCACTGCGGATGAGGAAGTGCCTGTTCTGGATGCGAAAGCGAAGTGTGAAAAGATGCGGAATTGCACCTTTCGCGCGGAACCCGGCGCCATACACGAATTCGAGAATTGGCGCCCCGACCAATGGGCCTGGAAAGAAGAACTGGCGGTGTGGCTGCGCGGCGACCGCCGCGGTTTGTGGAAGGACATTGTCTATGCGCGTCCCGAAGGGCTTGAGCAGCGCCTGGACGCCTTTATTCCGGAGGGGGGCGGGCCATTTCCGGCGGTTATCATCGTTCATGGCGGCGGATGGGAAGCCGGTGACAAGGTAACCTATGTTTCGCCGGTCTTCGAGCCTCTTGCCCAAGGTGGATTTGCGTGGTTCTCGGTCGATTATCGCTTGACCCCTTATATGCGTGTCGGGGAAGAGCTCGAAGATCTGCGGGCCGCCATACGCTTCCTCCGCCGACACGCGAGCTGGTTCCACATTGATCCCGAACGCCTACCCCTGCTTGGCGAGTCCGCGAGCGGGTATCTGGTTACGCAAGTTGCGTCGGAGCCCTGCCCAAGTTGCGACGTGCAAGCTGTGGTGGCCTTCTATGGCGTGTATGACTTCACGCGATGGACCGAGCGCGAGGATGAACGGCGAGTGCTCGACCGTCTGTTCGGCCGTTGGACACCCGACGACCTGCGCCGATATTCACCGGTGTCTCACGCGCGGGCTGACCTTCCGCCCATGCTCATCATCCAAGGAACCGCCGACGAGTTGTACGATCAGGCTAAGGAGTACACCACACGGTTGAAGGAAGCTCGTGCCCAATTTGAATTGCTCTTACTAGACGGCGCGCCGCACGGCATGGAAAATTGGGAAGGCCACCCGGAGTGGATGTTTTATAAAAAGAGGCTGGTTGACTGGCTCAAGTTGACGCTCAACTCGCCCGCCAGGTGGCGTCGGACGTCTTCGCGCGAGCCTTGAGCGGGTTCATAGCTTTGACAAGGGAACTCCTTGCGGGAGGGACAAATTTGCGATCCATCATCCTGATGTCATGGCTGGTTACTTTCATGGTCTGC
>QHZN01000043.1 GCA_003225365.1 Acidobacteriota bacterium
AGGAAGACCAGCCGCACAATAATCAGGTTGTAGTCCTTGCTTACCCCACCTGGCAGCGCCTGTTTGGCGGCGACCCCGCGATTCTTGGCAAAAGCATTCAACTGAATCAGCAGGACTACCGTGTAGTCGGCGTGATGCGGCCGGATTTTGATTGGCCGCGGCGGACCGAAGTTTGGGTTCCGCTGGCTCTGCCGCCGGGCGAATTTGCGCCGGACAATTTCTTCAACGAAAACTATTTTGTCGTGGCCCGCGCCCGGCCCGACGTCTCGCCCGCCAAGGCTGAGGCCTTCGTTCAGGTCCTCACTCGCCGCCTTTTTGCGGCCAACCCCCAAAGCGCCTATGCCAAGGATTCTGGCTGGGGAATGTTCGCTGTCCCCTTCACGGAATACGGCGCCGGCGACTTGCGGACGCCCATGCTCATTCTTCTGGGCGCCGTGGGATTCGTGCTGCTGATCGCCTGCTCGAATATCGGCGGGCTGATCCTGGCCAGGGCGTCGGCGCGCGCCAGGGAATTTGCGATTCGCGTAGCTTTGGGCGCACGGAGGCGGGACCTGTTTCGCCAAGCCCTGCTCGAGGGATTCCTGTTGACGGCGGGCGGAGCCGTCCTCGGCATCGCAGCGGCTTACGGAGGTCTTGGAACCTTACTCAGGCTCGCGCCGGGACGGCTTCCATCTCGCCTCCACGTCGGCATTGATGGGCAGGTTCTGCTTTTCGTTGTTGCGCTGAGCGTCCTGACCG
>QHZN01000044.1 GCA_003225365.1 Acidobacteriota bacterium
TCCCTTTGCTCAAAGGGCGGTACTTCACCGACCAGGACCGCCAAGGCTCCGAGCCCGTCGTGGTGATCGACGAGAATCTGGCCCGACAGTATTGGCCAGACGAGGACCCCATCGGCAAGCGCGTTCGCCGGGGGAGCGCCCCCTGGGCGACTATTGTGGGCGTCGTCGCGCACGTGATGCAGTCGGCGCTGGTGGGAGATTCCGGGAAAGGCGTGTGCTATTACCCCATCTTTCAGTTGCCGATTTGGCAGGCTTTCCTCATCGTCAAGACAAAGAGCGACCCGGCCCCGATGGGCAACTCGATTCGGGCTGCGGTGGCGTCGGTTGATTCAGGCGAACCCGTGGCGAACCTTGAGACGATGGAGCAGTACGTGGCGGGCTCGCTCAACCCGTTGCGCATTGCCGTGACTCTGCTGGGAGTCTTTTCCGCCTTCGCGCTTTTCCTCGCGTCGCTGGGGCTCTATGGTGTCATCAGCTTCAACGTGGCGCAACGCACCCACGAGATCGGCATTCGCATGGCGCTTGGAGCCGAAAGGAGGCAAGTTTGGGCTCTGGTGCTCGCCCAAGGAATCCGACTGGCGCTGGTCGGGATCTCGCTGGGAGCTTTTGCTGCTCTCTTCCTGGTGCGCTTTCTCAGGAGCCAGCTCTTCGAGGTCAGGACCTTCGACCCCGCGACGTTCGTTCTGACAAGCGTGGTCCTGTTTTCCGTTTCGCTCGTCGCATGTTTCGTCCCCGCGCGCCGGGCGACCAAGGTCGATCCGATGACGGCGCTGCGCTACGAATGATGCCATTGAATGATTTTGCGGTTGAGTCATCGAGTGACTGAATGATTGCGCGATTGTACGATTGAGTGAATGCTGAGAGCTTCGAAAAGCCCCTCAATCGCTCGATCACTCAATCTCTCAATGAACCGATGACCCGATGAGTCAATGAATCAATCCGAGGTGAGCGATGGGCACTCTGATTCAGGATGTGAAGTACGGCCTTCGGATGCTCGCGAAGAACCCAGGCTTCACGGCTGTCGCGGTCCTCACGCTGGCACTCGGCATCGGCGCGAACACAGCGATCTTCAGCGCGGTCTACGGCGTGCTGCTCCGTCCGCTGCCTTATCCGAAGCCGGAGCAGATCGTCAGCCTTGCGGAAATCGCTTCCGACGGCCACCTGATGCATATCGCGGATCCCAACCTTGACGACTTTCGTGCTCAAAATCACACCTTGACCGGCATAGCCGAATACGATGAAGGCGACATGGTGACGGTGGTAGGCCCCAACGGGGCGGCGCGGATTGAAGTATCGGTGGTTTCACAGGACTTTTTCAGCGTGATGGGCGTTTCGCCCGCCCTCGGACGTGGATTCGCTCCAGAAGATCAGCGACCAGGCGCGGCGCTCGTAGCGATCGCGAGCTACGGCTATTGGCAGCAGGACCTGAACGCCTCGCCCGACTTTCAATCGTTCAAGCTCGAAACCACTGGCCACGCTTTTTCGATCGTGGGAGTAATGCCGCCCGGCTTCAGCTTTCCGGCGGGGGCTGAACTGTGGCTTCCCCGCGAGCCGTTATACGGTGAGACCCCGTCTCGAACGGCCCACAACGGGTTAGTCGTGGCCCGCATGCGTGACGGCGTAGCACTGGTTCAAGCGCGGGCCGAATTATCCAACATCGCGCGTCGCCTATATGAACAATACAAGCCCGAGATTGATATGAGGGATGTTAGCCTGGTCCCGTTGCGAAGCTCGCTGACCGCGAGCGTCCGTCCGGCCCTGCTGGTGCTGCTCGGCGCTGTCGGCTTCCTGCTTTTGGTTGGATGCGCCAATGTGGCCAATCTCATGCTTGCGCGCGCGGCGGCCCGCGAGCGCGAGCTGGCCATCCGCGCGGCCCTGGGTGCGGGCCGAGGCCGGCTGGTTCGCCAGTTTCTCGCCGAGTCCTTGATCTTGTCGCTCGCCGGCGGTGGGCTTGGGTGCCTGTTGGCCATTTGGGGTGTGGATGCCCTTCTGGCGCTTGCGCCGCCGAATCTCCCCCGCCTCAATAACGTCTCGGTGAATTTGCCCGTTCTCGCCTTTGCGCTCGGCGTCTCGATCCTGGTGGCGGTAGGCTTGAGCGTCGTTACGGCGCTCCGAGCCACGGCCGTAGATCCGCAGGCAGCGCTTGCCGAGGGCAGCCGTGGCGCCACCGGATCGCTCGCTTCGAGCCGCCTCGGCTTCGTACTCGTCGCCGGACAAATGGCCGTGACCCTGACTTTGTTGGCCGGCGCGGGCCTGCTAGGCCGCAGCTTGCTGCGGGTGCTTTCAGTAGATCCAGGCTTCCGCACGGAAAATATTGTGACCATGGAGCTCGAAGTTCCTGGCTCGCCGCCGACTGGGGATTTTAGGGCCTGGATCCAATCCGCCGGCGCTAGCGGGCCGGCCCGATTTATGGACGATTTGTTCGGCCGCCTGGGCGGCATCCCGGGAGTTCGCGAAATCGGAGGGGTTTCGAACATCCCTTTAGGCGAGTCAGGCGACTGCCCGGATGGCAGATTCCTGTTGCTCGATCAGCAACCTCAATTGACCCCAGGCAAGCCGGAGGACGACGCGCGCTTTGAACATCTGTGGTCCACCGCTCCCGGCGGGGAAGGCGATTTTTGTGTGGCGAGCGGCGGCTATTTCAAGGCGCTTGGCATTCCCCTACTCCGGGGGCGCCTTTTTACTGAGAGCGATTCAGCCACGGCGCAACAGGTGGCGGTCATCAGCCAGTCGGTGGCCCGCGCCACCTGGCCCGGCCAGAATCCGCTGGGCCGCACCATCGAGTTCGGGAACATGGATGGCGATATGAGGTTGCTTACCGTGGTCGGCGTCGTGGGCGACGTGCGCTACCGAAGTCTGGAAAAGCCTCCTGAACCCACGGTGTACGTGAACTACAGCCAGCGGCTGCGCGCGGGCCGCGACTTTACGGTTGTAATGCGCGCCGATGCCGCTCCGGATGCAGTGCTCGCCGCGGCCCGCAAGATCGTCCGCGAGATGGCCCCCGGCGTCGCGCCGCGCTTCCAAACGTTTCAGGAGGTCTTCAGCGCGTCGGTCGAGTCCCGAAGGTTCAATCTGCTCCTGGTCGGCGTATTCGCCGGTACGGCGCTGCTGCTCGCCGCGGTGGGAATCTACGGCGTCACGGCGTATTGGGTCACGCGGCGCACGCACGAGTTCGGAATTCGCATGGCCATTGGGGCGCAAAAAGGCGACGTGCTGAGCCTGGTCGTCCGCCAGGGATTCAAGGTGGCGCTGATAGGCGTCGTTGCCGGAATCGTCGCGGCGCTCGCGCTAATGCGTTTGCTGTCCGGGCTCCTCTTCGACGTGAAACCGACGGACCCACCGACGTTTGCCGCCGTGACGCTGATTCTTATGGGCGTGGCGCTCGCGGCGAACTACATTCCGGCGCGCCGCGCGACAAAAGTTGATCCCATGGTCGCGCTCCGCCACGAGTAGCGCGGCCGTCTCGGCCGCTGTGCGGGTGCCAGTGGTATCTCGGGCAGCCAGGGTGGACCCCATGGTCGCGCTGAGTTTCCTCCCGAGGGTCGGTCAGCCCCCGAACCGGGCGACTTCGCTGTGGGCGGCCTTCTTGGGCTTCGAAGGCGGCCGAGGCGATTGCGGAATTCCCAAGCGACCCCGCCTCAAAAAAAGGCCTTTTCCCCTTCCTTTCGCCTTATCAGTTGATCGTTCAGCTCACAGCCGGTGT
>QHZN01000113.1 GCA_003225365.1 Acidobacteriota bacterium
CTCCTGCCTGGAATCCCGCAGATCACCCCGAGATTGAAGAGGCGGGCGGGTCCGCGGCCTGGGTCAAAAACTTGCGCCGAGAATGGGAGAGGTCCTCCAGCCGCCCAAAGCGGCCGAAGCAGAGATGACCCTGCTGCTCGACACTTCGGTTATCATTGACGCGCTTCGACGCCGGCGAGGCAGGCGCGAATGGCTTCGGTCGCTTGTTGACGAGGGTCATCGCCTTGCCTGTTGCGGGATTAGTGTCGCTGAGGTGTACTCTGGCATGCACCCGGACGAGACTGAAATCACTTGGAACATCGCCGGGAGCTTGGAATACGTTCATATCAGCCGGGAGGCAGCCCGACACGCCGGAGAGATGAGGACCGAATGGAGCCGCAAGGGAAGGATCCTCGGCCTTGCCGACGCCATCATCGCGGCGGTCGCGTTGGATTTCGACCTTACGCTCGCCACAGACAACCGGAAAGATTTCCCGATGCCGCAGTTGAGATTCGTCGAGCTTCCCACGGCGTAACACACGATGCCTACTTTACAATTTCTCGGCGCGGCGGGCACCGTGACCGGCTCGAAGTACGTGCTCGAAGCGGGCGGCTCGCCCCGATCCAATCAGGGCGAGCGCCTGATGATTGACTGCGGGCTGTTCCAGGGCCCGAAGGAGCTTCGCCAGCGCAACTGGGACCCGTTGCCGATTTCGCCGGCATCCATTCGCTGGCTGGTGCTGACGCACGCGCACCTCGACCACGTCGGCTACATCCCGCGCCTGGTGAAGGAGGGCTTTGCCGGCGAAATTCTGGCCACGGGCGCGACCGTCGAGCTCGCGCGGCTGACCCTTCCCGATTCCGGCCACCTCCAGGAAGAAGACGCCGAGTACGCAAACCTCAAGAAGTTCAGTAAGCACTCACCCGCCTTGCCGCTTTATACCGAGGAGGAAGCGATTAAGTCGCTCGAAAAGCTGCGCGCGATTGACGAATCGAAACCGCTCGAGCTCTCGCCCCACTTCTCGTTGCGCTTTTTCCGCGCGGGACACATCCTCGGCGCGCGAAGCATCGAAGTGACAGTGCGCGAGAACGGGGGCGCGTGCCGCGTGCTCTTTTCGGGCGACCTCGGCCGGAATCATCAGTTGATCATTCGGGAGCCTGCGGCGGTTGATGGGGCGGACTATCTTCTCGTCGAGTCCACCTACGGCGACCGGCTGCATCCCGCGGACGATTATCGCGCGCGATTGGCCGAAATCGTCGAAGCCACGGTCGCGCGCGGCGGAACGGTGGTTATCCCGTCGTTTGCCATCGGCCGCACGCAGGAACTGCTGTACCTTTTTCGACAGTTGATGGCTGAGGGGAAGATGCACTCGACGCCCATCCATGTCGACAGCCCCATGGCGATTGACGTTACGGAGATCTACCGCCGCCACCATGAGGACCATAACCTTGAAACGACGGAGCTCGAAGACGAGGGGCGAAGGCCCTTCGCGCCGCCGGAAGTCCATTTCGACCGCACGCGCGAAGAATCCCTGGCGTTGAACGCGCTGCGCTCCCCGGCGATCATCATCTCCGCGAGCGGAATGGCCACTGGAGGGCGCGTCCTCCATCACTTGGCGCGCTGCCTGCCTGACCACCGCAACACGATCCTGTTTGTCGGCTATCAGGGTGCGGAGACGCGCGGGCGCACCATCCAATCGGGCGCGCCTACGGTCAAGATCCACGGGCAAGACGTGCCCATCCGCGCGCGCGTCGAGACAATCGAGAATTTGAGCGCCCACGGCGACTATTCCGAAATCCTTCAGTGGCTCGGCCGCTTTCCGAAGGCCCCAGGCGAGACCTTCATCGTGCACGGCGAGCCGGAACCGGCCGAGTCGCTTCGCCAGAAGGTTCGAGGCCAACTCGGCTGGAGCGCGCGCGCGGCAAATTACCTCGAAAAGGTTTCGCTCAAGGTTTGAAATGCAGGCCCGCCGGCTTCGCCCGCGCTCGGCCTGAGGGCGGCTTTCAGGGAGAAACGGGGGCAGCGGACTGGGCGGAATCGAGCCCTAGTTGTGCGGCGATGCCCCGCATGGCCTCAATTGAGAACGCGATGTGCTCGTCGAGCGAGACGCCCAATTCTTCCGCGCCTTTGGTGATATCTTCGCGGCTCACCGAGCGCGCGAATGCTTTGTCCTTCATCCTCTTGCGGACCGACTTCGCTTCGAGCGTCATGATTTTGTCGGGGCGCACGAGCGAGCAGGCGGTAATAAAGCCTGCGAGTTCGTCCGAGGCAAACAGGGCTTTGGCCAGCCGCGTGTCGCGCGGGACGCCGGTGTATTCGGCGTGGCCGAGGATGGCACGGCGCAGGTCCTCGGGGAAGCCTTTCGACTTGAGGATTTCGCTTCCCTTGAGCGGATGGTCGGGCGGGTTCGGATAGATCTCATAATCGAAATCGTGCAGAATCCCCACCACACCCCAGACCTCATCGTCCTCACCGAATTTCTTGGCGTACGCGCGCAAGCAGGCTTCCACCGCAAGCGCGTGCCTGCGTAAGTTCTCGTTTTTCGTGTATTCGCACAATAATTCCCATGCCGCAGATCGGTCCATTGTTCCCCCTTGGCTGGATTATACTCCGAGACCGCCAAAGGCTACCGCTCTGGAAGGAATGATTTGCTGCACGGGTCGAGCAACGTTAGAATGAAGATCCGGAGATAATAACAGGCCGGTAGCTCAGTCTGGTTAGAGCGCTACCGTGACACTTCCCCCTGGGACTTTTGCGGCGGATGGCGAAAAGCTAAGATTGCCCGCTATTCATGTGCCTTCCGTAAGGGTCTGTCGCCTTTTTTGATTACAACCAATTACGGCTGTTTTTGACCTGGGTGTGCACCAAATTGGTAACCAAATATTCCTGCTCTGAATTGGTGCAATCGAGCCGGGGCAAAGGGAGGATTGCCTTACCCTGATCGTTGCGGCGTGCCATTGGGCACTTGGGTGCGAGGGCGGACAATCCTAGGCGAGCTTCCCGAAGAGAACATGTGGCGCGCCGTGGTTGCCATCGTGGCGTGGCAGCGGGCAGTGCGGGGGGCCAACTGTATTACTGCGCTCGGCGGGATCGGGAGTGAGCGCGCCCAAACAAGCCCGAGGGGTGGGAGTCCCGTTCCTGCCCGCTAAATAGGTAACTGCTCGACGCCAGCCACGCGCGGATTTTTTTGGTCTGATTTTTTGGTATTGGGTCAGTTTGAATCGACAGGCCAGGCAGTTCGTAAACACAAGCCGACTACACAGGATCTATCGCCGTTATCGAGGCAAAGACTAAATGGGCGCACAGCATTGACGGTAAGTGAGCGCCCACTTACAATCCCGGCATGCCAAGAAAAGTCTTCCTGAGATTCGGAATCAGTATCGACGGTTATAATGCGCGGCGGAACGGTGCTATCGATTTTCTGGTCATGGACAAAGAAGGTGAAACGTTGATGGCGGACTTCTTCGCCAAGATCGATACCACCGTCATGGGCCGCAAGACCGCAGCGGCCGTGGCGAAATTACGCAAGAGTGGCGAGATGCCCGACACGCCGGGCATGGCCAACTACGTAATTTCCCGGCGATGGAAGCCGGGTAAACGCGAGGGATTCGAAGTGGTGAGTGGAGCTCTGACAACCTTTGTGAGAAAGCTAAAACGCCGCCCGGGGAAAGACATCTATCTAGGAGGTGGCGGCGAATTGGCCCGCAGTTTCCTGCAAGAGGATTTGGTGGACGAACTCTTCATCGGCGTTGGTCCCATACTGTTAGGCGATGGCATCCCCGGCTTCCCGGGCAAGTTCCCGCAGCGCGACTTCAAGCTGACAGAATGCAAGTCCTACTCGAAGGGATCGGTCGCGCTACGCTATGAACGGATGCGGACTAAGATTAGCCGATAATCGGGCCCTGATGGGTGTAGAGCTCGATTTCTTTTCCGCTATCGGGCGAGCATTCCCACGCGAGCGCTTGAAGTCGTCGATAGACGGGGAAGGGCGGCCGTCAGCGGATAGGTCCTGAGTGACGCCGTTGTGTTTACCGACCCCCTCTATGATCCAACTGGCCCATGAATCCAACTGACCCACTACCGGTTCTTTGGTTTGGGTGGCGTTTGACTAGATACTATTCCCTTGGGGGGTTTGCTTCTGGAAGCATGAATGGCGGGCTGCTAGCCCGCATTTCTCACCGAAGAATTGAAAAAGGCTGTCGCTTTCTGGCATAAGTATTTTTGCGAGAAAGACTTCTGCCGGAGAAGGAGGACAGCCTTTTGCGGACACAGTGTAGCCGAGAATCCTTGCGATTTCATCCCCTGAATGAACGTCAAGTGGTGGGCCGGTTTGACGGGGGAGCGATCACCACCGACGGGGGCGGGTTGCTGCTGCGCGAGGGGGAGAAGCGGACGGGGATCCTGGAGCGCTTCGCGGCCTGCTTTCGGGACCATCGGGTCCCAGAGCAGGTGGAGCACACGGTTCGGGAACTGGTGGCGCAGCGAGTTTACGGGCTGGCGCTGGGCTACGAAGACCTGAACGACCACGACCAACTGCGCGGCGATCCGCTGCTGGCGGTGCTGGCCGAGATGCCCGATCCGACCGGCCAGACCCGAGTGCGCCAGGGGGACCGGGAAAAGGCCCTGGCGGGCAAGAGCACGCTGAACCGGCTGGAACTGACCCAGGCCGTGGTCGAGGAGAAGGAACGCTACCAGAAGATTGCACTCGATCAGGAGGCGGTGGACCGGCTCTGGGTCGAGCTTTTTATAGAGGCTCACGCCGAGCCTCCGGCCGAGATCATCCTGGACCTGGATGCGACCGACGATCCGGTGCACGGCCAGCAGGAAGGGCGATTCTTCCACGGCTACTACGGGCACTATTGCTATCTGCCGCTCTACATTTTCTGCGGCGATCATCTGTTGTGCGCGCGGCTGCGGCCTTCCAATATCGACGCCTCGGAGGGGTGCCGGGAGGAAGTCGAGCGGATCGTCGCACAGATTCGGCAGGCCTGGCCGGGTGTGAAGATTACGCGGCGCGGCGATGCGGGCTTCTGCCCTGAGGAACTGATGGCCTGGTGCGAGGAGAACCAAGTGGACTACGTGCTGGGGTTGGCGAAAAACGAGCGATTGAAGGCCGAGATCGTCAGCGAACAGGAACAAGCGGCTGCCGCGTATGGGCAGACGGGGAAGCCCGCGCGGGTCTTCAAGGAGTTCGTCTATCCGACGCGGGAGAGTTGGTCGCGGGCGCGGCGCGTCATCGCCAAGGCAGAACACCTGGAGCAGGGTTCCAATCCCCGCTTCGTGGTGACCTCGCTCACCGCCGAGGCCTGGGAAGCTCGCCGCTTGTATGAGCAACTCTATTGCGCGCGCGGGGAGATGGAAAACCGCATCCAGGAACAACTCATGCTGTTCGCGGACCGCACCTCGACGGCCTTTCTGCGCAGCCATCAGATCCGTCTGGATTACTCCTCCGCCGCCTATCTGCTGGTGGAGGCCCTGCGCCGCTTAGGCTTAAAAGCCACGGAGCTGGCGCGAGCCCAATCGGCAACCATCCGGCTGAAGGTGCGGAAGATCGGAGCGCTGATCCGCATCACGGTGCGCAAGGTGGGGGTGTCGTTGGCCGGAGGATCCTTACGCGGAACTGTTTGCCCACGTTCAAGCCGCGCTTCAGGCGCTCCCGCTGCGGTGCTGAGCGATGCGGCGAGGATTCATCCGGATGGTCAGGCCAAAATATTCACAGCCGGAAGTGTGACCACTTCGATCGGGAAGTCGCTGCCCATCAACCCCAAGTCCGCCAACCGGGCTACGCGTGATCCCAAGGGGTCCAAAAATTCAGATCCCCACCAACCCTCAGGGCTCGAAATCAGCTTCTAAAAAACTGGTGAGAAATGCGGGCTAGGGGGATGGCACGGTAGGCCGAACCGAAAGATTAGTCGCTCGTATCAAGTAAGGTTAGCATCTTCTCCGGTCACCGGAAAGCCGGGCAGGTTGGTCTGCTGCGGAATACAGTTTCGACCCTTACCCCAAGCTCGCGGGCAAGCTGCTGGGCGCGTTCGCGGCTCATTCCGAGTTCGCGCGCAACCTGGGCAAAGCTGGAGTTATGATGGCAAGCCTCGAGGAATTTCACGCGCAACTCGGCATTCCACCGTGGGCCAGGAAGCTTTTTGTTAGCCTCGTGCACGGGCTAATCATCCTGCAAGGTTTGTAGGGCCTCAATAGCAATCGCCCCGCCATCACTCCCAAGAATCCTCTTTCAAACCCGGCCGGTGAAGCCGATTCTCCGCTATCTCTCACTCGACAGCCCATGCGCGACTACACAGCCCAAGGTAACCTCGCGCAAACAAGCCCATGGGTCTTAGTCCCGTTCCAGTGCGTCAAATATGTATCCACTCGACGCGGTACACGCGCGGATTTCTTGGAATACTTTTTAGTACCTTTCGTTATCTCTATAGAAAATATTCCGTGAGAATATTTTCCGACAGCCGGAATTCTCAATATTCGGCAATATCCAGAACTGAGCGCACGCGGACGCCGTGCTGCTTGGCGAGATAGGCCGCCCTCTGAGGACTTACCCCGAGCTCGCGGGCGACATCGGAAAGGGTTGAGTTCCGGGCGCAAGCTTCGAGAAAGTTGGCGACTTTGATGGGGTCAGGTCCGCGCTTTCGACGCTTGCGAGTGGCAATCGGCCGGCCTGGTCTAGCTCCTTCCATGAGCGCAGCGTGCGTAACAGACATTCGTTGAAAGCTTCAACCGCAGTCACCGGCGCCGGGCTTCGACCATCTGGTGCAGAATCTCGTGCCAGTCGTGGCGGTAATCCTGTAAGGCGGCTTCCGCGGCTGCACGGGCTTTTGCCGGGTCCGGTTGGCACTCCGCCCATCGCAAGAGACGTGCTTGCCGTTCATTGGGAAGCTCGCCGGGATTTGCAGCGGGAAGCCGTACCTACTCGGGTTGGCGAGCGTGCAGGCGAGATTCGGCGCGACATCCTCAGCCTCGGAGAAAACTGTCCCTGGGCGCTGCGCCACCTGAAGGAAAACCTTCGCGACATCAACGGTCAACGTCTTTTCCCGGATCGCTATGCGCACACAGTCAAGTTCCGGTTGAATAAGGAAGAGTTCGACCTATACAAGGCGGCACTGCCTATATCAACGAGTTTTTGCCGCAGGCCAGCGGCCGCAAGAAGCAGAGTGTGGCGCTGGCCCGCACCGTTCTCCAGCGACGCCTTGCCAGCTTGACACAGGCTATCGCCGAATCGCTCCGCCGCCGTTTTGAGAAACAGGGGAAACTGTTGGAGGAATTGGAATCCCTGGCGCCGGCGCAGCGGGCAAAACGGCTTGCACAGATTCAAGGGCGAATCGCCGACGCCGAGCAAGATGAAGATGATCTGGACGATGCCGAACGCGACCTGCTGACGGACGAGTTCACGACGGCGATTGAGCTCGACCAACTGCGGGCCGAGATTGCCGCGCTTCGGGATTTACTTGCCCAGGCACGCCGTGTCCGCGATCATGCCACGGATTCCAAACTCACCGCGCTTCGCGATTGCCTGACGAAAGCCGAGTTCAATGAATTGAAAGACGGCAAGGGCAGGTTGCTCATTTTCACGGAGCACCGCGACACCCTGACTCATCTGCTCGACCACCTGAACCGCTGGGGATACTCAACCTGCCAAATCCATGGCGGCATGAATCCTCACGAACGGAAGCGCGCGCAGGAGGACTTCCGCGCGTCGCGCCAAATCTCCGTCGCGACTGAGGCCGCTGGCGAAGGCATCAACCTCCAGTTCTGTCGGCTGATGATTAACTACGACCTTCCCTGGAACCCGGCGCGCCTGGAGCAGCGTCTGGGGCGTATTCACCGCATCGGCCAGGAGCGTGATGTACACGCCTTCAATTTCGTCGCGAGCGAATCCGAGCAAGGGCAGGACATCATTGAAGGCCGCATCCTTGAGCGGCTATTACAGAAAATGGAGCAGATGCGAAGCGCACTGGCGGACCGCGTTTTTGATGTGATCGGCGAAGTCCTGTCACTGAACGATGTCAATTTGCCGGAGATCCTGCGTGAGGCCGCCAACGATCCTCGGCGATTGGATGAATACCTCGATCAAATAGAGCGTGTTGACCCCCAACGGTTACTCCAGAGTGCTAGTCTTTGGTTACGAGAGCGGGAGTACGGACCAGCCCTCGCGCATTGGTTGAATTGTCACAGGCCGCCGTCTGCAAGGGCCCTAGGCGGTTGGTTGAAGTCTGACAAGGGCAATTCCTTGGCGATGTTGCTGAGCATTTTCCTTGGAATGGAGCGCGCGAAAAAAACCGGGACGGAACGTCTTGCAGAGAGATGGGAGCTTCTTTCGGCAGGTCTCGAACGCCTGCATAGGGGCGACCTGCGTGTTCCCCGTTCTAAGCGGCCATTTGAAATAGACAGTTCCGACTGGGGTTTAAACTTCTCGTTCAAAGTTCGTCCGCGCGGGGAGAAGCTGATCTGGAATTTCTACCCCGCTAATGTAAACAGCCTCGCCCTGTTGTCCCTTGCCGCTCTCGCGCAGCGCGACAGGGCCGATCGGATTCGCCTCTGTCCAAACTGTGAGCGGTTTTTTTCGCCATGCGCTCCGACTCTTCCCTTTGCTCTCAACGCTGCCGGGAGAGCGTTTGGCGCAAAACAACTGCGGGGAGAAATGCACGAGCGGATTATATGAGGCGGTACCGCAAGAGCCTGAGACGCCTGGAAGAAGCGAAAGCCAAGGGTTATCAACGAAAGCGGGGGAGGAAGCTACACCTTGATCTCAAGAGAGGAGAATAACCCATGTCACTTTGGAAACGCGGTGATTGGTACTGGACGGATTTTTCGGTGAACGGGACCCGCTACCGGCTCCCGCTGCACACTCAAGATGGGCGCGAAGCCAAGCGGCTTGAGAAAGAGAAAATCGCCGATGCCCAAACGGGCAAGCTCGCGCCGTCAAGCCTCAATTTCGCCCGCTTGGGGTTCACTGAGGCAAGTGACCGCTACTTGGAAGAGAGACGGCATGGCCTTGCCCGGTACATTATCCGAACCGAGCAAGAGCGTTCGCGCAACCCAAAGGCGTATTTCGGGCAGACGCCCTTGAACCGCCTCACGGCGGACAGTCTCAGAGAATACATCGTCTGGCGGAAGCAGCAAAAGCCCTTGCGCGGGGACGCGCCGGAAATCAGCAACCGAACGGTTAACATGGAAGTGGCCTTATTCGCCGATTGCTCAAACGTGCCAAGCGGCTTCACGTTCTCGCCGACGATCTAAAGCCTCTGCCCGAACGCCGGGACATCGGCCGGGCGCTCGCCATAGACGAAAAGCTCCGGTTGATTCAGACCGCGAAGGCAAAGCCCGAGTGGGGGAATGCCCGCCTTGCCCTCACACTCGCGCTCAATACCACGATGCGCGGATGCGAGATTAAGGGGCTACAGTGGCGGGACGTGAACCTGATAGACCGCACCTTGACTATCCGCCACAGTAAGACCGAGGCGGGCGAGCGAGCGATTCCGCTCAATTCCGCCGCGATGGCAGCCATTCTCGAATTGCGAGAGAGGGCTAAGGCGTTCTTTGTGGATAATCTCTCACCGGACTGGTACGTATTTCCCTCCGGGGAAGGGCAAGGGCCGAAGATTGGGCCGAATCGGGCAACCGTCAAGCCCGACCCGGCAAAGCCCATGAGGGCCATGTCTCCCAAAAGATGTTGGAGCATTACTCGCATGTCCGGCTGGAAGCCAAGCGCCGGGCTTTGGACGCGCTCGCCACCACTCGGCCTGAGAAGCAGAATCCAGGGGTTTCTGAGGGGGGTTACGTCACACGGAACGTCACAAAAATGGGGTCAGAGGAAATGCCAGCGCCGCAAGTTATTCAAAACGCTGGCGGGGACGACGGGGCTCGAACCCGCGACCTCATGCGTGACAGGCATGCGCTCTAACCAAACTGAGCTACGTCCCCAATTAAGATAGCGGTCAATGGCGAGTGATTAGCAAGACTTGCTTCGACATCTCACAGACCACTTGTCACTAACCACTAATCACTGCTTTACTGGTGGGCGGTATCCGGCTCGAACGGATGACCTTCTGCTTGTAAGGCAGACGCTCTGACCAACTGAGCTAACCGCCCCCGGATGATTCGAATCGCGATGGAGTGCCAGCGCCCTTCGAGCTTTAAGTTTGCGAGCGCGCTGTCCTTGACACTCCCGAATTCCAAAATATACACTAGTGGTTTCAGCCCGTCAACGCGAGGGACCCAGGTCGGATGCAACTGCCCCGAGAATACATTGCCTATATGGCGAAGCAGCTCCTGAAGCGCCTATCCGCCGAGGGGCTGATACAATTCGACCAGCCCGAATACGTCACCGAGGTCATCACCCAGGTCATGCTCGATGAGATCGCGGTAGAAGACCGCATCAACGACGAAGTGCGGAAAATCCTCGAACAGCACGAGGGCGAAATGAAGCAGGTTGGAGCCTCCTACGAAGAAATGTTTAAGAAGGTGAAGCGGCAACTCGTGCGGGACCGCAAAGTGGTCCTGTAGCGGGCCTCCCCAGACCCCTTATGAGATTGACCCGTGAAAAGGTTATCCAGCTCTCCCACCAGATCGCCTCCGCCATTGAGGCCCTCGATGAGATGGAGATCTTCGACGAACTCAACACCGTGCGCCAGGCGATCGTCAAGACCCTCACCGACCTTCTGCTGGAAGAGGAAAAGATCGAGGCGGGAGTCCGCCAGCACATCACCTCCCAGAAGCGCACCATTCCCGAAGGCAGCGAGGAATGGGACATACTTTACAAGAAGTATTACGCGGACGCTCTGCGAAAACTCGGGATCGCGCTGAATCCCCCGCCGCGAGCCTGACGGCTCACCAGCAATATTGCCTTAAGATTTTCATGGGGGGCGGCGACGTTCTGCTCTGTTCGGTTCCCGCGCCAGGGTCCGGAGACAAAAAGGCGGCCGGAGATTCCGACCGCCTCGAGAGCTGCCGCGGGGAGTTTGAAACTAAGGCCCCGTCGAATCGCGCCGCTTGAGGACCGGCGGCTTGTCGTCCTCGGTCTTGGTCTTATCGCCTTGCTGCGCGGTGCTGGTGGTTGAACTCTCTTCCGACTGCTGACGCTTGCGCAGGGTGGGCGTGCCTTCCTTTTTCGAGCCCTTGCGGCGGTTGCTGATGACCATCTGCAAGCGCGCCTTCACGTCGTCGAATTCAGAAGTCGAAACCAGGTACTCGCCCTTCTTGGGGAAGGTTTTCATTTCCTGCTCGATCTTAACGATGCGGTCGGGAGTCGGCGGATGGTCGAGAAAGACCTTGGGGGCGCTTCCCGGCTCGCGCCTTTCATCGCTAATGACTTTGGAGAATATAGCGACGTAGGTCTGCGGGTCGTACCCGGCCTTGTAGAGATACTGCAGCCCCAGGTAATCGGCCTCGGCCTCATCGTTGCGGCTGAATCTCAAGAAGGCGATTGGCAGGCCATTCATGTACCCTTCCATGACACCGTAATAGACCGCGTAGGTCATGGGAATAAACATCAGCGGAATCATCGCGAACTGAAGGATTTGGTTCTTGGTCATTGTGGAAGCCCAGTGGCGCGCCGCCACGTGGGCGATTTCGTGCCCAATGACGCCCGCAATCTGAGATTCCCCGTCTGCCTCCAGTATCAGCCCTGAGTTCACGTAAAGAAATCCCCCCGGCAGGGCAACCGCATTGATGCCCGGGGAATCAATCACTTTCACCGTCAGGGGCACTTTCAAATCGGAATTCCGGGCGAGGTTCTGGGCCACGCGGTTGACGTATTCATTGATGACGGGGTCAGTTAAGATTTTTGCGGACTTGTCAATTTGCGAGGCGTACTCCTTGCCGATCGCAATCTCTTTCTCCTCGGAAATAATGCTGCGGTGGGCGACCCGGCGGTTCCCGACCTCGTTGACGTCTGTTTTCTTATTGTCCCCGGCCCGGACGGGAAGGGCGGAGGCGAGCAAGAGCAGGCTCAACGCCAATGATCTTGTGGCTCGACGCTTCATAGGGCGGCTCCTCCAACGGCGTTCGAATGGATTATACATCCACGCGATTCGATATGCCTCAAATTCTTCCACGGCGGGTCACAAGCCCGGATTGCCTGTCCTGCCTCGCACTACTATAGATATCCGAAGCGGGACTTTGGTTGCATGAGGACGGGGCCGAGATGACCAGAGACCTTGCCCCGGCCGGTGGCGCGGGGAGCGATTATTGAGAGGGCGCCGGCGACGCCACTTTCATCGGGCCGGCGCTATTGACTCCGCGCGGCAAGGAAGGATAAATTTAGGCGAACGGCCTCCGAGAAAGCGGCTGGGGTGAATGAAAATCCTGGGAGGACGTGCGGGAAATCTCATCAACCCGAGGAGCTGAAACTCGTGGCTGTTCCTGCCATTCAATTGGGGCAGCTTTGGAAGTCGAACGAAACCGGCGAAACCTGGCTGGTGACGAAGACGTATTCCGAAGCCTTTTCCTCGTACGCCATGCTGCGCAAAGTGGGTGGGGGAGATTCCGACGTTCGCCGCGTGAAGGTGGACCGCGGCGCTGGAGGCGTCACGCTCCCCGGCTTCACCTTCGCTCAGGAGACCGACGCCTTCTAGCGATGAGTAATGGTCACATCACTTCTTGAATTCATCGGCCGATTCATCATCTTGGTTATATCGGCGGGTGGCTACGCCGGCATTGTGCTCCTGATGGGCATCGAATCAGCGTGCATCCCGCTGCCCTCGGAAGTCATTATGCCGTTTTCGGGTTACTTGGTCTCGGTGGGGCGTTTCAGCATCGCCGGGGTGGCGCTGGCAGGTGCCTTGGGCTGCAATGCGGGGTCGCTGGTGGCCTATTACCTCGGCGCCTGGGGCGGGCGTCCGCTGGTCGAAAAGTACGGCCGCTTTGTTCTTATTTCGCATCACGACCTGGATATCGCCGACCGCTTCTTTGCCCGCTATGGAGAAGGCGCCGTGTTCTTGGCCCGCCTCCTCCCCGTGGTGCGGACGTTTATCGCGCTTCCGGCCGGAATCTCGCGCATGAACGTGGCGCGGTTCCACATTTACACCTTCCTCGGGTCCTTCCCCTGGTGCTGGGCTTTGGCCTATGCAGGGCTGAAGCTTGGGCCACGCTGGATCGTCCTGCGGGAATACTTCCATCGCTTCGACGCCGCCATCGTCATCTTGGGCGTGGTCTTCGTCGGACTGTTCGTCCATCGCCGCTGGAAAAACCGCTTGGGTGCAGTCTCGAAGTAGCGCAGCCTTGTTCGCACAGTATGATCTTGGTTTTCTTGTTGATTCTCGCCGTGGCGGTGGCGATTGGGCTTTGGCGTCTTTCTGCACGCGCTCCAAGAAGTCGTTATGGTTGGGGCGCACTGTGGCGCTTGGCTTGTCTCATTGCCTCGGTGCGCATCAGCGCGCTGTTGATAGGGCTGGCCGCATATCGAGATCCTGGTTGGACGCAAATTCCCGGTTATTTCCTCCTAATGCTTGGAATGCCAGAAATATATTTCGTGAGGGGAGCGCGTTTTGAGACGCGCAAGTGGGCGATACTGAGTAGCATGCTCTTGGCCGTCAGCAGCTTTGCGTGGGCCGCACTGCTCGTCTGGGTGGCCAACCGGCTCCGCACACAGGACGGAGCCTCTCCGAGAAACCAAGGCGGGCGGGTTTGACAGCGCGGAGTTTACGCATTGCCTGTCATGTTGCACGAAGCGAAGCATCTCGCTGTGAACGACCAGAAAGGACCGGGTGTAGCAGAGTTCGCGAGCACAGCTTGGCTGATGCCGACCGCGTGTCAGGGGGAGATTTCTTCGGAGTGTTTGGCAAGGATTTCCTTCGCTCGCGATTCCATTTTTTCGGCCTCCCCGGCGTGGCCGGTCTTGCGGAGGAGCGCGGCGTAATTCGTCAGCGCGTGGGCGAGGTCGGGGTGGTCGGGCCCAGCCACTTTCTCAACAATGGCGAGCGAACGCTTGAACAGGGGCTCGGCCTGCGCGTACTTGCCCTGGGAATAATAGAACGACGCGAGATTGTTCAAGCTGGTGGCCACGTCGGGGCTTTCGGGTCCCGAGGCCTTCTCCCAGACCGCGAGCGACTTGCGATAGAGCGGCTCGGCTTCGGAGGGTTTGCCCTCGGCGTCGTAGGCGAGCGCGAGGCTGTTCATGACCTTCGCGGTGTTCGGATCGTCGGGGCCCAGGGATTTTTCCGAGATCGCGAGCGAACGGCGATAGGTATTTTCGGCTTCCGGGTAGCGGTGCCGGTCGTAGTAAAGGTCGCCGAGGTTGTTCAAAATGGGAGCCGAGTAAGGCTGGTCGGGGCCCATCGTCTTTTCGACCATGGCGAGCGCGTGAAGGTAGAGCGGCTCGGCGTCCGCCGCCTTGCCTTCCTGTACGAGCAGCGATCCGAGGTTGTTCATGCAGTGGGCGATGAGGGGATGGTCGGGGCCGAAGTTCTTGTCCCAGATTTTTAGCGCCCGCATGTAGAGGTCCGCGCCCTCGGCGTATTTCCCTCGAGCCCGGTCAATTTCTCCCATAGCTTCGAGCCCGGTCGCAACCATCGGGTCGCCGCCCTTGCCGGCCTTCTCGAGCAAAGTGACGGCGCGCTGATAGGAGGCCATCGCGTCCGCGTGTTTCCCCTCCGCCTGATACACGGCCGCCAGGCGCTCCAGGCTCTTCGCCACCATTGGGCTGTTGGGCCCGAGCGCCCTCCGCCAGACATCGAGCGACCTGCGGTAAGCCTGTTCGGCCTTTTCGTATTGGCCCCGGCGCTCGTAAAGCGCCCCCAGCCCGTCGAGCGTGACGAGCATGTGCTGGTCGTTTGGGCCGAACATTTCGGCGGCGGAAAGGGCTTCCAACAGGTGCTTTTCCGCTGTCGCGAAATCTCCCGATCTTGCAGCCTGCTCCGCCGAGTCCATGGAAAGCTGCCACTGATTTCGCGGGATGGGCTTCGATTGAAAACCCGCCCACACCGCCGCCGGGAGCCCGGCGGCGAGCACAGCGCCAGCCAATAATTTCGAGAGCGGCAAAGATTCACATTTCATCAAACGGACCGCACCGGCATGGTCACGATGTCTTCCACGGCCGCGACCTCGCGCGTCACAAACGGCTCACCATATCTGACGCCGATCATCAGGCCGAAGTGGCGGGCCAGCGACCCCACGCGCTCGCGCAGGTCGGCGCGCGCCGGGAACAGGTTCTGAGAGTCCTGGCGCGGGGAAAACTGCGATGCATAGCAAAGGATCGCCTTCAGTTTCTTGTCGAATTGTTTGGTGATGTCCACCACAAAGGTCGGGCGCACGGAGGGCACGTAAAGCGTGGAATAAATAATCTTCCGCGGGCGCCAAGGGTTGCCGTCGAGCGGGAGGTTTTTCAGGCCCGCAAGAAAGCACGCTTCGTAGCCGATTTGGCCCGTCGTGTAATGGTCGGGGTGTCGGCCCTCCCAGAAGGGAAGGATGACCGTCCGCGGCTTCAAGGCGCGAATCCGCTCCGCGATCTTCAGCTTGTATTCGCGCCGGTGCTCGACGCCGGAATCGGGCATGAAAAGATTTTCGCGGTGCGCCAGCCCCATGACTCGCTCCGCGCGGCTGGCCTCGCGCTCGCGTAGTTCGGGGTTCCCCCGCGTCCCCATCTCCCCGGCCGTCAAGTCGAGCGCGCCGGCTCTGTAACCTGCCGCAGCCATTTTGATGACGGTACCGCCGCAGGTGAGCTCGGTGTCGTCTGGATGCGCGGCGATGGATAAAACGTCGAGTTCCATGGGCGTCGTCTCCAGCCTCGAGTAGAATCGTGCTTTCTTGTGCCCTGAGTAGCAAAGAGGATAAACAATTCCTGGCCGAGTTGCGTCCCGTAATTCCTGAGCGGTCTTTGCGTCTTTGCGTGATACAGGCTTTTGGGCGTTCAACGCTCGCATGGGTCGTCCGACTCTAGAACCACGTCGTCAAAATCGCCGGTCTCGTCAAATGACCCGACGCCGACCTGTCCGCACTTGAAGGCGGAGTTGACGACGGAGAAAAGCGGCTGGCTCCGGCCGTCCATGAAGACTTGGATCGAGCCGCTCCGGATTTCGCGAACCACTCTTGCGCGGTGCCAGGCGCGGTCGGCGAGGGCGGGCGGCGCCTCCGTCCCCGCGATGCGCCTGCGGGCTTCGCCGTCAACGATGAAGATCCCGTTGTGTACAGGATCGGCGCTGCCGCGGTCGGCCGAAAAATGCGCGTAGTAGAAGTGCAGCGTGTCCACGTAGTCGAAGACGACGATCATAGATTTGCCTTCGCGGCGCAGGCGCGTTTCAAATTCAAAGCTCCCCACTTTGACCTCCTTCAACAACCCAAACTGCAGGGGGCGGCGCGGCACCCCCGGCTCGCGGTTCCGCTTCATGTGCAGGTAGTGATTCCCGTCCTCGGAGAGAAGTGCCCAGTCTTCGGGGAAGGGAAACTGCCACGCGTTCAGGTTCCCGGACTCGAAGTCGGCATGAAAGGCGACGCGCTCGCGCGGCCCCGCGCGGTTGGCCACAGCCATGAGCAGGCCGGCTGCCAGGAGGCCGACGATTGAGAGTGGAACGAGCTTCCTCTTATTCATGGATGCGCGCTCGACGTCGAGGCATGACGCTGATTCCCCCGGAAGGTTGGATTATACGCTATTCCTATGTCTCGGCGGCTCTCGACAGGGCAGTGGTGTCCCTCGGAATCCGGTCCCATTCGAAAGCGGCCGGTTGACGGGTCATTCCCGCGGAAGCGGGAATCCACTCTGTCGGCGGCGAATTCCCATTGGCTTGTGTAGTAGATCCCGATTCACCTCATCGGGATGACTTCACCTGGGAGCGCTTATGCCTCGCAAATGATCCCACTGCCACACGATTTCTTTTAGTAGAAAATGCGACAGACGCGTGATATGAGGCAGCCATATGCCCGAAGAGAGTCTACGAGGGCAAGTCGTCCTAGTGACCGGCGGCGGGCGTCGCATCGGTCGGGTGATTGCCTTGACGTTCGCGCGCGCCGGAGCGGACGTGGCAGTCAACTACTTCAACTCGCGCGCCGAGGCCCTTCGGACATTGAAAGAGATTCAGGCATTGGGCCGGAGCGCAATCGCTTTGCGAGCCGATGTGTCGAAGCCTGCCGAGGTGCGCAGGATGTTCTCCCAGGTCAAGCGCCGCTTCCACCGCCTCGATGTGCTCGTCAACAACGCTGGAATATTTTTTCCCGTGCGCTGGGACCGGCTTTCGGAGAAAGACTGGGATCGCGTTCTGGAGATCAACCTGAAGGGCCCGTTTTTTGCGGCGCAGGCGGCCGCAAAAATGATGTTGGCGAGAAAGCGCGGTCACATTATCAACATTTCGTCGCTTGGCGGGCTTCAGGCGTGGCCGAGCTACATGCACTACTGCGCGTCGAAGGCAGGAAACATCATGCTGACGCGCTGCCTGGCCCGGGCGCTGGCCCCCCGCATCCGCGTGAACAGCATCGCGCCCGGAACGATTTTATTTCCGGACGAGGAACGCACTCCAGCCTTGCGGCGTAGCATTCGAGGGACGCCGCTCAAGCGGCCGGGGCGGCCCGAGGACATCGCGGAGATGGCGCTTTGTCTCGCTACGCACGGAGATTACATCACAGGCCAGGTTTTTGTTGTGGACGGCGGGCAATCGATCCCGTAGGGGCGGTTCGCGAACCGCCCCTGCAAATTACAGTCTCCTCAATTGTTCCAGCAACTCGCGCAGCCTAGGCAGCGGCGCGGCTTGGGCGCCAAATCGGAAGGTGTTGTAGAGGCGCGTGAACTCCGCGGCTCCTGGACCAAAACGCGAGGCCTTGAGCATCGCGGCGAATTCGCGCGGGGTCTCGGCGGGTGGCTTGCGGTGGCCTTTTTTCTCGAGAACTTTTAAGAAGCGGCGGTACGTGAGCGCCGCCTTCGCGGCGTCCATCGGATAGCTCCCGCGGTGGAATTTCCACGCGATGAAGAGCCGCAAGTCCTCAAGCGTCAAGCTCTTTTCCTCGACCACCAGGAAGGCGAGGACCAGGATCATCCCGACGAGCACCCACACCTTGTGTGTATTGAGCCAGCGCTCGAAGCGGAAGGAATTCCGCACGGCGCCGTACTTGAAGGACTGAAATCGGCGGTCGATGGCGTCGTGGAACAGGCGCGATTGTTGCTCGACGTCGCGAGCCAGCTCCACCTGCCGGCTGAAATCGTAATTGATAATCCATTCGTTCCAAAAGAGGCTGGCCGCATCGAGATAATCATCGAGCGCGCTCCAGGCGTTTGCGGCGGCGTTCGGGTCGGCGGGCGTGGGGTCGAAGGGAATCCAGCCCCAGCCGTTGAAATAAACCTCCACCCAACTGTGCGCGTCGCGCGCGCGCACCACGTAGTCCCGACCGAAGGAGTTGTAGACGCCGGTTTGGAACCCGTTCACGAGGCGGGTGGGAATGCCCACCGTGCGCAGCATCACGGCCATGGCGGCGGCAAAATACTCGCAGTAGCCCGCCTTGGATTTGAACAGAAAGCTCGCCACGGGATCCTTGGGCTCAATGGCCGGCGGGTCGAGCGTGTAGCGGAAATTGTCACGCAAATAAGTCTCGACGGCGCGGGCGCGATCGTAATTGTTGCCGGAATTGGCAATGAGCCGCCGGGTGAGGGATTCGACGCGCGCGTCGAGTGTGGGAGGGAGGCGGAGGTAAACCAGCCGGAGGTCGGCAGGAACGTCGGGCGAAGCCCGCCGAAGCTCCTCCGGCGAGGGCAGGCCTGTTTCCGAGACCACCTCGTAGCCGAAGGGAGAGTAGCCATGCTGGGGGTTGTGCATGCTTTCGGTCTCATCGAGCGTCACAAAGCGCAGGTGGCTGACGAGCTCCCGAGGCGCGGCGGCGGCAAAAATCACGTCCGTGGTTAATGGCGCGACGATAACGCGATAGCCGAGCGGCTTCCGGCTCTTCGCCTGCCAGCCTTCCGAGCGAGGCAGCAGAATCCTTTGCACGCCGCCGGGTGCGTAGGAGGCCGGAAGGATCGAGGCCTGCTCCGTGTTGTCGTTATACCAGTGCTTGCCGTCGAAGCTGGTGAGCGCCACGCCCCGCCACTTCAATCCCGCTAACTGCCGCGGGCTGTCCCGGGGGATGACCCGCATGACCACCTGGTTCGAGAGCAGGATCTTGCGGATGTCGCCCAGGTTGACGCTCTCCGAAAACCCCGTGATGTTTTGCCGCTCGGCCCCTAGGTTGGTCAGGTAGCCCGTGCGATAGCGCGGAATGACGAAGAAGAGCACACTCGCAAGCGCAACGATTCCAACCGCGAGACCGCCAGCGGTCGAGCCGAGCGCTTTTTCAATCGCGCGGCGGTTGGCGGCGGCGGAAAAATAAGGCCCTTCGGCCGGGCGCGCGGCCGCCTCCATGCTGCGCTTGATCTCGTAGCTGATGAATGTGGAAATCGAGAACAGGACGTAAAAAACGAAGCAGGCAACAAAAACCGTGCTAACAGTCAGGAGGGCGCTCGAGAGCATCATCATGAAAGACAGCGTGGCCAGATATCCGTAGTCGCGGTAGGTGCGCGCGGAAAACACCTTGATCACCGTGGCGAACAGAATCAAATGCACCGTTGCGCCCAGCATGTGGTCGAGCAAAGTCGGCCCGGGGGTGAAAAGGAAGAAATCGAGACCGTAGAAAAAAACGTAGAAAATGGCGATGCGGGTGACGGTGCGCGGCCCAAGCGACCAGTCGCGGTCGCGGAAATAGCTCCACAGCCTCAAGACCAGCGCGGCGAAAACGCCGACCGTGGACGGCAGGTCGAGCTTCCGCGTGGCCGTGATCGTCAAAAACGCCGTCGCGAGCATCAGCAGCAGTGATACCTCGAAGTAACGCTCGACGCTGATGCGGCTCTGCTTGTTGAGAAGTTCGGCGTGTTCCTGGGCGGTTAGCCTGGCCATCCGGGGGCCCCTCTCAGGGCCTATTCTAGCCGATTTCGGTCCCTGCCTGCTGTAGCGCCGCTAGCGGTGCGGCAAAAGTGAATTCGCCCGCTAGCTGACGGGCGCTACAGGGCTGCGGCGACTTTCCGCGCCAATGCCGAAACAGCGGCGGAGCCCGTGCGGGCCACCTCTCCCAAGCGCCAGGCTGGAACCCACCGGAGGCCATGCACCCGGCGGGCGGCCGCCATCTCTACGGGATAAATTTGCGCGCGGATGGAGCGATGCGTGATGGAATGGCGAATTTCGGCTCGGGGGGCTGGGAGGGTCGGCGGCGGGGAGAGCAAGGCTGACAATTTATCGAGAAGGGCGCGGCGCGCAGTTTCGCGCGAGGCGCCGAAGGCGGAAGGGAAGTTCCAAAGGTCCGGGAGGAGACTCTCGTCGAGCCCGCGCACGAGCGCGAACTTACTGTCGCTGCGGATTGCCGCCACCGCCAAGTGGCGGACCTCGGTTCGGCGGCGCGGGCGCGGCTCAGGATAGGACTCCGGCCGGCCGCTGGCGTAAGCTCCGCACCCGACGCGCAACGGGCACACCGGACAGCGCGGCGCGCGCGGCAGACAAACCGTTTGCCCGAGCTCCATCAGCGCTTGGTTGAAGGCGCCGGGGCGGCGGCGCGAGAGGCATTGTTCGAGTACGAGCTCCACGCTTTGCCGGAAGCGTGTCTCTTGGACATGCCCGCGAAGCAGCCGCCAGCGCGAGACCACGCGCGCCACGTTGCCATCGAGCACGGCGAACGGCAGGTTGTAAGCGATGCTCAAGACCGAGCGCGCGGTGTAATCGCCGACCCCGGGAAGCGAGCGCGCCGCTTCGTAGCTCCTCGGGAAGCGGCCCCCGAACTGCCGCACGATGATTTGCGCCGCGCAATGCAGGTCCCGTGAGCGGCGGTAATAGCCGAGCCCCGACCAAAGCTCGAGGACTCGTTCCCGCCTTGCCCGCGCGAGGGCGCGAACATTGGGAAAGGCGCGGAGGAAGCGGTTGAAGTAGGGGATTACCGTCCCTACCTGGGTCTGCTGGAGCATGATCTCGGAGATCCAGACGGCGTAGGGGCGGGGGTGGCGGCGCCAGGGCAGCGGCCTCGCGTGATCGCGAAACCACTCCAGCAGCGCCTGGCGAGCCGCTCGGACTTCAGTCAGGGCAATAGGCGTTCGCCGCAGCACGCGGCCTTCCGTGATGTCCACGGCGAAATCTGTACTTGCCATTCAGGCCGTCTAGTTGAGCGCGAGGTCCGCCTGGCGCTCCGTCGAAGCGTGGTTGACGGAGTCTCTCGCGACGACCTTGACGACGTATTGTCCGGTGCTGAGCTTATCCACGGGCACGATTAATCCCACCGGAATGACGGGATTGCCGGGCTGGGCAAAGTCGTTCACCAGGACGGTATTTGTCGTGTAGACCCTCTGGTTGGTCTTCTTGTCGAAGATGTCCATGATGACTCCGACGCGCGGAAGGCCGTTCACCACAGGTTCGGGTTCGTATACCTCCAGATACATCGCCACCTTCTTGTCGCGCGAGAAAGCGTTCGAGGGCGACGGTGTGAATTCCATCCCTTTGGCGACCAGCGGGGCACGCTCCTCGAGCAGCGCCGTGTCCAGACTCTCGGCGAGTTCGGAGACGCTCTGATACTTATCGCTCAGGACGAGCGCGCTCAACCCGAATTCCTTGCCCGTGTAAGGGTCCAGGACGAGCGGAGTTTCCACCTTGGCGAACTTGCCTTCGCCCAAGCTCGCCACCACCTTCAGTTTGTAATTGCCCGGAACGATGTCTAAAGTATTGGTATAAACAACTGAGTTTTCGAGGAACTCTTTCAGCTCTTTCTTTTCCAAATCCTTCTTAATCGTCTGGCTGAATCGAGCTGCGACGGTCCCCGTGTCCGTGTAAGCGACGCCCAGAATGTTGATCTCGGCGTGCAATTCTTTCTTCTCCTTCTCGAATCCGAGGGCGCGGGAAGGGAGTTCGAGGCAAATGTTCACCCGCGCCAGATTCGGCCCGGTATAAAAGTATGGGGCGCGGAGGGACATCTCGACATTACCCGGTTGCGGACTCGCCACCAGCGTCTCGAGCGCCGCGCCTGCCGAGTTTCCGGCCAGAATGTCGCCGTTCGGCACTTGGCAATACCCGCTGCGGAAGCGGACTTCGGTCCCGTGCCGCTCCATTTTTACTTTGATGGTGTGGCAGCTTCCTTCCTCGGGGTGGGGCGGCGCGTATCCGAGCGTATAGTACTCGTCCAAGTCGCGCATGATGCTGTCGAGCCCGCCGGTTAGGTCGTTGGTGTTGAAGATGGCCCTTCCGCCCGTGCCGTCAGCCAGTGCGAACAGCACTTCCTGGTTCGTGGTGACGCTCGGCGGGAGTTGAGGAATAATCTGCCGCGGCTGATTTAGCGGATTGAGGGACTGCGTATTGGGTCGAGTGAATCCCCCGCCTCCGCGAGAGCCTCCGGTCGTTCCCCCTCCCGCGCCACCTCCGCCTTTGCCTCCAGTTCCACCTCCGCCTTTCCCTCCAGTTCCTCCTCCTGTGCCGCAAGGGGCTGAGGAGCGCCCACAAGGCGTCTTTGTGAGGGTAGATAAGGGCAGTCGGTTGGACACCACGGCCGGACGGTTCGGGAGTGGTAGGTCCCCCTGCCGGGGGAAAGCTCATGGCCCCGCCGGGCGCCGGGGCCCAAACGCCCCGAACGTCAATTGGGTAGATTGCAACATTCGCCTTGTTCGCCGAGTCAATAGTCGCAGTGAGTTCAGACATTCTCTCTGGGGTGAGCGGGAATCCGCTCGAGAACAGAATCAGGGTCTTCCGGCCGGGGACTGTGCGCAGGTCTTTGCAAAGGGTCCGAATGGCCAAAAGCGTCGTGCGAGCTCCGAAGTCGGCTTGGAGGCTGGGGGCAGGATAGCCTCCGAGCGAAGCAACTTGGACCGTCCCGGGCCCGCTCAGTGCGGAGGGGCCAGCCGCCGTCTCCTGGTTGTCGTTCGACAAGAGGTGCGAGACATGGATGTTCGCCACGGCGCGCTTCAACCGTTCGGGGTCGTTCGTGAAGTTTTGCGTGATTTGAAGCGAGCCGCCGAAATCCACGATGGCGATCAGGCGGTCGCCGCCGGTCATCTTATCGAGGAACTTCTCGGCTTGCTTGCGGGCGCTGGCCTGATCGCCCAGGTCCATCGAGGAGGCGTCGAAAAACATGACGACGTATTGTTTTGCGTGTGGCCGGTTCGGCCCGTTCAGGTCGGCGGCGCGTGAGAAGCCGGTGATGGGCTGCTCTTTGCCGTCCTCGTAAACCTTGAAATCCTTTTGCTCAAGGTCGCGAACGTAATTCCCCTTTTTGTCGGTCACCACCGCGTCCACCAAGACCAAGTTGGTCTGCCTCTTGATGACTTCGGGGACCGTCTCCGGTTTCTGTGGGCTTGCCGGGGTTGCGCTTTGCGCCGCGGGAGTGCGCAGCGGCGCGGGCGCCAAAAAAGCTAGGCCCGCCAAGATAAAACCTGCAACAAACACAAGATTTTTAATTCGCATGATCCACCTCTCCTAAAAGAATATGTCCACGGCCCGGGAAAGCGCCGAAAGTTCGGCGTCGTCTCGCACCACTTGACGGACGACGTAGCTTCCAGGCTTCACGTTAAAACTGGTTTTCATCGTCAGCCCGGCCTGAAGGACGCGGACGAGGGTTTGATCGCGAAGGCGCAGCTCCAAGCGCTTCTCCTTTGCGATAACCAAATTCCCGTCCGCGTCAAAGACGGCGACGACCACAGTTAAGTCGTTGGCGTTTCGCCCGGCCTCCTTTCGGAAGCGCGCGAAGCGAAGGTCCACATGTGTCAGAACCGCTAGTTGCGCGTCATTCTCGCGGACGCGGAAGTATTGAGTTTCGACCTCGGCTGGAAAGTTGCTCACGTTGTCTTGGGAAAACACCGCGTCCTCGATTTCGGCCGCCGATGTGTCCGCCGCCGCAGTCTTCGAAGGAGCGAAGTATCCCCGCCGGGCCGCGATCTCGAGCGAGGCGGGGCGAACGAGTTTGACTTTGAGGGTGTGGAACTTGCCGTCGGACTTGAGGTTCGAGGGTGAAAAGGCCAGCGTGTAATAAACGCTTGGAAACGAGCCCGCGCGCTCAAAACCTTGATCCATGCTGTTATTATTTTGGAAGAAGACGCCGCCCGTGCTGCCCGCGAACTCGGCGAGCGCGTCATCCCTGATAATATAGCCTTCATTCACCCACTGACCTTTGGCGGCGACAAGGTCCGTCACGCCAGGCGGAGTAGGAAAAGCGGGGTTGGGGAGCGGCACATACCCCTGCTCGCTGGCGTCCCCCAGCGGCAGAGCCGGCGAGGCATCAAGCCCTCGAGCCTCAAGGGTGTTGATGATTACGTTGCCGCGCAGGGCGCGGTCAATGATTCTATCCATGTGCGCTTGCAAAGTGATGGTCAGGAAGCCCGGTGAGATCAGCAACAATGTCCGCTGCCCTGGCAGGAAGGAGAGCCGTCGGACCACTTGGTCCATCTTTCGTAATGAATATTCGGATTCAACCTCCGCTTGGCTGATCCGACGGTAGGCCTCGCTCTCGGCCCCTTGTTTGGCCTGGTTGTACATGCGGGAATCATTGTGAAATTGGCAGTTCAGCAAATCCCGTGTCGCGAATTCCAGAGCATTGGCGTCTCGATGAGCAGTGATCAGGTAGGCCTGGTAGTCCGAAATGTTGGGGCAAGGGTCGAGCCCTTGCTGGACTATCGGCCGGGGGAGAAGCGCCGCGAGGGTTTCCTGGATTTTGGCGGCGTCGCGGGTAAGATCCAAGCCGTTGTATCCCGACGAGGTAAAAATTCCGACCCGGTCGCCAAGGGCGAGTTCCTTTTGGAGGTACCGTTGTGCAGCGTCGCGGGTGCGCACGATTTGCTCAAAATTCATGTGCACGTCATCGAAATACAGGGCTAGAAAGCGCAGAGGTTGAGGCGCGCGCTCGATGGCCCCCGGCGGCGCCGCCCCGTGCTTCGGCGTGCCTTCCCCCGCTTTCCTGCCTTCCGGGAAAGCGCGTTCAACGGCGAAATGGGCGATCGCTTGCGGCCTCCCGTCGTCGAAGAGCAGGAAGTCGTCTTTAGTTAAATTGCCGCGCGGGTTCCCGGCCGAGTCGCGGACCACGACTCGGACAACCACGAGATTGCGCTCTACATGCAGGCTGAAGTTCGGGGAACTCTCCTGGGTGGCAACTTCCGGTGTCTGGAGCGTTTGCGCGGCGGCGCTCAGGGCGCAGGCTACCAATGCGGCAACTGCGAGCAAGCGTCTGGGGCCGCCTGTCTCTGAGATTTCGAGGATGCCCGGTCGCGGCCTCATAGGTCTCGTCAGGGTGGAAGCTGGAACGCAACCACCCGTTGGTCTGGGGCGGCTACCTGCCGCCGCCGGCGCGAATGATATGTGGGCAGTATCCGGCTCCGGCAGGACAAAGTCAAATAGGTCCATCCGGTTGCCCCATCCTGTCGCGAGAGGTCTAAGAAGTTGCTGAAAAAACCCGCTTTGTCAGGCTGAGCCCCTTCGCTCTACTCACGGCAGGCTCTTCGCTTGTCATGCTGAGCGAAGCGAAGCATCCCTTTCATTCCCCGCTCAGGATAAACTCCGCGAAGCATCGCTGTATTGCATTGAAAACAAATGACAGGGATTCTTCGCTTCGCTCAGAATGACAGGCCCCCGAAAGTTTTCCAGCGTCCGGCTAGAAAGCAATCTGAACGGACCGCGAGAGTCCCGACATGACGGAGCTCGTGCCGTCGCGAACCACCTGGCGAAGGAGGTAGCTTCCCGGCTTGACGTCGAAGCTGGTCCGCGCGGTCAATCCGGACTTGCGCAGCCGGTCGAGCGTTTCGTCCCGCAAGCGGAACGTCACCTCCTTCTGTTTGACCACGACGATGTTCCCGTTCTCGTCGAAGACGGCAACCAGTATCGTCAATTGGTCGAGGTTCCGCCCATTCTCCTTCGCGAAATGGATGGAGCCAATATCCACGTGGGTGAAGACGGACAGACGGGCTTGGCTCTGGCTCAGGCGGAAGTATTGCGTGCGAAGGTCGGAGGGGAGTTCATTCACGTCTTCCTGCGAGAAAAGGGCCCCCCGGAGCTCCTCCTTCTCTTCGGCCGCGGCGTCCTGAGTCTTGGAAGGCGCATAGTATCCGCGGCGCGCCTGGACCTCCAGCCCGCCGCGGTTCGCCAGCTTGACGGTGATCGTATGGAACCGCCCGTCCCGCTTCAAATTCGTGGGCGAATAGGTCAACACGTAAGAAACCTCGGGAAGCGCGCCGGCTTCGAGAAACCCTTGGGCCAGGTCGTTGCTGTTATGGAAAAAAACTCCGCCTGTGTCCCGAGCGAGCGTGGTCATCGGATCCTGTGTCCAGAATTCGCGCTGAATCAGGATCTGGGCTTTGAGATTCGCCAGGTCGGGACGGTCCATGGGAATGACAGGATTCATGGCGCTGGTGGCGATGGCCGGATCGGTTGCGAGGCCGCGGGCGTCCAACGTGCTGACGACCACGTTGGAACCCAGTGCGCGGTCCACGACGTCGTTAAGATGCTGGCGCTGGGATGCCGTCATGAAGCCTGGTGAAACCAGCATCACCGTGCGCTGTCCGGGCAAGACCGCCATTCGGCGGATGATTCGTTCCACTCCCCGCAGCGAGTACTCCGCGTTGTCCTGGGTCAGGTTGAGCACGTGGACCGCCAGAGAGTAAGCGTCCCGCTGCTGGTCGGCGCGGCATTGCGGCTGGGCTTCCCGCGGCAAGCCCCGACAATTGCACTCGAAGCCCTCTTCCGTGGCGACATCGATGGCTTGGGGGTTCTTCTCCATAACGATCATGTATGCCTGATAGTCTCCGATGTCGGGACAGTTGCGGTCGGCCGTCAAATCGCCGACTGGCCGCGGTAGGAGCCGCTGTAAGGTGCGGTGAAAGGCATCCTGATCGGAAGTGAAGTCGAGTGCGACCTGGCCCGAGGAAGTGTAAATCGCGGCGCGGTCGCCGGGGCCGAGCGATTTCTTGAGATAAGTCTCGGCGGCATCCCGGGAAGTCATGATGTCTTGCAGATCGAGATGGACGTCATCGAAATACAACGCCAGGAAGCGCCGCGGGGTGGACATGGAGGGCACACCGGCTTCACCCTCCTGCGCCTTTCCGCCGCTCGCGATTGCGGCCGGCGTGGGCTCGCCCGGAGCCCTCTCCACCGCAAAATGCGATATGGTTTGGGGCTTCCCGTTGTCGTAAAGGCCAAAATCCTCCTTGCGCAGGCTGCCTTGCACGCGGCCTTCGCGGTCCCGCACGATCACGCGCACCACCACCAGGTTGCGCTCGACCTTTAATTGAAACGCCGGCGGGGTCTCCCGCGTCGACATCTCGGGCTTTGCGGCCTGCTGCGAGAGCAATGAAGAAACCGCGGCCGCGAAAAATGCCATGAGGCTGCACGCTGTGAAAAAAAAGCCGCGCCTCAATGCCGTCGGTTTGAAGTTTATTCCGCGCACGAACGATCACCGTTCCTGGCTAAGGAAGGGCCGCACACAGGAAAATTTCAAGTGTCCCATCCACCCCTCCCTGTAATATCCGGCTTCGAGAATCGGAAGTCAAACGGAACGGCTTGCGAGGCCGCTTTCAAACCCAATGGGCCCTTTGGCCTTACTGGGACGTTCGCTCAAAAGGAAATGTCCACGCTGGTGTTCAAAGCCGAGAGCGCGCCAAGTTCGGAGTCACGTACTACCTCACGCACCCAGTAAGTTCCGGGCGCGAGGTGAAACTCGTCTCGAATGCCGATCCCGCCTTGGAGGGTTTTCGCCAGGCCTGAAGCGGTGAGACGCAACTGCATCCGTTTGCGGTGGCCGTCCACGTAATTGCCGTCGCGGTCGAAAACGACTGTGACGAATGTCAGGTTGTCGTCGTTGCGGTCGCCCTCCTTGTGAAAAGTCAGAGCGTTGGCGTCCAGATGGACTCGAACGGCGAGGGAGGCAGTCTTGGGATCGAGCTGATGGAACTGTGTAGAGACCTCAACCGGGAGTTCCCTCACCTCGTCCCGTGAAAAGACGGCGTCCTGAACCTCCTGGTCAGCTTGGCCGCCGGCGTCAAGGGTCTTTGTGGGCGCAAAATAGCCACGACGAGCCGTTACTGTAAAACCCTTGCTCGCCGCAAGCTCGACTTTCAAGCGGTGGAATTTTCCGTCGGCCTTCAGGTTCTCTGGTGAAAATGCCAGAACGTACGAAACCTCGGGCGAGCCGGCAAGCTCTCTCAAGCCGAAAACGATGTCGTTGTTATTGTGAAAGAACCGCCCACCTGTGCTCTCGGAAAGCTCGGCAAGAACCTCCCAGTCGGCCGTCAGGGTTGATGAGGCGATGCTTTCGATGAGAGAGGGGAGGTTTGGTATCGAGGCCCTGCCTTCACCTCGAATTGACGGTGGCTGGATGGGGATGGTCTGGCTGGCATCCGCAAAGGGAGAAGGGTTGGTCAGACCTTCCGGGTCGAGGGCGCTGATGATAACGCCGGCCCGCAGCGCGCGCTCGATAATTCGGTCGAGAATATCGGCGGGCTTGAAGGCCACGAAGCCGCGCGAAACCAGAATCAGGTTGCGCTCACCCGGGGCACTGGCCAGCCGGCGGGTCATCCGATCGAGCAAGCGCAGAGAATCGAGCGACGCCGCTCGATAGACGCCCTCGGCCGCCTTCGCGAACGCTTCCGCTTGAAATGGCGAAATGAACGGGCAGCCCTGGCCCGCTGCCTGAGCCCGGATGAAGGAAAGGGCGTCAGGGTCTTCGTAATTCACCTGCCGGTCCACCACGTAGTCCGAAACCCGCGGGCAATCCTTCAACGGATCACCGCCGTGAAAATTCGGCTTCAATCGCTTCAGGGCGCTTTCAAGTTGTTGGCGATCGCCAGTGAATTCGACCGCGATATCGCCGGCGGTGGTCACAATCGCAACGCGCTCGGCAGGCGTCATCGTCGCGCTCAGGAATTTCTTCCCGGCCTCGCGCGACCGGACCAGGCCTTCGAACGAAGAGTGGGCGTTGTCAAAGACGAGGAGCACGTAGCGTCTCGGTGGCTCTACCGCATTCGGGCCCGGCCGCTTATGAGCGATGGGGGTGTGCTCCACGGACTCAGCCGGCGTAGGAGTTGGAATCCCTGGCCGCTCCACGTCGAAATGCGAGATGACCTGGGGCTTTCCGTTGTCGAAGAGCCGGAAGTCCTCCTGTTTCAGGCCGTCCACGGCTTTGCCATTCGAATCCCGCACGACCACGCGCACCAGTACTTCGTTGCGCCGAGTTCGGAGAACCGAGGTCTTCTCTTGGCTTTCGGACTGTCCAGGAATTTGTCCGAGAGTGGCGGAGGAGCGGGATGGCAGGGGCCAATCCAGCACGATTCCGGCAAGCGCGAGCAGGCCGGCGGAAAGAATCCGAAAGAGTGCCTTCGAGCGGCCCAATCCGAGTGTTCGGCGAAGGGCGATGGCGCCAATTTTCGGTAATTTGATTCGCGGTTCTTCGAGTGCGCCTGAAGCGCGGCCTGAGGTTCGGCCCATCGCGCAGCCCTCCCCGTTCCGATAATTATTGATTTGACCGGAGCAATTTGCAATGCTTCGCGTGGGATTTTGACGATGGCTTTGAAGGACCTGCGCGAATTCATTGCCCGCCTCGAGCGCGAAGGCGAACTTGTCCGCATCGCCGAGCCCGTGGACGTGGAGCTGGAGATCGCGGAAATCACCGACCGGGTTTCGAAATCCGGCGGCCCGGCGCTGTTGTTCGAGCGGCCGCGCTCGGCGCGCGACGGCACAAGCTTCGCTATCCCTCTGCTCATTAATGCGCTGGGCTCGAAGCACCGCTGCGAGCTTGCGCTCGAGGTCTCATCGCTTGAGGACGTGGCGGGCCGCCTCGAAGAGCTGCTCGAAATGAAGCCGCCGGAGGGATTCCTCGAGAAAGTCAAAATGCTTCCCAAGCTCGCCGAGCTCGGCTCGTTTCTTCCGAAAAGTGTGAAGACCGGGCCCGTGAAGGAAGTCATCGAGCGGGAACGGCCTTCACTCGCGACCCTGCCCATTATGAAATGTTGGCCCGAAGACGCCGGGAGGTTTATCACTTTTCCGATGGTCATTACCCGCAGCCCGAAGACCGGCCGGCGCAACGTGGGTTGCTACCGCTTGCAGGTTTACGACGAGCGGACCACCGCCATGCATTGGCAAATCCACAAGGGCGGCGCGGAGCACTTTCGCTGGCTGGAGCGGGAAGGGAAGGGGCGGCGCATGGAGGTTGCGGTGGCGCTCGGCGCTGACCCCGTCACCATGCTCGCCGGCGTCTTACCGCTGCCCGCCGACCTGGACGAATTTCTTTTCGCCGGATTCCTGCGCCGCGATCCGCTGGAACTCGTGCCCTGCGAGACCGTAGACCTGGAGGTGCCCGCCAACGCGGAAATCGTGCTGGAAGGCTACGTGGACCTCGACGACATCCGCGCCGAAGGGCCTTTCGGCGACCACACCGGTTATTATTCGCTCCAAGACCAATTCCCGGCGTTCCACATTACCTGCCTCACAAGGCGCAAAGACCCCATCTACGTCTCGACCATCGTCGGCCCGCCGCCCATGGAAGACTACTGGATGGGCCACGCCGTAGAGCGAATTTTCCTCCCCCTGATGCGGAAACAATTGCCCGAAGTCGTGGACATGCACATGCCCGCCGAAGGCATCTTCCACAATTTGATGATCGTGGCGATCCGGAAGAGCTACCCGGGCCACGCGCGCAAAGTGATGAACGCTATCTGGGGGCTGCCGGGCGCGATGTTCACGAAATGTATTGTAGTGGTGGACCACGACGTGAACGTCCACGATATGCGCGAAGTCGCCTGGAAAGCTCTCAACCACATTGACCCCGAGCGCGACATCCAGTTCACCCTCGGGCCGGTGGACCAGCTCGAGCATGCTTCGCGGTTGCCGAACTTCGGCTCCAAGATGGGCGTGGACGCCACGCGGAAGTGGCCCACTGAAGGCTTTGCCCGGCCGTGGCCCGGCGAAATCAAGATGGATGCGGAGACGAAGAAAAAGATTGACGGGCTTTGGCCGCGGCTTGGGCTGTAGGGGCGCGTGGCGTGCGCCCCGCCGCCGAATGGAGAGTGGGCGAACGCCGTTCGCCCCTACGGATCCAGAATGGGCGAGCAACATGGTTGGCGGACGGGCTTCGGCTCCATGAGTTCAGCCCGCGTCAGATTTGGGTCGTAGAGGCTCAATTGCCACCTGCCGTCGCGGCCGATTTGGGGCTTTTCCGGCACGCTCACGCCTCGCTTCAGGAGCGTTTGGTACGCGGCCTCCACGCTTCGGACGCACAGCGCCAAGTGGTGCATCACACCGAGCGACCGAGGCGACGGGTTCTTGACGTTGAGCATGTATTCGAGCCAGTCCGTGCCTTCGGGCACTCGCATGTCCACCCAGTCGGTCCGCGCGTCAGTCATCCCGCCGTGCCAAGTCTCACGGAATCCTAATATGTCCCTGTAAAAGCGGTCCGCCGCCTGCCGGTCCTTCACGGTTACGCCGAGGTGTATCATGCGCTCGGAGATACGCGCCGCGGGCAGAAACTTGCCGAAATTCCTGCTGTGGAGGGACCCAGGGATGTATTGAACAAATTCCACGGTGTGCCCGTCGGGGTCGTTCACTTCGAAACTGAGGTTGCCGTCGAGTTGCGGCTCGAGTTTTGGCGGGACTTTGAGCCCGCGACCGGCCATATAAGTCCTCAGCGCTTGAATGTCGCGGGTCTCGAAGGCGATGTGGGAGAGCCGGTCTTCGATGGCATTCTTGAGTTCAGGGAACACCTCGATGAATTGGTGGTCGTTCACCTTGAAATAGGTGAGCATCAAGCCTCCGCTCGGCTTGTCCACCGTGAAGGGCTCCTGAAATCCCAGGACGCCGCCGTAAAAATTTCGCGCCGCGGCCAAGTCGTCCGTTCGGAGGCCGATGTGAGCAATGCCGACGATGGGCGGGCGCGCCACCGGAGCGGCGACGCCGGGCGCCCGTGAGTGAGCTGCTTCGGCCTTGCTTGGCTGCGTCCTCGGAGTTCGGCCCGGCATAAGGGAGAGGCCGGCCATGGCAAAAACCAGAAAAGCGCTTTGGGCTCGGAGTTTGGTCATGGATAGAGGATTGAACATTCTCCTTGAGAATTCAAGCCTCGCCCCGCAAGCCCGCGCGAGATGAAGAAGCCATCGCGTATTGGTTGACTGCGTTCGCTCCAGCGCAGTAACGTAAAGTGGAGGCGGCTGCGGTATGTCCCAACACCCTGTGCTCCTTTGGTTGCTCGTCGGCCTTTTGGCGGGGTGGCTGACCGGAAAAGTTACGCGAGGCCGTGGATTCGGTCTCCTGGCCGATCTGTTTCTCGGGCTGATCGGTTCGGTGATTGGAGGCTGGATTTTCGGCAGGCTCGGCATCAGCTTTTATGGGTTCGTCGGCAGCCTCGCCGCCGCAACCGTGGGAGCGGTGGTGCTGGTCTCAATCGCGCGGCTCTTCCATTCTGAATAAACCAAAAATCCAGTGACTTGGTGTCGGCTGCCCGAATGAAGGGCGCTGCGAGGAGACTCTGCGCGCGCTCCCGCGGGTGCAAGGGTAACCAAACCAGAAGAGGCGGCGCAACGACCGCAAGCCTTGCGGCCAGGTCACCACGCGAGGCGCAGCGCGAACTGGATTTGCCGGGAATTCTCCGCGGAACTGATGCGGCCGAAGTTCGATGTGCCGACGATGAGGCCTGGGCGGCCGAAGTTCGGGTGGTTCGTCAAGTTGAAAAAGTCCGAGCGAAAGACCAAGTGCGTTTTCTCGCTCAGTCGGAACGGGCGCTCCAGGCTCAGGTCCCAGTCGGCGAGGCCCGCGCCCTCGATGACGTTTCGACCTTCGTTGCCGGGGATGCTGAAAGGGCCGAGCGCGTCCGAATATGTCGGCGGAGGGACGAGCGCTGCGGTATTAAACCAGCGTTTGGGGTCGCGCTCGCCCGCGGGGATCTTGGGGTTCGCAATGAGGTTTGGCCGGTCGGTGCCATTGGAATCTGTTCCGCTGAGCGCCGTTTGGAGGATAGCGGTCATAGGCTGCCCGGTTTGGGCGGTCCAAATACCGGACATCTGCCAGCCACCGAACACTCGCGACGGAACACCGGCGGTCGCCCAACGGCGAGTCGGCCCGAAGGGCAGGCTCCAGGTACTCGAAAGGACGAAGCGATGGCGGATGTCGAAATCTGAAAGGCCTCGCTCGGCTTTCATGTTGTAATTATCCTGGGGCTGGTTGGTTCCTTGAAGGCCCGAGGCGTCGTCAATGGACTTGCCGCGGGTGTACGCCGCGATGAACGAAAGCCCGCCGGAGTAGCGGCGCTCCACGCGCAGGATCAGCGCGTTGTAGTTGGAATTAACGTCGGTGGCCCGTGTAAATTGGTTGCTGCCGGGCTGGGGGTGGTTGCCGCGCCGGACATCCGGCAGATTGGGGATTCCCTGATTCTGAAGCGCGCGGCGAGGGAGTTTGTGGCCGTCTGAGCCGGTATAGCTCGCGGAAAAGACGGTGTTCGGAGCGAGCTCGCGCTCGACGGAAAGGCTCCACTCGTACACATAGCCATTGCGAATGTTCGGCGGGGAAGAGATTGCGTCGGGCGGCATGTTCCCGAGTTGATAGGCGAGCGAGTAGGTGAGCGTCGGCGGCGCGAATGCTTGCCCGCAGGCCCCAGGGCCGTAGAAGCGGCAAAGGTCGAGGCCGAACAGGAATTCGGTAAGCGGCGGACTCAATCGCGTTTCAGCGGCATAGTCGAGTTCGCCGAGGGAGTTGAACACTCCCAATCCCCCCCGCAACGACGTCTTGCCGTCGCCGCTCAACGCGTAGCCGAAGCCTACTCGAGGCGCCCACCCCGCCCAGTCGGGCCGAATCAGAGAAGCCGGAAGGCCAGCCTGCTCAGAAGTGATGAACTCTAGTCCATAAAGGGTCTGCAACTGCCGGACGAGAGGGTTCGAGAGCAAGCCCGAGGCTTGGCCCAGGTCATTGCGGACGATGAACCGTTTGGCTTTGCTTGGGTCGAGGATGGAAGCGCGGCCGTCGGCGTTGACGGGCGGGGAATTAAATTCTTCACGCAAGCCGTAGTCGAGCGTCAGCCGGCGAGTGGCGCGGAACTGGTCGCTTGCATAGAAGCCCGCGTAGTTCAGCCGGTCGTTGCCGCCGGAGTTCCCCGCCTGAGCAAAAGAGAGAAAAGGGCGGCCCAGGAGAAAATCGGCGAAGGCGTTGCCGGAGGCCGAGCCCGCGCCGGTGACGGGGTCGCCGCTGAACGAAAATACGCCTTGGCCGAAGTCCTCGACCAGATAGAAGAGCCGCAGGCGGCGATAATCGCCTCCGAACTTCAAGGTGTGCCGGCCGTGAATGGAGGCCACATTGTCAGTGATTTGGAAAGTATGGTTTTTGCGGATCTGCGGCTGGAAGATGTCGCTATCGCCCATGTCGGCGAAGCCGGGCACGTTGATGGCCGGGATGCCGTTGTTCGTCGCCCCCGGCGCGCGCGCGATGCCGAGTGATTCCAGAAACCCGCTGTGAATGTTCTCGGCTTCCTTCGTGCCACGGAAGAAGGAATATCCCAGGCGAAAATCGTTGACGAGTGAGGGGCTGAGCGCCGACGTAATGCCCAGCGCCAAATTACGGCCCTTGTCGTTATGGTTCGTCCCAAAGCCGGGCGGCGCCGAGGTGTTCTGGGCAAACGAATTCGAAACGAAAGGGAAAAGCTGGCGGCTGTTGTAAACCAGGGCGCGAACAAAGACTTCGGTATCCTGGGTCCAATGGTGGTCGAGCCGCACTAGAAACTGGTCGGTGGTGACCCGGTCGAGGGCCACGTTGACGTTATTGTTCGCTCCGAGCGGAGCGTTGGGCAAATTGGGTTCGGGTAAAAGGCCGAGGATGGCGCGCGAGAGCGGGCTGAACTCTTGCTGCGGGATTTTGTTTCCCTGATATGGCTGGCCGGTCGCCGGATTGACGATGGTGGGGAAGGGCAGGCCGGTCAGGGGGTTGATGTCGCTGAAATCCCCCTGGCGCAAAGCATCCGAGGGCAGAAGCGTCGTATTCGTCTTGCTCTGGTGAAACCGCAAACCTTCGTAGTTGGCAAATAAGAATGTTCGGTCGCGCGCGAGCGGACCCCCCAGGCTCGCGCCGAATTGGTTCTGCCGGAAGGGCGGGATCGGGCGGCTCGCAAGGTCGAAAAAGTTTTTGGCGTCGAGCGCGCTGTTGCGAAAATATTCGTAGGCGGTGCCGGAGAACTGATTGCTTCCCGAGCGCGACACGATGCTCACCTGCGCGCCGGAGGTGAGGCCCTGGTCGGGACTGTAGGAGTTTTCCAGGATGCGAAATTCCTGAATGCTGTCTAGCGAGGGATTCGCGGCCAAGCTGTAAGCAAAAGGTTCCATCAGCGTCACGCCATCGAGGGCGAAATTGTTGCGCTCGGAGCGCTGGCCGTTCACTGAAAACCCCAGGCCCATCGCCGCGGTATTGAACTGCTGGGTGGCGCCGTTGGGATAGGGCGGAACGGTACCGGCGGCGATGAGGGCCAGTTGTGAAAACTGCCTTCCGTCGAGCGGCAGCAGGCTGATGCGACGATTCTCGATTTCGTCGCCGAGCGCGGGAGAAGCGCCCTCGACGAGCGGGGGCGGAGCTTCGACGACCTCAACGGAAGGCGGGCCAAGCGTTATATCCAGGCGGCGATCCTCCCCCACTTCGAGATCAAGGCCTCGAAAGAGAACCCCCCCGAATCCCTTGGCGAGAAACTCCAGCTCATATCGACCAGCCGCGAGAAACGGAAGTTCGAAAAGGCCCTCGCGATCGGTCTCCATCCGCCGCTCCCAGCCCGTTGCGGGATGCCGCAGAATGACTGTGGCTCGGGCCACTGGAGCTCCCGTCGAGTCATGGACGCGGCCCTCAAAGCTCCCCGTGGACGCTTGGCCCACCAGGCGCGGCGGCGCGGCGAACAAAAGCGCCATGCCGATCACGGGTACAGCCAACGCGAGCGCGAAGCGGCGCCGAATCATGGATCGCCTTACCATGAGCATGATGTATTCGGGGAGGGGGGAAGAACAGGCAGGAACCAGCGGAACGGGAATCCAGTCGCCCGCAGAAGTTCGAGTCCGGGTTCCGACCCGTAGAAGTCTTTCTCCTGCGCGAGGAAAAAGCGCCTCGGGTTTGGAGTCCCGGCCTCGGTCTCGTGGCTCGCACGCTCTCTGCGCGGGCGCGGCAAAACCCCTGCCTCGCCGAGCGCAGTTCTCAAAGGGATAGATGCACCGTCAATCCAACCCTCCGAGGGGCGGCGCGCGCCGACTCGCCGTTCTATGATTTGCCCTGACCTTCTCCCATTCGGACTTTACCGCCGGCCCCGGAATTTCACCGGATCGTGGAAGAACAGTGGCGAGTGGCAAGTGGTCAGTGACAAGCTATAAATCCAAGCGGGCAGTTGCTTCTCCCGCTTGTCACTTGTCACTCATCACTTGCCACTGCCATCTTCCTCGCGGGCTTTACCGCCGATCGGGAATTGGAAAGCGCCAGGCTTCCCTCACCCTGCCCCGAAGGTCACAAACAATTGTCGCGGAGGAGTCTAACACGCGGCCCCCTTTCGGCTCAAGAGCAACAGTCGCGACGAAAAAGATGAAAACGGAAGTTCGCCGGGCCCTTATAATCCCAGCGCACTCGAACATGCAGGGAACAAAAGGATGGGTGGCTTGGATACGGAAGACAAACATAGGGTCGGCGAGCTGTGGGCGTTGGGGATGGTTCTCGGGTACGCGGCTGCGAACCTTTTCGACCGTTTGGCAGTCGCGAACCGCGACCCCGAGATTTCGCTAGTCGGACCGTTGCTGCGCGGATTGCCTAGCTTGATCTTGGGAATCGTGTTGGTTTGGAAGAACGGCACCTTCAGCCAACTCCGTCGAGCCTCCGCCGGCTACATCGGTCGCCGAGCAATCCTGCCTTTCGTTTGGGCGGGTCTGGCCTCGACCGCCGGCCTGTTCGCGTATTACTTCGCGTTGCGAATGGGTGGCGTAATTGTCACCATTCCGGTCCTCGAAACCTACGTAATCTGGGGGGTGCTGTTCGCCAGGCTGTACCTTGGGGAGCGCATTACTCGCCCTGCCTTTGCGGGCTTCGGAGTGCTCTTGACGGGCCTCGTCGCGCTTTCGTTCGGGGAACTCCAGGTCCAGGCTCTTTCTCCGCAATGGGTTTGGGCAATCCCGCTTTCAGGCTTTGCCGCACTAACCTACGGGATTTCCGGGGTGTTTTGGCGCGATGGACAACTGCGTGGCGCGCACCAGTCCACGGCTATTCTGCTGCAATTCGTCACCAGCATGGCCGTCGCCCTCGCCGTCCCGTTGTTCGCAAATTTCTCCTTCCTCGCCCGAATATCCTCGCGCGACGCTCTGACACTGTTAGTAAGTGGAATTCTTTCCGGGGTGGTGGGAATCTATTGCATGTTTACCGCCCTGCGAAGAATGTCGGTGGCCCGCGTGTTCGCTTTTTCCGGCTTAACGCCCCTGCTGGCGACACTGGGTGCGCATTTCCTTTTGAATGAATTTCTCAACCCCCTCATCCTCGGCGGCATTGTCGCGATCTCAGTCGGGGTCACGCTAACCCAAGTCTTTCGACCGAGCGAAGAGCGGCAGGCGTGACGATTTTGGAGCCTCGGAGACCTTGTGGCACTATGGGAGAGCGAAGAGCGAAGTGCGGAAAGAGCGGCGTAGTTAAGGTGCCGACCTAATGACAGGACATTCAAAAATGAAACCTACCGGATCAAGGAATCCCTTTTCAAAACGCTCAATCCATTCAAGGGATGCTTCGCGGAGTTTACCCTGAGCGCGGAATAAAAGGGATTCTTCGCTCCGCTCAGAATGACAAGCGAAGAGCCTGCCCTGAGTAGAGCGAAGGGGCTCAGCATGACAAAGCGCGTGCTTCAACAACCTTTTAAAGGTGGGGTTCGCGCCGGTCTTTTATAGCGAGCAAGTGCTGGCGCAGGCGGGTCATCACCTCTTCGCGCTTCCCGTCACTATTCGCGAGCTCCTCCTGGAGCTTGTCGAGCGCGAAATGGACGATGTCATGGTGGTGCAGCTCTTCGGGGGCTAGTTCTGTGCTGCAATCGAGCCAAATGCTGTGGAGCAGGTCAATCTCTTTTCGAGTCAGGTGCGGCGCGTGCGGGCCCAAGTAAGAGACGAACTCTTGCCCCGTTGCGGTATAGATCTCGAGGGTCAAGGCCGGGCGCGGCGGTTCGAGGTGCTCCCAGGCTAGCCCGACGCGGCGGGCCTCCTCGGCAACCGACATTTTGGAGGAAGTCCCCAAGACTATCGTGGAAGATTCCAGGCCCTGGGTTACTCGAAGGGTGCCGTCGAAGACGTCGTTCGCCGCCACCAGGCAGAGGTGGATCGTCTTCCCTTCCTTTTCTGCCAGGCTCAACGCTCTTGTGAAAAGCTCCTGCTCCTTCAAGCTGAAAAGCTGCTCCGGCACGAGCTCGTGCTCGCCGGAGCCGGCTCGGAGCAATAGTCGAATGTGGAGCACCACTACGTCCTGCTTTTCCGGGTCCACACGCTTGAGTACGGAGATCAAATTGTAAAGCGTGTTGTAGTCGCGGACGAGCACCAGGATGTTGCCCGATCGGCAGCCCACGCTTTCCGGCGTCAATTCCGCGCCGGGTGCGAGGTGGAATTGGTCGAGCTCGCCGTGTGAGGTACCTCGCCGGGCCGTGGTCCTTTCCGAAACCGTGAAAATCGCGAAAAAGATGAGCGTGAATGCCACGCCCGAGACCGTGGCCACCTGCTTGGTGAACAGGTTTATGGCGGCCGTAGCGAACAGCGTCACGGTAATGAGCCCTAGCCCCACGGGTATTTCCAACCGGCCGAGTTTTACATTCAGTGGAACGCGGAACTCGCGGGGCCCCGCCTCTGTATAGCGCAAGACCAGCACGGCCAGGCCTTTCATGGCAAAACTCCACATAACCCCGAAGGCGTAGGCGGCACCGAGCATGATGACATTTCCGCGGCTCAGCAGGATGGTGAGAATTTGAAGGCCTACCACCAAATTGATGATCCGATAAGATGTGCCGAAACGGGGGTGAGGACGTCGAAACCAATCTGTGAGAACGCCGTCTTCGGAAACGCGATTCAAGACACCGTTCGAGCCCACAATGGCTGTGTTGACGGCGCCGGCAAGGATCATAATTCCGACCACGACGACGAAAGCATGGAAGAGCAGTTTCAAGCTGGTTGGCCCGACAACATTCATCGCCAAGCCGCTGATGAGATTGTTTTTGAAGCTCATTCGAACGTCGTCGGGAATAATGGCGAAGGCGAAAAAGGAAACCAGGGAGGTGAAGACGAGACTGTAAATGAAGATAATCACCCCGGTCTTTTTGAGATTTGGCAACTTGGGGTGCGCCATTTCTCGGTAGACCTGCGCGAGCGTTTCAAGCCCGCTCATAGCCAGCACGGAATGGCCGAACGCCACCAGGATTCCGATGACTCCGATAGTCTGCGGCAGACGGTTGGTGCGGAACCAGCCCAGCGCATCGTTTGAGAAGTGAAGGTTACGGGGTTCCGGAAGCGGAGGCAGGTGCCCCCCACGCATCAAGAGCGTATAGCCGCACCACGCGATCATTAAAACGACCATGACCGAGGTGAACTTCATGATAAGGGCCGCTTTTTCGCTGGATTCCACGATGCCCTTGGTATTCAGCCACCAAAAATAAAGCGTCACGCCGATGGCGAAAACCATCGCGACACTATCGGTGCGGAAAGTGAAGTCCACGTGTATGTACTGGGCGATGTCGTTCAAGAACCCCGCCAGATATTGGCCGGCCGAAACGCCGCTGATGGGCCCGGTCAGGACGTAGTCGAACATCAGCGCGGAAACGCTGAACTTGGCGAGCGTCGAACCCATCGCCTCTTTAACTACGCGGTAGACGCCCCCGCGCACGAACATACTGCAGCTTTCGATGTACATCTGACACACCGCGTAGGCGAATAACATCACCGCGAGGATGAACCACGGGGCGGACTTGCCGATGGCGTCCTCGGCGATGCCGCCCGCATAGAAAGCGGAGGATGCCAGGTCGTTGAGAACAATCGCCGCCGCCCGCCAAAAAGAGATGAACGTCAACATGGCGGTGGTCGCCACCATGACGCGAGGGAGGGCAGAAGCGCGCTGCTCGGCGTTGGGTGTTTCGGGTGGGCTCTTACCCATAGGTTCGGACGCCTGAGATTATATTACGCGCGGACGAAATTTCTAGCAGGAAATTCACGAGCGCCTTTTGGGGCCGGGGGCGGCGAGTGGCGCTCCAATACGTGCTGCCGGTCGGGAGGTGCACCCGTCCGCGCGCAAAATGCCGTTTGTCGGCGGGGCGCGACGAGCGCTAATATGGCATGCTGAAGCGCAGAGCTGCGCTCTGCGCCCCAGCGACAACTGATAGCTGAAAGCTGACAACTCATACCCATTGGAGGCGCCCATGCAATCAAAAACCCGCGTGTGTGTGACAATTTTCGTGGCAGCCCTGACGGCGCTGTGGCCTTGGACAGCCACCGGCCAAGAGGGGCGGCAGAAAAAAGTCTTCATGATTACGGACATGGAAGGCGTGGACGGCATTTTTGACAGCGAGCTACAGTGCGTGCCATACAAAAGCCCGCGCTACGCCGAATCTCAGAAGCTGCTGACCGACGAGGTGAACGCCGCCGTGGAGGGGCTCCTCGCCGGCGGCGCGACGGACGTGGTGGTTTGGGACGGGCACGATTCCAGCCGCAATCTGTCCGTGCTCGACATTCACCCCAAAGCGCTGCTGCTTGTGGGGGAGCCCGTCTCACCGACCCTCGAGCTCGACCGCTCCTACAGCGCCGTGATCTTCGTCGGTCAGCACGCCATGGCAGGGGCCGACAAAGCGATTTTGAGCCACTCGTACAGTTCCGAGGGGATTCAGAACATCTGGGTCAATGGGAAACTGGTGAGCGAAATTGGCGCGCGCACCATGCTTTCTGGATTCTTCGATATTCCGGTCATCATGCTGGCGGGCGACACCGCCGCCTGCGCGGAGCTACGCGCGCTGGTCTCCGGAGCCGAATGCGCCGAGGTGAAATCGGGCGTCAGTCGAACGGCCGGGTTTATGCTGCCTCATGCTGCGGCGCTGGCGTTGATTCGAGAAAAGACGGAGCGAGCCATGAAGCGCCTGGCTGAAATCAAGCCTTACAAGCTCTCTGGTCCCGTGGAAGTGAAAGTGGAACTCACGCCGCACGGCACCGAAAACTTTGTGCCTCGCGAAGGCGTTGAGCAAGTGAACGACCGCACGTGGGCTTTCCGCGGGAAGGACATCGTGGACGCGTGGCTGAAGTATTCTTCGTTTTGAGAGGGAGGGGAAAGGAAGAAAGTGATGAAGGGTAAAGGCTGAAAGCTGGTAGCGCGGAGTTGTCCTTCAACTCCGCGGCTCTTCGGCTGAGGAATGAAAGAGCCGCAGACTTACAAAACAAGTCTGCGCTACCCCCTGAAAACTGATGGCTGATAGCTTCTTCACAGCGCCGGCCACAGCGATTCCCAGATTTTGAATTCCGTGTGGTAACCAGCCTGTTCCGCTCGCGTGAGCTTGCGGCCGGAAGCCACTTCGAGCGTCTCTTGGAAGATTTGCCGGCCCACGTCTTCAATGCTCGCCTTCTTCTCGAGAACGGTTCCCGCGTCTATGTCTATGTCGCCGTTCATGCGCGCGAGCGGCGTGTTCGAGCCAATTTTAACCACCGGCCCGAGCGCGCAGCCGATGCCGGTGCCGCGGCCCGTGGTGAAGAGCGCCACCTGCGCGCCGCTCAGGAAAAGCGCCGGAGTGGAAATCTGGTCGTAGCCTGGCGTGTAGAGGACGTAGAGGCCCTTGCGGTCGCCCAGCCACTCACCGTACTCGATGAGGTCTTCGACAATCGAACTGCCTCCTTTGGCTTTCACGCCGCTCGATTTCAGGTAGATGTTGTAGAGGCCGCCCTTGATGTTTCCCGGCGAGGGGTTATCGCGGAAATCGTCGCCAAAAGTTTCGACGTATCGTTGATAGCGTTTGAGCGCCTGCATCAATTTGCGTCCGACCTCGCGCGTGCGTGCGCGCCCGGCCAGGTCCACCATCGCCGCGCCTTGCAGCTCAGGGATTTCCGGCAAGAGGACCGCCGCACCCGCCTTGACGAACATATCCGCGGCCACACCCACCGCCGGATTCGCCGTCACGCCGGACCAGCGGTCCGAGCCGCCACACTTCGTCCCGACGGTGAGCTTTGAAAGCGGCGCCGGCTGCCGCGCGAATTGATTCGCTTGTTGAAGCAGCTTCTCGACCATTTCCAGGCCGCGCTCAACGGTCTTGCGGCTGCCGCCCGAGTGCTGGATGGTCAGGTTGACGACGCGCCGAGAATAATCGGGAACGGCCTGTTGGAAGATGGGAGCGGAACACTCGACGCAGGTCTTTCCGCAGCCGAGGTCAATATAGATTGCCGCGCCGAGATTCGGATGACGAAGCGTGTCCGCGAGAAGGGTGTTGAGCAGCTCGACGGCGTGTCCGTCGGGCATGCCGCAGCCGGACTCCTGCGAGACGGGCACTACGCCATCCACGTTCGGAAATTTCTGGCGCGAATAGATTTCGCGCATGGCTCGCGAAGCGATTTCATGCGCTTCGGTCGAAGAGCACATGCCGGACGTCACCACGCCCACGAAATTCCGCGTGCCAACGGTCCCGTCCGGGCGGACATACCCGTCGAAAGAGAGCGCGGCGAGCTCCGGGTCAATGGGCGTGGGCTCGCGATGGTCGCGGTAACGGACGGTCAGTCGCGGCAGGCGGTCTTCGAGATTGGATTCGTCAATGGGCTCGCCCGGCTCTACCGCCCGCGACGCCAGGCCGATGGGGTCGCCGAGCGAAACAAAAGCCTGGCCCTTCGGGACCGGCCGGACGGCAAAACTCTGGCCGCGCAGGACGCGCCCGGAAATCGTGATCACGGCGCCATGGCACAGAAGTTCGCGGCCTCGATCGAGGAAGTCCGCCGTCACGACCGCGATGTTGTCTTTTTCCGGCCGGATGACGATGGCAACGTCTTCAAGTGCCTGGGCTTCCGCCATACTCTAATCTTACACCGAAAAAAGGCATGGAGCAGGCATCAAGAACAGTGTTCAGTGGTAAGTGGCAAGCAAGAGTTCGGAGTTCGAAGTCCGGGGTTCGAAGTCTTTAACGCCGCACTCCGCACTCATCAACTCCGAACTTCTTTTTGCTTGCCACTAGCCACTAACCACTGTCCTCAGCGCCCGTGGCGGCGCTTGCGCAGCTCGTCCACGGCCACGGCCAGCACAATGACTCCACCAATCAGTACCTGCTGCCAGAAGGGGGAGACGCCGAGCAGGTTGCTGCCGTTCGAAATCAGTCCCATTAGAAACGCGCCGGCGATGGCGCCGCTCACCGTGCCTTCGCCCCCCGAAAGGCTGGCGCCGCCGATGACGACCGCCGCGATGACGTTCAGTTCATACCCCTGGCCCGCAGTGGGCTGGCCGGTCATCAGGCGCGAGCCTTCGATCATCCCCGCAAAGCCCGTCAACGCCCCCGCGAAGACGTAGATGGCGGCAAGGTACCTGCGCACCGGAATCCCAGCGTAGCGCGCCGCTTCCACATTGCTGCCGATAGCGTAGGCGTAGCGGCCCAGGCGGGTATACTTCAGGATAAAGCCGGTGAGGGCGGCCAGGACGAGCAAAATGGCGAGCGGGACCGGTACGACGCGCGCGAGGTTGCCGTCTCCGAGCCAACCAAAGCTCGCGGGCAAATTGACCACCGGCATGCCGTTCGTCATCACCAGCGTCAGGCCCCGCGCCGCGCCCATCGTGCCGAGCGTGGCGATGAAGGGGCTGACGCCGAGGAGCGTGATCAGGCCTGAGTTGAGGAGGCCCCAAAGCGCGCCCGCAAGCGTCGCCCCGATGAGCGCCGCGCCCAGCGGCCAGTGCAGTGCCAGCATCATGGTCCCGCAAATTCCCGCGAACGCCATCACCGAGCCCACCGAGAGGTCAATCCCGCCCGAAATCATCACCAGCGTCATCCCCAGCGACATGACGGTGATGACCGCGGATTGACGGGCGACGCTCGAGAGGTTTTGGACGGTCAGGAAATACGGGGAGAGGATGGATAGCGCCACGAACAGCGCCACCACGCTCGCGAAGGGCAGCAGCCGCTCGACCCAATCTCGAAACGACGCGCGCTCGCGAGCCTCCACAGGCGGGGCGACGCCGGCCCCTGCGACCGGCTTGGTCCCTGTCGCGCCCTCCGATGGGGCGTTGGCCATTTCGCGAGGCAAGATATCAGAGGGGCGCTTCGAAAATCAAAGCCGGGAACAGCGAATCGTGAATTATGCGAAAGGCCTCTGTTTCACCTGATTTCTCCCAAAATGTGGCAACCTGGCGAATGGAGTGCAGAATTTCGGTCGCAAACGAGCTGCTGGGGCGTATACTGGTGTGGCAGAGGATGGCAAATTAAAAATGCTGGACTACAAGGTTGGCAAACCAATCCGCTGAGACTCAGCATGTCGAATGTGTTTTGGTTGATGTTAGCGATTGTCGTTGGGCAGGGGCGACAGTACCCGCGCGAAATCACGATTCCAGCGGGCCCGCCAGCCCAGACTGCGCCAGAGAAATCGCCGCGCCAGGACAAGGGGCCTGCTAGATACCCAAAGCACCACGCGGGGAAAACAATCTACTTCATCCCGATTGGCGACTTTCCGTCTGGCGCAGTTGAGGACCTTGTCAGCTACTACCGCGAGACGCTTCACTTGGAGATCAACACCGTAGACCCTATTTCTATCGAGGACTCGGTTCTCGACACCGAGCGAAGGCAACTCGTGGCCGAAAAGCTGATTGCCAGCATGCGTCACGCTCTCCCGAAACTGGCAAGCGATCCCAATGCCCTCCTGATCGGATTTACGACGGCAGATATGTATCCGCTCGGGGAGAACTGGAGGTTTGCGTTTGGATGGCGCGTGACACAGTTACGGGCGGCCGTCGTGTCAACCGCGCGAATGGACCTGCATTATCCGGGTGAGCCTTTGGACGACGCCCGACCGGAGATCCGGCTGCGCAAAATGGTCACAAAGGACATCGGCATTCTCTATTACGGACTTCCCCAGAGCAGCAATCCGCGAAGCGTGCTTTACAACCACATATTGGGGATCGAAGAATTGGACGCCATGGGCGAGCGGTTTTGAAAGCAGAAGGCGTCTCCTGCCGCATATTCTGCCATCCTCAACAATTGGTCTCCGACTGCGAGCCTGAATTTACTATTCACCATTCCCTAGGGCGGCCTATTCCGAGAGGGTCGAATAGCGCATAATTTCTTCCTGTGAGGCTTCTCGCGTGACGAGCTCTTTTACCAGCCGGCCGTTGCGCATCACGAGAACTCGGTCGCTCATGCCCAGGATTTCCGGAAGCTCGGAGGAGACCATGAGGATAGCCGCGCCCGATTCGGTAAGGTCATTCATGAGGCGATAGATTTCGACTTTGGCGGCCACGTCCACGCCGCGGGTCGGCTCGTCGAAGATGAAGATACGCGCCTGGCGGTAGAGCCATTTGGCAATCGCTACCTTTTGCTGATTGCCGCCACTCAGCCGAGCGACCCTCTGGCCGGGCGCCGGCGGGCGGATGCGCAGGCGCTCGATAAAATTCAGCGCCGCTCGACGCTCCTCTTTCAGGTCCAAGACCCCGCGACGCCCTAGAGCGTCGAGGTTCGCGAGTGAAATGTTTTCGGCAACCGAAAGCCTGAGCGCCAATCCCGTGCGCTTCCGGTCTTCGGTAATCAGAGCCAGCCCGTGCCGAATCGCATCCTGGGGCGAGCGAATTCGGACCTCGTGGCCGTCAATCCGAATTCGCCCGCGGTCGGCGGGCGGCGCGCCGAAAATCGCTTCCGCGACTTCGGTGCGGCCTGCGCCGACGAGCCCCGCGAGGGCCACCAATTCACCCCGTCGAACGCTGAAACTGACTTCTTTGAACTCGTTCCCCCTTTCGAGCCCCTCGACCTCGAGAGCCACGGCGCCGATCCGCGCGGCTCGGGGCGGAAAAAAATCCTTGAGCTCGCGCCCCACCATGGCTCGAATGAGTTCACCGAAGTCCCGACGCGGCATGGGGCCTTCCTCGACGGTCTCGCCATCTCTCAGCACGCTCACTCGGTCGGCGATTTGCGCCAATTCTTCCAGGCGATGGGTGACAAAGATAACCGCCGTGCCTTCGGCTTTTAGCCCGCGGACCACGCGGAAAAGGTCTGCGACCTCGCGGGCGGTGAGCGAAGAGGTTGGTTCGTCCATCATGACCAGAGTGGGCAACGGTCAGGTGCGGCGCCAGATTCGGCTCCTGGTGAATCAGGGTGATGCCCAGCCGCTCGGAATCGGCGCGCGAGGTGACGCGGGCGGCGCGGCCCCTCCAATAAATTTCGCCGCCATCGCGCAAGATCTCTCCCGCCAGAATGCGTATCAGCGTGGACTTGCCAGCCCCGTTCTCTCCCACCAACCCCACGACCTCGCCGCCGCGGGCCACGAGATGCGCGCCCTTCAAGGCCGGCATGCCTCCGTAGGATTTCTGGATCTGGCGCAATTCAACGAGGGGCGGTTCGTTTGCGCGAGCAGTCCAAACGGGTGCGGGATCACTCATAGGGGGCGAGTCACTGCACGTATTTCTTGATGTCGGGATTCAGCAGTTCTTGGATCTTCGGAACGGCCAAATCGTCTTTGGTAATGAGCGCTGGCGCGAGGTCAATGCGCTTGGGCGGCGTCCGTCCCGCTCGCTCGTCGAGGAGCACTTTCAACCCCTGATAGCCGATCTGAAACGGGTCCTGGAGGACGAGTGAGTCGATCGCTCCGGCGCGCAAATCGTCAACCAGGCTGGGTGAGCTGTCAAACCCCACGATTCGGATCTTGCCGGAGAGGCCTCGTTCCTTGACGGCCTGGACAGCGCCGATGGTGCTTGACTCGTTCGAGGCAAAGATGCCGTCGAGCGAGGGATGGGCGGTCAGGATGTCCTCGCTGACGCTGAGCGACCGGGCGCGGTCCGACATGCCGTACTGAAACGCGACAATCTTCAAATCGGGGAATTCCTTGGCGAGCGTTTCCTGGAATCCTTTCTCGCGGGCGATGGTCGAAGCTCCGCCGGGTACCACCGCAACAACCGCCACCTTTCCGCGGCCATTCAATATTTTCGCCAACCGCCGCGCGGCCAAGACCCCGCCCCCATAGTTATCCGTAGCCACGAAGGAAACGTAATCGCCGGTGTTCGCACCGGAATCTATAATGGAGAGGGGGATGTGGGCCTGACGCGCGCGGGCGATGACGGGGACCAGAGCATCTTTGTCCGTTGGCGCAAGCTCGATCCCATCCACCTGACGGTTGATGAAGTCGTCGACAATTGAAATCTGGCCCGCATAATTCGTCTCCTGGGCCGGGCCGTTCCAATCAATATCCACTCCGGCTTCCTTGGCGGCGGCGGCCGCTCCGGCATGCACGGTCTGCCAGAAAATGTGAGCCTGCCCCTTGGGGATTACCGCGTAGAGCGGACGCTCGCGCCGGTGGCAGCCGGAGAGCGAGATGGCAACGGCCCCGAGTGCCCCCATGGCCACTAGCGCCGCCCGACGTCCGGGCAGAGCGGCGTGGTTGAATCGGCAAGTCATTTGAGCGCGAGCACTCCTTTGATGTACTCCGGCCGGGCAAAATCCGTCTCGAAAGCACGGTGGATATCCTCGAGCGCGTGATACCGGTGGGTGACGAAGGGTTCGACCAGGATTTTGCCCGAGCCGATGAATTCCAGGGCGCGGCGATAGGTTGTGGGGCGGAGGTCGGAATCGAAGCCGCCCGAGGCGCCGACCGCGGCCACCAGCGTCGGCTCGAGGAAGAGGATGTTTCCCCACAGGCCAATGTCGCGGCCCTTGTGGCCATGGCCGTAGAGCAGCACGGTGGCCTGTTTGCGCAACAAGCTAGGCATTTGCTCGAAGATGATTGAATTCCCCGCGGCCTCGATGAGGTAATGTACCCGCTCGCCGTGAGTTAGCTCGGCCACGGCTTCGGCGAGGTCTCTTTCCGCGACGTTTATAGGGGTCCCGCCAAACCGCCGCGCCAGCTCCAGATTCTTTTCCCGCACGTCGCTCGTCAGAATAAGCCCTTGAAAGTTTTTGACGTTGCGCAAATACAGCAAAAAAAGCAGTCCCGCCGGGCCCGCGCCACAAATGAGGATAATGCGGATGGGTTCGGGGCCGCCGAAGGTGTAGCGGCCCGGGGCGCGCTCCATCCGGTCGCTCGAATGGAGGGCGCAGCCAAGCGGCTCCACCAGCGCGCCGAGTTCCGCGGAAAATTCCTGTGGCAGCTTGATGCAATTGACAGCGGGCATGGCAATGTATTCCGCCAGCGCGCCGGGAAGACCCGTGATGCCGTGCTCGGCGTAAAACTCACACTGGTGCGAGTCGCCGGAGCGGCAATACGCGCACAGAGGGCTCCTCCCCTGACTGTGGCAATTCCGCCCCTGGTCGCACAAGACGCGGTCGCCCGGCCGAAGGTCTTTGACCTCGCGGCCCGCTTCGACCACTTCGCCTGAAAACTCGTGCCCGAGAATCTGCGGCTGCTCTTCGAGCGGAATGGGCCGCCCGCGGGAGTCGAGGTGATAGTTCCCGTGTCCGCGAAACAGGTGTAAGTCGGTCCCGCACACACCCACGGCCTTCACCCGCAGAAGGACCTCGTTGGGCAGGGGCGCGGGGTCCGGAACCTTCCGAACCACCATCTTCTCGACGCCTTCGAGAACTGCCGCTTTCATAAGGGACCTGGGGGCTCAGGCGCGAAGGATTTTTTCCATTTCGGCCGCGGCGCGGTCGAGCGACTCGTCTACGCTCCATTCACCGGTGAAGCCTTTCTGGAGCGAGGTCCAGAGGGCCTCCTCCACGGCCGGATAGAGCGCGAATCGCGGCGGCAAGAGCATGTACGAATTCACCGTCTCTTCGAGCAGGGCGAGGCGATGTCCCTCGAGCGTCTTCGGGTCGGTCTCGGCGGCGAGCCGCTTCTGAACGCTCTTCAAGACCGGAAACGCGCCGCGCGTGGCTTCGTGCCATTGGGCGTCGGCCGAGGTGAGAAACTTCAGCAACGCTCGCGCCCCCTCCTCGTCGCGCACGCTTTTCGGGACTCCAAAGGCGTGACCGCCCGCGTAAACCCATCGCCCGCCCGCGGGGCCGGCGGGATAGAGGGCCAGCGAGAATCGGTCCGAGACGCTCGAGTGCTGCGGGTCGCGATAACGGTAGAAGCCTCCGGGCCAATCGGCAACCATGGCCAACCGCCCTTCCTGAAACAACTCCGAAAGCTCATCGTAACGCATTTCCGGCAAATCGCGCGGAGTGACCTGTTCCTCGAAATAGAGACGGCGCAGAAAGCCCAGAGCCCAGCGGCCGGCGCTGTCCACAAAGCCGGGCCGGAGGTCGGGCCGAAATACTTTGCCCCCCGCCATGGCCACCAGCTCGAAATAGGTCCCAAACAGGCCGCTGTCGCGGCCGGGGAAGGCGAAACCGAAAAGATCCGGCGGCCGCGCGAAGAACTTGGCCACCTGCGCAAGCTCTTCCC
>QHZN01000114.1 GCA_003225365.1 Acidobacteriota bacterium
TTCCGTGAAGGGCGCGTGATTTCCAATGAGGCGCGCGCGAAATACAACCAGGCGCAACGCGAGAACAACCACAACATCTATTTCGGCCTCACATTCTTTTCGCCGTGGATCAACATCCTGCGCGACCCACGATGGGGACGGGGTCAGGAAACTTACGGAGAAGATCCGTATCTTACTTCGAAGATTGCCGTAGCTTTCGTCAAGGGATTACAGGGTGGCAACGCCAAGTATTTTGAGGCTATCGCCACTCCCAAAGCCTTCGCCGTACACAGTGGCCCGGAGGCTTTACGTCGAGGTTTCAAGGCCAATCCCACCGCACACGATCTCGAGGACACTTACTTGCCCGCGTTCCGTGCGACTCTGGTGGATGGCCATGCCATGTCCGTGATGTGCGCCTACAACGCTTTGGACGGCGCTCCGGCCTGCGCCAATCCTATGCTGATGCAAGGTATACTTCGCGATGAATGGAAGTTCAAGGGTTACGCCACGTCCGACTGCTACGCGGTGGATGACATCACACAGAGCCATCACTTGACACCCAACAATGAATATGGCGCGGCGCTTGCCGTCCGTTCGGGAACTGACATTACTTGCGGCCCGGAGTACGTGACTCTCCCAAAAGCTGTACGAGACGGTTTGCTGACCGAAGGGGAGATGAACACCGCATTGAGGCGCTTGTTCAAAGTCCGATTCCGGCTGGGAATGTTTGACCCACCGGCGATGGTTCCATTCAATAAGATACTAATCTCGGAGGTAGGCTCGGCCGAGAATCGCCAAGTAGCTCTTCAAGCGGCGCGGGAATCCATCGTCTTGCTCAAGAATCGCGGTAGTGTACTGCCCTTAAGAAAGGATGTGAGGACTATCGCAGTCATCGGACCTAACGCGGAATCCCTCAGTTCAATTGAGGGCAATTACAACGGAGCGGCCCGGAAGCCGGTTCTACCTCTGGACGGAATCGTCAAACAGTTTGGTTCCCCAGCGAAAGTGATATACGCGCAGGGCTCGCCCTACATTTCCAATTTCCCTGTGCAGATGCCGCGCTCCGTTTTCCACCCGTCACCCGATTCGGTGACGGAGGGTCTGAAGGGAGAGTATTTCTCCAACCTTGATTTCTCCGGAAAGCCGACATTGACACGAATTGACCCGCAAATTCAATTCGATTGGAACGCTGCCCAGCCCGTTCCAGGCGTTTCAAAGATTGCCTTCTCGGTTCGTTGGACTGGAGTGCTTACACTGCCCGGGCCGGGGGACTACATTTTTGGATTCGACCAGCCGTTTTGCTGGCCTTGCGACGGACGCGAGAGCATTCGAATGTCCCTGGACGACAAGCCCGTGATTTCGGTCAATCAGAATTCGCGCAATGTAAGCGTGCCGACGTTTAAAATGCATTCCGAAGCGAAAGATGCGCACAACTTCAAAGTGGAGTACACGCATGACGCGCCGGTATTTTTGGCCGGGCTTACATTGAATTGGCAGCCGCCTCTGGAAACGTTGCGGGACCAGGCGGTAAGCCTGGCAAGGGCTGCGGACGTCATCCTATTCTTTGGTGGAATCTCTCCGCGGCTTGAAGGCGAAGAGATGGAAATCCACCTGGAGGGTTTCAATCGCGGCGATCGCACCGATTTGGATTTGCCGCGCGCGCAGCAAGACCTGTTGGAGGCGCTCCGGGCGACCGGCAAACCGCTCGTGCTCGTCCTCATGAACGGCACACCGATATCCGTGAACTGGGCGAACGACCACGCCGCGTCGATTTTGGAAGTCTGGTATCCGGGGGAAGAAGGCGGCACGGCGATCGCCGAGACGATCGCGGGAATTAACAATCCAGGGGGGCGCCTGCCGGCCACTTTCGTCAAATCCGTCGATCAGCTCCCTCCCTTTGCGGATTACAACATGGCCGGCCGAACCTACCGCTACTTTTCCGGCGATCTACTTTACCCATTTGGCTTTGGACTCAGCTACACCAAATTTGAATACAGCCATTTGAACATCCCAAACGAGAGGCCAGCGGTGGGCGAAGACGTTCACATCAGCGCCGACGTGAAGAATACAGGCATTGTCCCGGGAGACGAAGTTGTGGAGTTGTATGTGACACACCCGAACACCACAGTCCCAGTCCCCATTCGTGCGCTGGCCGGCATTCGACGAGTTCACCTTATGGCTGGCGAACTTCGCCACGTCCCCTTCACGCTTACGTCGCGTGAACTTTCAATAGTGGACAGCGCGGGGAGGCGGACTGTGGAGCCTGGCGAGATAAGGATTTCCGTCGGGGGAAAGCAACCTGGATTCAATGGAAGCGCCGATGCCGAAACAACGGGAGTCCTCGTTGGGGGTTTCACCCTGAGCGGGTCATGTCTCCCATTAAATTAGAAGTGCAACCATAAGGCGCGATGGAGCGATAGCCGGCCAAGCGATTATTAGAATTCACGTGTCTGAACAGGAGAGAGCGTGAGAATTATTCGCAGGAACTTTCTGCAAAAAGTCATGGCGGGAGCAGGCTCGTTGCTCCCCTTGACTGGAACGGTGCCGTCCGGCGTGCGCCCTGAAGGAAACGAAGGCTGTAGCTTAGAAAACGGCGGAGAGAGTCTTGAAACCTGGGGACCGGATCCTATATTCGAAAAGCCCGAGCCTATCACGATGGCCCAGTTGAGGCGCGAATCGCCTGAGGCTGTGGCTGCGTACGAAGTGAGTGATTACACTCCTGCGGGATATCAGGGCAACCTTGCCCCAAGTCCTCCTCATGCTGATCACAATCCGAGAAGAGCCGTTATCATAGTTTGGAAAAACAAGCCGCACCGGCTCGTTTTCAGCCACGAGGCGAGTTACGATCCCTGGATTGAATTGCCAAACGGAGTCGGACTTTGTAACCAGTTCTTTGAAGGCAACAACGGTTGGGCCGAGCTCTTCAATAACAACGGGCGAAAAGAACGCAATAGCTTCGTGGATATTATCCAGAGCGGAGAGCACCCCGTGTGGTTGCGGTGGAACTATTTCTGCGTGAACAACGAGGACGACTCACAGCCTGCGCTGCGCGGGACCGAAGATTACGTCGCCTTCCCGAACGGCCTCGTATGGCGCCGCCTGACCTATTCGACCTTGCGGCCCGAAAAACCCGAGGGTTACAGTTGGCAACCCATCGACTTCTTTGCTCTTGCTCCCGCCGGAACAGAGTGGAAGGATCTGTTCCCGGTTGACGAGCTTCATGGCGATTACCATGTGGGATCGGTGCTCGATGCCTATTCTTCCAGGCGGTACGACGTGTTTTGGAACCACGAGGGCGCGGCGCGGCGGACGGGCGATGCGCCGTTGCTAATGGAAATCTCGCATTCTCACGGTTTCGCAATGGTCATGCCGTTCAAGGCAGGATTCTTGTTCACGGTTATGGGGACTTCGAGCGGATTTCCTTCTGAGAAGAGCCAGATTGTGGATCATTCTTTCAAGGATACAGGAGGATGGGGCTGGGGAGCGGCGCGTTGGGATCATTGGCCAATCGGTTGGGCAAATGCGCAGATGAACCATTACAAGCCGGGTTCTCCTTACCCGTATCACTTCGCGCCATTTTCCCACTACATCGTGAATAACCCACTACGCAACGCCGGAGAAGATTATCCTATCGAAGCTCGCGACATGGACCTCAACAAGTGGTCCGAACGGCACGTCTATTACACCCTCATCCGCGTTGGAGAGACTCTTGAGTCGGTTCGAGGCTTGGCGCGCCAATGGCTGGACCGAGGTAGCGGTTGTGCTAATGCCCAGACCATTTCGGACCTGATCTGATGCCGGCCCTATCTGGAAAGGACGGCCAGGAGTGTCATGTACCCGTCCACGAGCAAGCCTTCGTACCCGTACGCAGTTCCGTCCCAATCCCTCCAATCGTAGGTGCGGCCGTTGGGCCCATACCCCTGGAAGCCGCGATCTTCAAAGGCGCGGAGCATGGGAAACAAAATCGCGTCAGCTTCTTTGTGCCGGCCCAACTGATACAAGGCCTGAATCGTGAAGTACACGTAGCACGCTGAAGCGCCGCCATTCTCGTAAATCTGGAAGCCCTCGGAGCCATCCTCTTTGTCGCCGCCGCCCCACTCTCGCCTCGGCTCTAGGTAGTCATCACGCCGGATGGGGATCAGGTTTCCGGGGAGTCCGAATTCAAAATGTGTATACCCAGCCTCTTCTATTTTGGCGAGTAAGCAATCCATGATCAGGTTGGCTTGCTTTTCAGGAACAAGACCGTAGGTGATGGCGACACTGTTGACGAAAGTAAAGTAATAGTCATGGAGGACTCCATCCGCGCTTCGCCAACCACCGAGGACGCCCGTGGACGGATTGTAAAAAGTTTTGAAATAAACGGAACGAAGCTTTTCAGCGCGCAAAGTATAGAGAGTTGCGTCCTGAGGGAGATTCAATTTCCGAGCTAAATTCGCCATGCCCAGCCATGCGTGGTACGCGAGCGCGTTTCCGTAGGCGTCTTTGTGCCCGAACCCGATGTCATCCCACCAATTGGCTGCGTGCTTCGAAAAATGCCATGGCGGGGGCATCATCTTGTGCGCCCAGGAGCCGGAATTGCCGGACTCGGGGTATTCGATCAAACCGTCGTCATCTCGATCCATGGCCACGAGCTTCGCCGCCCAGGTTTTCAGTCCTGCATAGTTTTTTCTCAGCCAGCGCTCGTCGTTGCTCCCTTCAACGTAATCCGAAGCGGCGATTAATAGTGAGGGATATGTGTCGGTGTAGTCGTATGGATTGGTGAAGTCATTGGGGACGTAGCCGACGATCCCATAGCCCTTCATTCCGCCAAGATACCGATCAAGCGTTTGCCTGACCATGTCCAGCGCAGTCAGTCCCGGCGCGAGCGGAGGAGTTCGCTTCGCGACCGCCGAGTACTCGAAAAGCGTAAAAGCACAAACGTCGCTGGCTGCGTTGTTGGCAAGGGCTCGATAGTGAGGGCTCAGTTGGAAGATGTTGAGCCAATCGCGCCGGAATCCATCGAAGCGCGCATCCTGATCGATTCCAGGCAGCTCCGGATAAATGGCCACCACGTCAACAGTGTATTCCAAAGCGGGCGTGGCGGCGGAAGCTGCCGGAAAGGTGATTTTGACGTAATCGTCGCCTTGGTGCGGCTTGTGAAAGCGCTGGGCGTCATAGCCGAGCGCAATCTCCTTGGGACCGCTCGACGTGATTCGCAATGTACCTTGATCTGGCAGATGGACCAGCGAAGGAAGGCGAACGCTTCCGTCATCATTCATGAGGCCAAGCAGCGTCGCGTGATTGAGATGGGTATTGAAATTCAGTGTGAGCGGAGCAGGGGGATTCAGGGCTGAATAAACGGACCGGAGGCGGATTCTCCGATCTGAAAATTCGAATGTCCACGCCGGAAACTCGCCAGGCGACGCGCTCCTGGCTCGGTATATGAATTTCGAGCCTTGTCGGGCAACCAGATAAGACTTCTCCGAAGGCTCGGGCGGCCTGAGCGGATTCGGTCCAAGCTTATTCTTCCCCAATGAATCCAAGGCTAGTGATCCAAAGGCGGGCTGGTCCGGCGACACCTCAACATCCAAGAAATCTGATCGATATTTCAGCGTGCTGACCGGTGTTTGAGCAAGGGCAGGATTGAACACCAGCAAAATAAGTATCGCCATGGCCGGGATACAGTTTCTTGAATGGCTCATCGCTTTGTGTAAACGCAATATTTCTTCCTAGAATCTTTGCGACTTCGCGGCGAATGCACCCTCAGTACCCGTGAGGAAGGGTTGCGTCGGAAAACGGTTGCACTCTCAAGTCGCATTAAAGTCCGGCGAGAATAGTCTTTCCCAAGGAACGTGCTTCAAGTAGGGCTTGCCGGTGTGATAGTTAAGAACATTTCGCATCGTCTGGCAGATCAGATCGAATCCCAGCACCGCGCGCGCGTTGAGATGGTACAGCACGCCCAGGTCGGATGGGCTATCCATGAATTCCGCATATTCTCGAGTTGCTGCCTGCACCTGCCCGCTCGCCTGGTCAAATAGATCCATGGCATTGGTTAATTCGGCCACGAATTCGTCGTGGGAAACCTTGTTTCGGTCCCTGAACGCCTTGTCGAATACCCCGTAGGCTTCTCTCATGGTCACCAGGGCCGCGATGTAAACCCGGTAGGATTGAGTGCGATTGATCAAATAACGCAATTCATATTCTCCCTGAGGTGCTACATCAGGCTGGGCCGCGTGCATCTCCACGAGGGCTTTGTCCAGAAATCCGATCGAGCCCTGGAAGCGCACGATCGTATCCGGCAGGGTCGTGATGAAGCCCTTCCAGTCGGGTATTGTGGGACCGTCAAAAGCATCGGGCTGGGTAAAATAACGATGCGCCATGTGAACTTCGGGAAGGGAAGTGCAGCAGTTCATCATCGTGTAGAGATACCAATAGAGGTTGTATCCGACGTATTCCTGATTATCCTCAAGGGCCGTGAAGGCACGATACATCGCAGGCGCCGCTTTCGGACCAAAGACCTGGTTGGTGTAGTTCCGGTAGAACTCTTCCGGCCCCAAATCGGGTGCCCATGCTGCACGGGTCAGGAATAAGCTGTTGGTTTCTGTGCCCCGAACTCGATCGATCTGGCCGGCGAAGCCTGTCAAACCGTTCTTCAATCCGTCCGTAAATATGTTGTCCCGGACACTGTATTGTCTGACGCTGAATTGCATGCCCATCATTTCAAAATCATCGTCGACGCGCGGCTCGATGGTTCTTTCTCGCTGCCCCATATTGGCGAATATATGCATAGGCACCCCGGCTGGTGTCCACACGCCGCTGGACTCCATATCCGTGAATGCAACGTCTTTCGGCAACAACTTGTCGAACAGAGGCAGGGCGTAGCCGCGCCCGATCCCCATCAGGCCGATTTTCGCCTTGGGGGCGATGGCATCCCTCTGGTTCAGCAGAAACTTGAACAGGTCAAAATAACCGATGTTCGAGTCCACGACGGGATCGGAATCTTGGGGGATGTCAATGACCCAGGGGAACCGTGCTTTTCGCAGCTCGAAAAACTCCGGTCGCATTTTTTCAAAAAACTCCCGATGCTTTTCATTGTTGAGCTCCGGATACATCTCGCCGACATTGAGAAAATAGCCCTCGGCTTCGGGGTACGTCTCCAACAATGCTCTGAGGCGGTTGACTTGTATCTCGCGGTTGACTAAGTCCAGCGGATGTACAAAGGCTCCGGCAAGATTGTGGAAAGGGAGGCTCCCTACTTCTTCACAATACCGGGCGAGGTTGGGCGGCAAGGCGTCCAATTCCACGGCCAGCCAGACGTTGATGCCTCTCTCCTTGGCGTGCTGCATGATCTTGTGAAGCAGGTCTTCCGCCACTTGAAAAGCCTGGTCGGGAGTTTCCACGTTCTGCATTTCCGGTGGCGCGATTCTTCTGTACTTGAACCGTTCCTTCCCAATGGTCACGTCGTCTTTGGTCCGCGAGCCAAATCCTCCAAACGCCCAGGTAAGATATCCGCTCTCCTTAGTGGAGACGTCACCCAGCCCGGCGATCTCGCCCTTATATCCAAATTTCAGCCAGGGCTCATAGGAGAACCACCAGAACTGCATGTAGTTGCACTTCATTTTGGCCATCTGGTCGATCAATTTGGCATAGTCTTCGTACGAGAACATCGTGGTGTTCTCGTAGCCCCCATCCTGTACAAGGAAGCCTCGCCTTGCCATCGCAGGTTCCAATCGCAAGTCGAGCGGCGGAATTTCAAGTACATCCCTTTGCTTCGGAATGATGTCGTCCGTCAGTCGAAACGTTATCCCCAGCCGTTCGACCAACTCGTAGACGGCATACATTGAGGACGTCTCATCATTTCCGGCTACCACGGCCACGGGCCGGTCCCTTAGCCGGCCGGTCTTGATCACAAAGCCCTCGGGCTTCAGGCCGTTGAAATTCAACCCGAGAGCCGCGGCTGATTCTTTGGTGGTCTTGTTGACGTCGGGCCCGCCCACGGCGATCAGAGCTTCCTGGCGAGGAAGAGCTCCGATTTCCGTATCCGAAATGATTTTGATCTCAGCGCCGGAAAGAGTTTGCAAATACCTGGCGAGTTCGGACGCGGCGAAGCGGTAAGTCTCGGTCGTTTGCGCGCCCGTGACAATCGAAGCTTGCGCGCGTCCGCCCGAGGCAACGACAATTGGCCCCGAGATCTTTGCCGGGACTGCGAGCATCTGCTTCGTCGCGAACAGCATGATCCCGAAAGCAAGGCTCTTGACGATCCTGCGGTCAAGGTACTTCCCCATAGCGGGGCACCTCGTTTCAAAGCCTTTGTGCTTCAGACGACCACTCTTCACCGGTTTTCGATTCTTGGAACTTCCGGCGGCCCACGTATACCACAACCTGCATTATTTTGGTGCGAGCTAATTCACGGAAGTTTTCAAAATATTGTGACGGTGGTCTTCTGTAGCGCCGCTCTGTGAGCGGCGGTAGACGCCGGTCGTCACTATATTTCGCAACTGTCATTGGGTTCGGTTCGCCCGGCGTGGGTTAGAATTCGCCGAATGTACGCAAAGACGGCACTCGAATTTTTGGCGCGCGCCTTCAATCTTGCGATTGTGGTAGATTGGCACGGCCGAAGGCGCGAGCTCTTTGCCGCTTCACCACGATAAAGCAACGAAAGTGCGCCCACCGAAATGTGGCCGCGCTGCGACCGATGGCAATGAAAGATTGGCTGTCCGAGGCGCCTTGAAATGATGGCCGAACCCTGAGCTGTGAAAACCAAATGACCTTTTGAGGCACATGCCGCAATCAAACCTTAATCGTCAGGAACGCCTGGCCGCCTTTCGAGCGAGACACTCAAGTCCACTCCATGAAAATCAATCGCCAACAGGAACGGAAATAGCTGACCTTACTGTCCACCCCCTGCGCGAGCGTATTTCGGGGCGTCAATACACAGTCTTTCGGTTGATGACCAAATCGGGCCTCAGTGGGTACGGCGAATGCGCCAATATTTCTGATGGCGACCTGGTTGAGGCAAAAAGGACTGTCCTTGGAATGTCCTGCGCCGCATTTGAAGTGGCAAGACACAAACTTCAATCCCTGCCCGGCGTGCAAGCCGCCGTTAACATGGCCCTCCTCGATATCCTCGGAAAAGTGGTTCATGCACCTGCGTATCAAATTTTGGGAGGGCCGACTCGGTTCAAGGCTCGCGTGATGGCGCGGCTTCAGGGTGAATCGGAAGACAAGCTATTGGCTAGCCTGGGGTGGGTTAGGCAAGGCGGATTCAGGGCTTTCGTTATACCCCTTCCGCGGCGTATGGAAGTTGGCTCCATTCGCGACTTGATCCATTCAATGCGTCGATTGCTTGAAAAGCTTCAAGCGGTTGGCGGAGAGCGCACCGATTTCGTGCTCGGCGGGACTGGGGACCTGTCGTTCGATGAAACTCTGGCACTGGCGCGAGGTGTGGAAGGGCTAGGTTTGTTATGGCTTGACGAGCCTTGTGATGCCACACAATTCCGGGCGGGACATGGAACAACGGTCATGCCAGTTGGATTTGGTAAGGGCCTCCACCGATGTTCCGACTTTCTCACGCTTCTGAGGGATGAAGCCGCGGACGTCATCCGGCCGGACTTTGGGCTTAACGGCATCGTCCAAATTCGCCGGATCGCCGCTCTGGCGGAAACCTATTACATCGCGGCGGCCCCCCATCATCACGGCGGGCCAATCAGTACGGCAGCGGCCTTGCATCTCGCAGCCTCACTCCCGAATTTCTTCATCCAGGAAATTCCATATCCCGACGATGAAGCCGACATTAAGATGCGCGCAGAGTTGGTTGGAACCTCTGTGGAGACGGTTGAAGATGGATTCGCGCGGATTCCCGCCGGTGAAGGACTAGGGATTACAGTCAACGAAGCGGCGTTAGAAAAATACTGGGAGTCATCGGCATGAGGCGGCGTGAATTCTTTCGAGGTGTAGCCGGCACATACATGACGAGCAGCACTTGGCGCCCAGGCTTCTTCGCCGCTCCTCCGAGTCGCGGAGCGCTGACTGACACAAACGAAGGTCTGCATTCTGTGGGTTCGCGAAACAGGGTCACGCACCTGAAAGTATTCGGTGTGTCTCTTACCTCCCAGTCCGACCGGCCTTATGTCTTTGTCAAATTGGAGACATCCGATGGAGTGATTGGCTGGGGAGAGGCTACGCTCGAAGGAAAGGCCGGTGCAGTGATCGCCTGCGTCAATGACTTCAGCGATTTCATTTTGGGCGCCGATCCCATGGCGGTCGAACATTCCTGGCAGGACATGTACGTCCATAGTTTTTACAGGGCTGGACCGGTGATAGGGTCCGCAATTTCCGGTCTCGACCAGGCGCTGTGGGACATTCGGGGGAAGATGCTGGGCCTCCCTCTGTGGAAGTTGCTGGGCGGGACATACAATCCCCAGGGCGTTCGCGGTTACTACCACGTGGACGTGGGTTTGAATGGCCGTATGGACAGAGAAAAGGTTCACGGAGAACTCTCCCGCTTGAGCGAGGAGGCGGCGCGTCAAGGCGTCACGGCCGTAAAGACCGGCCTGCCCGACTACTATGAATGGATCGACACGCATACAAAAATAAGAGAGGCTGTGAGTTTCCTCCAATTAATCCGCGAGGGTATGGGGCCGGAAATCGAAATAGCGGTTGATTTCCACGCCAAGACAAGCCCGAGTGTGGCTTCCGTGTTGATCAAGGAGCTCGAGCCTCTCAATCTCCTTTGGGTCGAGGAGCCCTGTCCACCTGAAAACGCCAAAGCTATGGCCCGGATTTCCAGACGATCTCAAACACCCATCGCCACGGGAGAACGCCTGGTCGCCCATTACTCATGTAGAGAATTGATCGAATCGGGAATCGTCGACATTCTTCAAACCGATATCAATCACGTTGGCGGGGTAACCGCCTTGTGGAAAGTCGCGGCCATGGCGGATGCTGCGGGAATTTCAATGGCGCCTCACGCCTGCGAGGGTCCGATTGGTAGCCTTGCTTCGGTTCACGTGGATGCTGCGACTCCCAATTTCTTGATCCAGGAAGTATGCGCCGAAGTCATGCCTCGGCAGCAGGACAGGGTATGGGAGGAATGGTTGGGCTTTCCTGCGATGCGGATGGTTGGTGGACGCTTTCCTCTATCCGAAAAGCCCGGTTTGGGCTTCGATCTGAACGAAGAGTCCCTAAAGAAATATCCCTTTGGCGGAACCCGGCCGATGGCCCGAGTGTACTTTGGGGATGGGTCAGTCGCGGAGTGGTGAGTACTTCCGTGCCTATTTAGTTGACGCAGTCAGGTTCTTAAGAGATATCGTGCCGCGGGATGGAGTTAAACGTCCGCCGCCAGCCTTTTCAGGGCCGCCGAAATCGGCTAAGTCAGTGATTTTACGTAATCTCAGGGAACAAAAAGGGACTCTGAGGAGCGCCCGGGGATCGTTATTGTTCATTTACTGTTCCTTCGCAACTGGGGTGAACCCCTCCAGTGAGACAATTTTGATGTTCACACTTAGGCCCTTTTCATTGAGCCTTCCCCGAATCTCCTAGCCGGGGATGGGGTTCGGGGAAGGGGACGGCGGTGCCTCTGGCCCCCACCGGCTCCGTGGTCTGTGCTGACGAGAAGACAAGCATTCAAGCCCGGCAGCTGCGGCACGCTTCCATGCCCCCGGCCTCGCACCGCCTCCAAAATGTCGAACATAAGTATGAACGGAAAGGAGCTTCGGCTTATCGGGCGGCCTGGGACGTGCGGTGCGCCAAGGTCCCCAGCCGCTGTGAACGGAAGACCGGCATCGCCCCTTCTTGATCGCTTGGTCGCGCAAGTCATGAACCAAGAGCCCTATCTTTCGGCCCGCCGCGTCTTCTGGATTACGGACAATGGATCGAGTCATCGCGACTGGAAGGATGCGGGTCGCTTTCACGCCTAGTGGCCGACGCTCATCCCCCTGCCCACGCTGGTCCATGTCAGTTGGCTGAACCACGTTGAGATTTACTTTTCTATCGTCCCACGAAAGGTCCTGACACCCAATGACTTTTCGTCCCTCAGCGAACTCGAAGATCGCTGGCTTCGGTTCCATGATCACTACCAACAGATCGCCACTCCCTTCCAGTGGATGTTCAAGCGCCAGGCCCCAGCGGCTCTAGCCGATGGAAAGTGTCCCTCGCCACTATTCCATCCGATTGTGAAATCAACGACATAAAGGCCCGGATGAGAATCCGAACTGCTATAACTTTGCCACTATGCTTGACCTTTTCCGGATCTGGTTCGGAGCCGTCCTTCGCTTTTTTCGTACGCGCCAAAACTTGATGTTGGAGAACCTCTCGCTTCGCCGGCAACTCGTCGTCCTGAAACGCCGGCATCCTTAACCGAGACTGGGTCTGTTCGACAAACTGTTCTGGGTTGCCCTTCGCCAACTCTGGTCCGACTGGAAAAAGTGCCTCTATCTGGTCGCTCCTGACACCGTGCCCCGCTGGCACCGCGTTGGATTCCGCCTATATTGGGCCCTGCTGTGCAAGGTGCGCCGGCGAGCTGGCGGCAAGGAGATTCCGCGAGAAGTTCGGGATTTAATTTTCCAGATGGTGGCGGAGAACGCAACCTGGGGCGCCCCACGCATTCATGGCGAACTCCTCATGCTCGGGTTTGAGGTATCGGAGCGAACCATCTCCCGCTGGATGCGACGCGCACCCAGAAATCCTGAGCCTGCCCAGCGTTGGCGGGCCTTTCTTCGTAATCCTGGCGAAGCCATCGCCGCCACGGACTTCTTCACGGTTCCCACTCTTACCTTCAGTCTCCTGTACTGCTTTTTCGTCATCAACCACGACCGTCGGCGCATCCTGCACTTCAATGTCACCCGGCATCCCACCAGTCATTGGATTGTTCAGCAGTTACGTGAGGCTTTCCCTTGTCAGTCCGCTCCCCGATTCCTGCTCTTTGATCACGACCAGAAGTACGGGCTGGAAGTGCCTGCTGCCATCCGATCCCTGAACATGGAGTGCGTGCAAACTTCCATCCACCGCCCTTGGCAAAACGGGGTTGCCGAGCGCTGAATCGGAAGCTGCCGCCGCGATGTGCTCGACCATGTCATCGCTATGAACGAGCGGCCTCTGAAGCGACTCCTGGGCGATTACATTCGCTATTTCCACGACGATCGCACCCACCTCGGATTGAGCAAGGAGACGCCGGGTAGCAGAATTCGTTCGGCAGCTCGGGGTCGAGTTGTTTCTCAGGCGCGACTGGGCGGCCTGCAACACCGATACGACCGTGCGGCGCGAGCAGCATTAGGGAATGGTCTCGGTGCTCTTACGCTGGGCAGAGGGGAAGTGTCACCCGTTTCCCGGCAATCGCGACGACATTGCCAGGAAACACTTCACCGCCAGAACCAAGCCTCATTCAAGTCGGCAAATCTCGCCGAATATGCACCTTCTATTATGCAGTTTGGAATGTGGCGAGACACATATTCCTGAGTGAGTGAATCGTTTGGCTGTGAGTGATTTCGCCAAATGCCGCCAATTCCGAATTTCTCCGCAGGAGGGTCTGGGTCTGGGGCGAGAGCCAGATAGCGAATGTCTAACATCTTTCTTGTCGCCACCCGTACCCGATGCGCCCGCTCAATCCGATGAAGGGACAGGCGGATGGAATATTGATGAACCACAGCGCGTGTCTTGCAGGAATTCAAGGGGCGATTTCGAGTATCATGCGCAGCCGAAGACATATCCGTTTCTGGCCGGGGTGACCCGGCCGCGGGTCGCACACGGGGGCTTGCTGTGACGTTTGGTAGATCACGCTGCTGGCCTCGATGTCTCTTGTATTTAATGCTGGTAGTGTTCGTGCTGACGGGAGTGGTTTATTGGGCCTTCAGGAATGTGGGGAGTTGGCTGGTGGTCGCCGATCCCCTGAAGCGTGCTCGAGCCATCGTCGTGCTGAGCGGCGGGGCGCCGTTCCGGGCTATGGGCGCCGCCAGCCTCTACCATCAGGGCTGGGCGCCGGAAATCTGGATCACTGAGGGGTATGACCGCAGGGCCAGCGAGGCGTACGTGCGACTGGGAGTCCCGTATACCCAAGAGAGCGAGTACAGCCGGCGGGTGCTCGAGAAGCTAGGCGTGCCTGCGGATGCGATCCGCGTATTGCCCACACCTATCCGAAACACCGTGGACGAAGTCGCTGTGACCGCCGCAGCTCTGCGCCGCGAGGGCGACGTCGTCATCATCATAACCTCTCCGCCACACACTCGACGAGTGAGGACCATCTGGCACCTTGAGATGGGCGACCACCCGCAGGCCATCGTGTGTTATGACTCCTACGAGGAGTACGATCCAAAGCGGTGGTGGCGAATTACTGTCGAAGGCGACGATGTGATCCGCGAAATTCTCGGCCTGTTCAATGCGTGGCTCGGATTCCCGGCTAAGCCAAAGGAGCAACTGAGGTGGACTGGGAGCACGCCCTGAGCCAGCCGCGGCGAGCAATGGACGGCCGCGCCACAAGGCCGTGGCCTCACTGATATAATGGCCGGTCGAGAAAGGAGGGGCCTACGCGGAACCTTGTAGACATCTTAATCAGCCTGGCAGCGCTGGTGTTTTTGGTAGCCGTGGCGCTTCGCTTCTTTTCGCCCAACATGGGTTTCGCCCTTTTTCACAGCTTTGTGACTCCCTTGTTCCTCTGGCGAGGGGCGATGGGTTTACTGGCCATAGCAGCAGTAGTAGTACTGAAGCAGATTCGAGACCAATAACCACCAGGAGCCAGGAGTCAGAAGATAGGATCAAGAGAAGCCAGGAATTAGGATCCGAGAGAGGCCAACCCAAGGTTCGGCGCCGCGTGGTTCTTCTGGCCCGTGGTGTGGTGTCCGAGCTAATTCTTTACAACAACCACCCCCTGGCCCCCTCTTTGGCAAGGAGGGGAGTCAATACGCCAATTCCCCTCCTCTCTGAGGAGGGGGCCAGGGGGTGGCGGCTGTCGGCGCCAGCGGACCTCAAGGTAAATGGTTAAGCGGGACGGCACACCAGCTCCTGACTCCTGCCTGTTGGATATGGCGCCAGAAGATGAGCTGTGCCTTTTGCTGGCTCGGGGGCGCCTCCCTCCGGGGGCCGACGAGAGAGCACAGCAGTTGCTCGCCGGGGCACTCGCCTGGAACCGCGTACTGGAGCGCCTCCGAGCCCACGAAATATTGCCGCTGGTTTGCTCGAATCTCAAGCGGCTGGGCTTTCCAAGTGTGCCCCAGCCTGTCCAAGCGGAGCTCGCGGATTATTTTCGGAGCAACGCACTTCGGAACGCCCTTTTCGCCACGGAGCTGGCGCGCGTACTGTCGCTCCTGGGTGCTGCCCAAGTGCCCGCGATGGCGCTCAAGGGGGTCCCTCTGGCAGAATCCCTTTACGGCGACGCCGCTCACCGCGTTTCTGCTGACATAGATATTCTCGTTCCAACGAAGTACTTTGCTCAGGCTTTCCAAATCCTCTTGTCCTCCGGATATGTAGCCTCTTTCACTCAGCCATCTCTTGCGAAGCTCGTGGCGCGCTTTGGTAAAGATTGCGGACTCAGCCGACAGGACGGTAGGTTCGCCTACCCGGTCCAACTTCATTGCGGACTGATATGGGGAGGGCCAGTGGAGCGAGACTTGCTCGAGGAAATCTGGTCGGAGGCCGAGCGCAAGACCTTTCACGGGGTGCAGGCGTTCGCTCTGAGCGCCGAATGGGAGTTTCTTTACCTTGCGGTACATGCCGCGCGGCACGGCTTGCATCCTCTTAAGTGGCTTGTGGACCTTGACCGGATTTGTTGGCGGGGGACGATTGACTGGGGGGATGTGAAAGAAAAAGCAAGATTGCTGGGTTGGGAGGAGACCATTCGGTCGAGCCTCGCCGGCTGCGCTTCACTTTTCGACACACCCATTCCCCCGATCTTTTCTGTGACAATGTCTCGCGCACGCCGCGGATTTGACGCCGCTCCTCGTTATGATCTCCAAATACTTCAAGAAACCCTTTTCTCGATTCGCCTGCTGAAGCCACTCTCTCAAAAGCTTCGCTTCTTGGCGGTTCGGCTTTTCATTCCCACGCCGGCGGATTGCCAGTTCGTTTCTCTTCCCTCCTGGCTGTTTCTTCTCTATTTCCCTTTGCGTTTTTTTCGAGTGGTTTCGACCACAGCGGGGTGGTTAGTCCTGGCCGGTGCGAACCGCCTGCTGCCAAAGCTGGGCTTTCGCGCTAGAGCGACAAGCTAGACTCGCAAGCAGGTTCTGTTGGGTGGAGGGAGGCAGCGGGTAGGTGCGCCAGGCCGGAAATCTGCACGAGGTGGGAGTTTGTGGCGAAGGACTTCTCGGAGATTCGTCCTGCTGACCGTTTGGCGAGCATGTTGGCGGAGGGAATACCCGTGCGGGCAAAAGATTTTTCGCAGTCTTGGGAAGACGGCCCGCGCAGGTTGCCTTCCATATAAGCGAGGCCGGGGCAGCGCGTGCACGAGCCCACGTGCGTGCAGGTCGAGCACACGGGCAGGTCGCGGGCGTGAATGGAGCGCACCTCTTTCAGTTGTGGGGAGTCCCACCAGATCTCCGCAAACTTCTGCTTTCTGAGGTTGCCGGTCGGCAGCGGAAATTGCACGCACGGATAGATGTCGCCATAAGGCGAGATGTAGCACGCCGTATGCCCGGCGCTGCAGGGCAACTCGTCCAACACGTCGTCATTCACGGGCTTCGGGAGCGTGCAAAATTCCTCCACGTTGCCCACCAGCTCGGGGTTGTGAAACACCTGCCGCAACTCGTCGCCGCCAATTCCGAGTCCTACGATCGACCGGTCGCCGTCCATCTTCGGGGTGACGGTGGGGTCCATGGTGAACTGAACGCCCAGCTCACCAGCCAGCGCTTGTACGCCCGCGTAGTCGCCCAAGGTCCGGCGCATGAGGACGTTCGCGATAATCACGTTTAGCCCGCGCGACTTGAGGAAGCGAATTCCCGCGATCGACCGCTTCAACGATCCGGGGAGCTTGGTGACGGCATCGTGGACCTCTGGCCGGTGGGAGTAAATGCTGACTTGAACGGACTGGACGCCCAATTCGCGCATGCGGTCTGCTTCCGGCTCGCGGATCATGAACGCGTTCGTCTTGATCTTGACCGAGAAGAGCAGGGCGCGAGCGTGCTCGAGAATCTGGAAGAAGTCCCTGCGCATCAGGACTTCGCCGCCGCTCAAGATGAGGAAGAACACGCCGGCTTCGGCCAATTGATCGAGGACGTCGCACATCTCGGCCGTGGTCATCTCACCGTGGTCGTCGTGATCGAGATAGCAATGCTCGCAGCGCTCGTTGCAGCGGTACGTGACGTCCAAGTGGGCGCTCAGCGGCACGCCTCGATCAAGCGCCCGCTGGCTCATTTCCGCAATCAGCGTGGTCATAGCAACCTCAGTAATTAGTGTGAAGTGACAAGTAAAAGGTTAAAGGTTGCAGGTTGAAAGCTGGAGGTTATGAGTGAGCCTTTACCCTTTACCCTTCAACTTTTGACCGCCCACTCCCCACCGGTGTCTCGGACACGAGCAGAATTCCGTGCCCCGCAAGCTCTCGGACAAAGCTTTCCGCGTCCTCGAGGGCTTCCGCCGGATCAATGTCAAATTGGGCGCAGACCTTCCGCTCGACAATTTCCTGGAGAGGCGTTTCACCGTCGGCCGCTTCCCAGATGAGGGTGCCCACGTCATTCAGGCTGAATAAGGTGGAGTCGGCCGCGGACATGATCATCATTTCGCCACCCAGGTTCCGAGCGGCGATCTGATTGCTTCGGGCAATATAAATGGGATTCATCTTGATAGCTCCCTGGCTACGACGAAATTCGAATCCGCCAGCCTGCAACTTGCCGTCATTCCGATCCCGCAGTCGCCGTTCGACTTCGCTCACGGCCCTCCCTTCGACTCCGCTCAGGGACAGTGAGCGAAGTCGAACTGTGAGCCAGTCGAAGGGCGGGAGAGGAATCTGCTTTTCGGCGTCCCACAAGCAGATTCCTCGGACCGACAAAAATCTTCGGCCCTCGGAATGACATCCACACGGTAAACAATTACTTGGGACAACATACTAGCCGCTAGCCACTGTCCCAATCAGCTCCCAGACGCGCGCGTCCGGCGCGAAAACCAGCCGGCGGACCGGAACGCGGCTCACGAAATCGAAGGCCGACTCGAACACCAGCCGCACCAGCTCCGCGTCCTCGGCAAAGAAGAGAATGTTTTGGAGCAGCGCGCGTACGGCGTCGGCCTCGCGGACGGGCTCGATCCGATTTTCCCTGCCCTGGGCGAGAAAATAAAGCGCCCCCACCGGCGCCCGCAGGTTCTCCCCGAGGCGCGCCAGTTCGCCCGCAAAAGGGGTCCCAAATGCCTCGAAGGCCGGGGCTCGGGGTTCGGGATTCGGGATTCGGGACACGGCCGACGGGACACGGGGCACTCGACTCGGGCTTCGGACTCCCGCTTCCTGCCTCCTGCCTCCTCCCTCCTCGCTTCTAGCTTCTAACTCCTGACTCCTGACTTCTGACTCCTGCAATTCCTCCTTGGCCCTTACGTACGAAACCTCATCCGTCAGCAACGCAACATCGGGCGGCGCCAGCCGCGCGAGGGTGGTCTTCCCTGCCCCCGAAGGCCCGGCCAACAGGAACGCGCGGCCATCGCGGATGGCGCTGGCGGCGTGGACCAGGAACCCGCCTTGGCGCGCCAGAAGGAGTGTGTGCAAGATGCGTAATACACTATCTATTGCGTACGGATGGGCCGTCTGGCGGACCCATCCGCGGCGCCGCTCCGGGTCCCACTCGGCGCGGAAGTCGCCGCGCTCCATCAACCAGCGCCCGCACTCCAGCCGCACACGCACATCTTCAACGTCGCTCACCGGGCCGGGCGGGAGCAGCTCCACATCGAGGCTGAAGACCGGAGGCGCGCTGGATTCTCGATTTTCAATTTTCGATTTACGATTTACGAAAGCACCGTCGTCGATTTTCGAGTTCCGATTTTCGAGTTTCGATTTTCGAATTTCGATTTTCGAGTTTCGATTTTCGAATTTCTCCGTCAGCAGGACGGATCTCCGACAATTTCCCGTTTCCATTTTCGCCCGCGGCGACGAACCCCCCGTAGCGTTCCTCGAGCAGACGCATAAAATCGGCGCTCTCGGTGCGCACCAGTATCGGCATCCCGCCGATCTCGATCGACAGTTCATGGACCGCAGTCGCTAACTGATTCATGAAGATGGAACCTGGCAGGATGATGAAAAACTCTTGCCGGGTTGTCATCCCTTCCCGTTGGTCACAGTTCGACTTCGCTCACTGTCCCTGAGCGGAGTCGAAGGGAGGGCAGGCTCTGAGCCCCTTCCCTCTGCTCAGGGCAGGCTCTTCGCTTGTCATTCTGAGTGGAGCGAAGAATCCCTTCTTTCCCGCTCAGGGTAAACTCCGCGAAGAGCCTGCCCTGAGCTCCGCGAAGGGATCTGCTCATCGATAAATTGACAACCAAGCAGATTCTTCGTCGTCCCGATGGAACAAATCGGGACTCCTTAGAATGACATCGTCGGGGGGCTTTTCATCAGCCCGCTACAAACTCGCCGCGGTTTTTCTCACCCGCAACAGAATTCCCGTCGAGACGTCCGACCGGCACAAGACCCAAGACACCGCCCGCCCCCACCACGTCCGCCGCGGCACGATGCGACGCCCGCCGCGCACGATAGCCTTGACCCGGCCCACGAGCTCCTGCGGCGAAACCGGCGGGTCGGGCTGCCTCAGCCGGTCGCCGCGAGTGACCAGGAACGTGCTGCTTGGGTCACGGCAATCGGTAATCGGCATTTGCATCGCCCCTACAACCCGGTGAGCAAAGAAGCGGCCACTGCGCTCATATAGAACCAGCTCCCCCGGCTGAATCGAGTCGCGCGCCTCGGCCAAACGCTCGCCCGCGCGGCCCCTGCCCGGGAAACTGGAAATTGATCCGTCCTGCTGATGGAGAGACTCGAAACTCGAAAGTGGAAAAAGGCCCACCTCCAGGATGTCGCCGGGCCATATCGAGGGCAGCATGCTGGTGCCGGTCACACGAAGCCGTGCCGAGCCAAAAGAGCGCAACACTTCCAGGAAGAGGTCGCACTTCACCTCATCGCGCGCGTCAGTTGCGGTTTCCATATTTGCGTCTCGGGCTGGGTTCTGGGTGCTAGGTGCTGGGTTCTAGGTGTTGGGGGCTAGGGAGCAGGTGCTAGGTTCTGGGGACTGGGGAAAAGCAGCACCTAACACCCAACACCTAGCCCCTAGCCCCCGGTCTCTAGTCCCCAGCCCCGAGTCCCGAGCCCCCAGCACCCAGTCCCTAGCCAGCCCTACGAGTTCTTGCGGGAATGCGCGCACGATGCCTGGGTGGATTGGATTTTGCCGCAGGTCAGCGCGCTGACCTCGAACACTCGTTCGTGGCGCACCGCAGGCTTGTGATAGGGCTTCTTTCGAGCCTGCTCCCGCTGTAGCGCGGGCGTCCCATTCGCTTCGCTCAGGGCAGGCCCGCTCGCTGTGATCCCGGCCTCCTGCTGCTCTGGCACAGGCCCGTTTGCTTGATCGGATGTATTCATGCTCTCACCCTCCGTGATTATAAGTCGAAAAGTGGAAGAGTCAAAGAGTCGAAAAGTCAAAGAGTCGAACAGTTGAAGCAGTTAAGCCTTCCCATTTTCGAGTTTCGAATTTCGAGTCTCCATCTTCGACTTTCGAATTTCGAGTTTCGATTTTCCAGTTCCGGCTCTTCTTATTGCAGCGCCGATTGCGTCAGCTTGACGGCGCAGCCGCCGCCCGACGTGGCGCCGTCGGTCGTGCAGTTGATCGGGGACGCGCCGGCGTTCCCCAGCGTCGAGAAAAAGATGCTGGAAGCCCCGGTGCCCCCAGACGCGGCAGCGTTGCACGAGCCATTTGGAGCCGGGATGCCGTTGATGGTACACGCGTTGGCGACATTATCCACCACGATACCGCTGGTGCCGTTGCTCTCGGACACGGCGCTGGCGCTCGCGGCGCTGGCCGGGATGCTGTTGATGTTGAACGCCCCGACACAACCCTGGCTGCTGGACGCACTGCCCATACCGCAACTGCCGTCGAGCCCCACAAAGAGGAAGTCCGTGCCGGGGCTCGCGCCGATGTTGGGGTTGAAGATTTCGGTCAGCGGCGAGCAGTTGGGCGTTCCGGTGGACAATGTGAAGGCTTGGGTTGCGGTGGTGCTCATGGTCGTACCGCTAAAACCGATGTGCCAGAGCGCAGGTGCCGCCTTCGAGGCGCTGTCCGACCCGCACAAGTACAGCTGCGGGGTGCCGCTGCCTGTAAAGTAGGCATTGTTGAACGCGCCGGGATAGGCGTTTGTGCCGTTTTTGGAGTTGGTGAGGGTTGCGGTTACGACCGTGGTTATCGTTTCATCCGTTTGGAACACTTGAGCATTGTTGCTTCCGTTGGCGCCGGCAAACGTATAGACCTTTGAATTGACGGGATCCACGATCGGCGGCCCATTGATGGCGCCCCCGAAGAGGGTGGTGATGGAGTTTGAGCCCAAGCTCGGGACCCCCGCAGTGAGATTCACGACGAAGAGATGCTGGCCGTCGGTAACGAATATCTTCTGCGAGAACACGTCGAGGATGGGATCGAAGAGCGTCACGTTCGACGCTGCCACCGCGAAAGGCCAGCCTCCCGTTACAACTTCGGTTGGCGTTCCATTGAAGACGCCGGCGAATTTGTGTATTTTCCCGTCGTTCGCGCAGACGTAAATCGAGTCCGTATTGTAGTCGGGGAAGGGCGAGGACGTTAAGTCAGCCGTCCCGCTGCTGAACGTGGCGGTGAGGTCCGTCGCGTTGTTGTTGGTGCCGGGAGTGGCGGGGACAGTTATGGTGCCGTTGTCGGTGCCCGTGGTCCCGATCTTCAGCACGTGGAGCTTGGGCGGGCTGCTGCTCTCAATATACGCTACCTTCGCGCCGTCAATCGAAAGCGCGGGTGAGGTGGCGATGGGCGACGAGGTGGTCTTATAGGCCCAGGCGACCGTGGGTGAGTTGCCCGTGCACCAGCCGGTGCTGCTCGGGTTTACGTAGAGGTTATGGAAACCAACGATGTTCTGCTGGCCGTTCACGCCGCCCGCCAGGGTGGTAGTGGGGGGATTACCGCTCTGCCCCGTCCAGGTGAAATTGCTCAGGGTGTTGTCCACGAGCGCGATACTGTTTCCCGCGGTTCCGCTGGTGTTGGCCGTCACGGTCACGGTGCTGGTGCCGCCGGTGCTGGCCGTAACTCCGGTGGATAGCTGAAGCGTAGTATTCGCATTGATCGTAGTCGCGAGGTTCGAGGCCTCGGTCGCGGTAACGGCTGAGATGGCAAAGTTCGTACCGTTCTGAGTGGCCGCAGTGCCGCCGCTCAGCATGGCGTTGAACCCGGTCATGCTAGCGCCCAAGCTGTTTGAAAGGACAAAGCTGTTCTGCGCAGTGCCGGGGTCATCGGCGATGACGGTCACGGTGCTGGCGCTCGCTGTGGCGGTAACGGGAACGTTAGCGTTACCGGTCAGGGCGATGGCGGAGGCAAGGTTCGTGGCCGCCGTGGTACTGGAATAGGCGCTGCCGCCCCAGTAGCCGAAGCTCCCGACGCCGGTGGTGCCGTTAGAGCCGGCGGTTCCGGGAGCAGCGCCCAGAGTTGTCGCCGCCCAAGCGTACCCGGTGATCGTGCTCGCTAGGCCGATGGCATCGGCCGTGGTGCCGGGCGTCGCGGCCGTAACCGTCACTGTGGAGGTGCCGGTCGTGCCGGCGGTAACGCCAACAGTAGCGGGAGTGGCGCAGGCAGCGATTGCGTCTTTGAGGTTGGTAGCCAGGCCTGACGTGGAGCTGGGGTCAAGCAAAAAGTTCGCGGTGGTGTTGGTGGTGCACGAACTGGCGCTGCCGTTTGTGCCCGGGGTCACGGTACTGCTATTGGCCCACGAGAAAGTTGTGTCCGCTCCTCCCACCGTAAAGGTGGCGGAGTTTCCGAGCAGAGCATCCATGACCGTCACCGTACTGGTGCCGCCCGAGCTTGCGGTAACGCCGGTGGTGGCAGAAGAGCAGGCATTAATCGCGGCGACGATGTTTGTGGCCAAAGTTGTCGTGCTCAAGGCGGTTGCATATTTGCCGGTGGCGTTGCCCGTGCACGTGCTCGCGCCGCCGTTAGTGGGCGCAGTAACTCCGCCGCTGTCGGTCACGCCGCCCCATGAGTAGGTACCGCCGAGATTCGACCCACCGACGGCTAGGAACGTTCCAGGCTTCGTCTGGACAACTTTTACCGTGGCGGAACTCGGAGTTGCGGTGACGCCGAAGGCGGCGGGGCAAG
>QHZN01000242.1 GCA_003225365.1 Acidobacteriota bacterium
AGTTGACATGCATGACCGGGAGATTGCCGCCCAGCCGCACCTCCTCGTCGAAGCGGCGCTCCCGCCATTCTCCGTCGCGTTCGACCCAGTAGCGCGGGCCTCTCGCCCGGTCCTTCCAGTTCCAGCCCTCGGTCGACCACAGGTCGCGGCGACTATAGCCGCCGTCGCGGACGAATTCCAGGAATTGCGCATTCGTCACCGGCGCCCGGGCGATGCGAAAGGGCTCGAGCTTCACCCGGTGCGCCCACTTTTCGTTATCGAAATGAAACCCGGAGTTCCGCGCCGCACCAAGCAGAAATTCCCCACCGGGCAGCTCGACGTCTCCGTCCAGGGCGCCCTTCCCTGCTGCATTGTCTCGGTCGAGCGGATCCGCGTAGCCGAGCGTCTGCCGTGTATAGTGAAACGCTTCCGCGTGCATGTCCTCATGGAAGAGCGCCAATTGCACGAAGTAGAGAAACCACTCGTTGTCCGGTTCCCGTTCGAGCCGCGCCAGCACGCGATCGAGAACACGATCCTGAAACTCGAGCGTGGCCGAAAGGTCCGGCAGCGGCAGATCCCAGCGCGTGTCGTGCGCGACTTTTGCGGAATCGTAGAGTGCATCGGCGCCGTCGAGGATGCTCTCCGAGAGAGATTCATCGGCGCGCAATCTCAGGCACCAGTGCTCCTGGAACCAGGCGACGTGCCCCAGCTCCCACAGCACGGGATTGACGATCGCGAGCTTTGGACCGAACAATTGCGGACCCTCGAGGTCGCGGGTGAGGAGCCGGGTGCGCCGCCTGGCATCGCGCAATTGCTGCGACAGAGATTCGGGAAACATTGGAGAGTTCAAACATAGCATGAAAATCGCGCTCATCACCCCCGCCGGAACGCGCTCGCGAAGCGGCAACCGGCATACGGCGATGCGCTGGGCGGCGATGCTGCGCTCGCTCGGCCACAAAGTCCGGGTGTCGGTAAGCTGGGACGGGTGGCCCGCAGACGTCATGATCGCTCTGCACGCGCGACGCAGCCACGCCTCGATCGTGCGATTTCGACAGCGGTTTCCCGCTTCGCCGCTGGTTGTCGTGCTGACAGGCACCGATCTGTACCGAGACATCCGCACCGATCGGGACGCGCGGGCTTCGCTTGTCCTCTCGGACCGTCTCGTCGTCCTGCAGGACATGGGCAAGCTCGAGCTTCCGGCGCGGCTTAGACGCAAGACCCGCGTGATCTATCAGTCAGCTGAGGTCCATGCATCCGGTGAACCGCCCTCTTCCCGCTTTCGCGTCGCCGTGATCGGCCATCTGCGCGAAGAGAAAGATCCTTTTCGCGGCGCGCTCGCCCTGGCCCATCTGCGCGACCTGCCCGAACTCGAAGTCGTGCATCTCGGGGAGGCGCTCTCGCGCGACATGTCGCGGGAGGCGCAGCGTCTGATGCAATCGGATCGCCGCTACCGGTGGCTGGGAAATGTGCCGCATTGGGCGGCCCTGCGCTGGCTTTCGCGCAGCCACGCGCTCGTGGTGAGCTCGCGTATGGAAGGCGGTGCCAACGTCATCTGCGAAGCCGCCGCGGCGGGGGTGCCGGTCATCGCCTCGCGGGTATCAGGAAATATAGGGATGCTTGGGCGCGGTTACCCGGGTTACTACGCACTGGCCGACGAACGGGCACTTGCCCGGCAAATCCGCCGCGTGGCGAGCGACTCTCCCTACTATGCGCGCCTCAAGCGGCTGATCGCCGTTCGCCGTTCCCTGTTCCTTCCGGAGAACGAAAGAAGGGGTCTGCGGCGCCTGATCGCGGAGTTCGAGTCTTAGAGGTGGTCGCAGAAGAAGCGAGTCGCTGTACACAAAGGCGACATCCTTCTCAAGCAGCTTGAGATATTTGTAAAGTGCGTCGTTAAAATTCTGGGCAATGATCGTGAGCGGTTGCGGTGTGATGGCCATGATTGTTCCTCCCTGATTGTTTTAATGCATGGTCACTTGGTGGTTAAGATTTAACGGGTGACCAGCTACAAGTGAATCTTCTGGCTTCCCCTGGTTTAATTTCGAGCCAATAACTGCCGAATTTTTTTTGCAGCACAAAGAAGTAATACTGATTCTTGTATTCGATGATGCTGTTATATTTCTTCCCATTGCGATCTCCTCGGCCAGCATCGGCATGTGTGCTGGTTTTGGCCCACGTGCTTACTTCTTTTTGTCCGTGTCCCCAAACATTGCCACCCGAACTCAAACACTGGGTAATGTGAATTTGCCGGAAGCCTGCAAATCCGCCACCTAGGACAGGCTTGCGATAATCCCGGTTCATCGGACCGTAGGCATCGTCGTTATAAAAGATATGTCGTTTCTCACCGGATGCCCCGGCAGGCGGCAGTTCGTACAGCTTGAAGGGCGGCAATCCATACCCGGCGTTACATGCATCCACAACGTCGTCGGCGTCTGTAGGCACGATATTCCGCTCGCACTGGTAGCTCACGTTAAACGGCGGCGCCGACTGGCACTGCTTCTTCCACGGGTCGAGCGCCGGGTCTTCGTAGCTTTGCACCTGCACAACGGGGTCAACAAGGCGGATGCCTTTCATCTGCTTCAGGTCGTCTAATGCCTGACTGCAGAATTGTTTGTCTGAATGCGTTAACTCATAAAGCGGCGCCGTCGCCAGAACTTGTTTGATCGCTTCGGTCTTGTCCGATTCTCTTTTGTATAAAGGTGCGCGCGGCTCGAAGTAGGTTTCCAGAGCAGCCTGCCTCGACCAGTAGGCGTGTTTGAGGCAGGTTTCGTGTTCGCAAACATTGCGTGTGTTTTTGAGCCAGTGCCTTTGCTCAGCAATCACACGTTTCTTTTGTTCGTTGTCGGCCTTGCTCAGCACGTCTCGATAAACATAGTCGAGCTTATTATCCATCTCGGAGAGTTTCGGCTTATCGCAAACCAAATGCTCGGCCTTTGATTGTGCGTTCGCACAATCAAAGCTGGCGGAGCGATCGGTCGCCGCGGCCGGTTCTCTCGCTTGCACAACACTGAGTACAACGGCGTTTGCCACTGCAATGATAAACAAGAAGAGAATAGAAACGAAGAGTCGCTTCATCAGGCCTCCTGGCAGTTGCTCCTGCATTGTCCTACCTTCCGCCATCCCTGGCGGTCGCCTGTATCTTGATCTTGGCTTCGACCTTCACGAGAAAGTCGTAGAGCCGCTGCTGGTAGGCGGCGTGATCGGTAATCGGATGCAATTGGATGGTCATGGCTTACTCCCTCCCTTGGAATCTGGTTGGTTACGCGGGACAGCGTTGTAATGGAACTTGCATTTCGCGCCGGCGCCGTAACGGAGAAATCCAAATAAGAAAAGCTCGGCGTCGCGCCCTTGCTTTCGTCTCACTTCTTCGCTGAACCCGAATCCATACAGCGCATCCGAATAAACATTTCCTTTGTAGAGAAATACATCGTCTTTGACCAAAGTAGTTGCTTCCACTTTGCTCAGTGTGGAATCGACAATCACGATAGGTTTTCGTCCGGTCGAATGGTGCTTGATTTCTTCCTTCGGATCGCAGGATCTCTCCGAACTAATAGTCACACGCGCCAAATTCTCCATCTTGCCGTCCCCATTGAGATCGACGCGGGCGATTTCGAGCACCATGCCATGCGCGACTGACTCCTTTAGGCGCTCCAGGAATGGGCGCGAATCAAAATCTCGAAACGTATCCCAGCGTTCTTTACGATAGATGTCGCGCATCAACTCGGCATGCTGAAGCACGTCGAGCTTCTCCCACGTCGGGCGGGTAAACCCAAGCGCGGGATCAAGCTTGCGTCCGCACGCCATGCCGTAGGGTATGTCGGCAAAACGTGCAAGATTTTTCTCGTACGCCTCGCACACTCCGCCCGGTACATCACTGTATCGATAACTCTCCCCTGGCTTGCCGCGTTTTACCAATTCGTAGCGCTCTGCCGAGGCTGGTGCGACCATGAGCGCCATAAGCGCAAGGGTAAACCCAAAACATCTAAGAAAACCCACACTGCTTCGTCGTAGCCCGTGGGAACCGTCTTGAGGGAACACCTTCATTCTGCCTCTCTGCGTGGTATCCGTTTTGCGCATCAGTAGCTCTCTCGTGTTAGCAGAGTCAATAGCTGCTGGACTCGAATGCTGCAGCAGGGTAGCGCGATGCTGTCTTGGTGGCTGAATCACGTTTCCCTCGGCGTCTGCCTGCGCTAGTGTCCGCGATCAAGGTTCCGAAACTGTGGGCCGTGTCACCACCCTCGCGCCGCCGTAGAGCGTGTCGTCCTTGCCGTAGCCGAGCAGCGTGTCGTTGCCCGGCTCTCCACGTCAACCAGATACACCAAACTGAACTTCTTGCCGCCTGTCGGTGCTGCTGCGAAGCAGGCTGCGGACATGAGTCCGGCTAACCCAACGATTCCAAAGTATTTGGAACTCAAGCCTAGGATCATATTCATTCCCTTTTCGAACATGACTGTCTTTTCTCCGGCGTTGATCAGCGGCCGTTTTCCAAGAGCAGTTTCACCGGGCGGAAGCTGCGGCGATAGACTTCGCATACGCCGTACCGGCGCAACGCCCGAAGGTGTGCGCGCGTCGGGTATCCCTTGTGCTCGTCGAAGCCGTATTGCGGGAACTGGCCGTGGAGCCGGCACATCTCGGCATCGCGCGCGGTCTTCGCGAGGATGGATGCCGCCGCAATCACCCTCACTTTCGCGTCGCCGTCGACGATCGCCCGGGCCGGGACCGCAAGCATCGGGCACTGCGACCCGTCGAACAACACTTCGTGGGGCAAGACCGAAAGCGTCTCAACCGCGCGCCGCATGGCGAGCAGGCTCGCCTGCAGGATGTTCAAGTTGTCGATTTCCTCGACGCTCGCCCAAGCGATGGCCCAGGCCAGCGCTCT
>QHZN01000243.1 GCA_003225365.1 Acidobacteriota bacterium
CTCCGGGCCGTTTTTCCCTATTCGTCGAGTCTTCATCAGCTCCTCCCAGCCTCCTGTGGACTTCTCCGCAAGATAATAACATCGTGAGCGGGCCGAGCGCTTGCCCGGGCTAAGGTGCGAATCCGTCAAAGGCAATTGGCCTTGCGATGAGGCCGCAGGGCGCTCAGAATGGCGGGCGGGGGACTGCAGCGAAAACAAGGGGTGGACCATGGAAGTCGAACTATCGCTGGAATTCGTTCGAGTGGTCGAAGAGTCGGCGGTTGAGGCGGCACGCACGATGGGCCGGGGCGACGCGCACCTCGCCGACCAGGCAGCCGTCGAGGCCATGCGGCGCGTGCTCGAGACGCTGCCCGTCGCCGCCACGGTCGTCATCGGCGAAGGCGAACGCGACGAAGCCCCAATGCTCTTTATCGGCGAAAAAGTTGGGGGCAAAACCGGAAAACCCTTCCGCGATGTGGACTTGGCCGTGGACCCGCTGGAAGGGACAAACCTGTGCGCTACGGGCGCGGCCGGGGCGATTACGGTGCTCGCCGCATCCGAGCGCGGAGGGCTGCTCCACGCCCCCGATTGTTATATGGACAAGGTGGTGGTCGGGCCAAGCGCTCGCGGCGCAGTGGACCTGGATGCCCCGGTGCGCGACAACTTGCAGGCCATCGCGCAGAGCCTCGATCGCGACATCACGGACCTCGTGGTGGTGGTGCTCGACCGGCCGCGCCACGCGCAACTTATCGCCGACATTCGCCGGGCCGGCGCGCGCATCCGCCTGATTGGAGACGGCGACCTTTCGGCCGGCATCGCCGCCGCGGTTCTCGGCACAGGCATCCACGCCGTGATGGGAATCGGCGGCGCGCCCGAAGGCGTGCTCACCGCCGCCGCGCTGCGCTGCCTGAACGGAGAAATCCTCAGCCGCTTGGTCATCAAGGATGAGGCGCAGGCCGAACGCATTCGCTCCATGGGCGTCCGTGACCTGAAGCGCGTTTATCGCACTGAAGACTTGGCGCCCGGCAAAGATATCATCTTCGCGGCCACCGGCGTCACGGAAGGGTCCCTCCTCAAAGGCGTGCGCTTCTTCGGCGAAGGAGTTCGCACCCAGTCGCTGTTGATGACCACCGCCAACCGTCGCGTGCGGTTCATTGACTCCGTGCACCTGGCCGACCGCGCGGATGTGAAAGTGCGCTTTTCATGAGCGAAAGCCGGTCGTGGGTCAGCTTCCGGGTGGGCGACCATCCGGACACAATTCATTCCCGAAACGTGCCCTTCCCGGATAGCCTACGAACGGCATCGAACGTGAATCGAAATTTTGGTGGAGTTTCGGAGGATCTGGCAAGAACTTTAGAGAACCAGGCAAAGACCCGAAGTGTAAGGAGACTATACTTCATCCTTGGAGCAAGCTGGAGCTTATCAGCCACATCTGCGACGCCTGGAGGAGCGGCAGCGACGCGATTTTGAGGCTGACCAAAACGGTTGGTTCATCAACTGAGAAACTACCTCGAAGGAGAAACAATGCAGAAACGCAAACTTGGAAATAGCAACTTGGAAGTTTCCGCCCTCGGGTTGGGCTGCATGGGCATGAGCTTTTCTTACGGCCCGCCCAAGGACAAGCAGGAGATGACTGCTCTCTTGCGCGCGGCCGTGGAACGCGGCGTCACCTTCTTCGATACGGCAGAGGCGTATGGCCCGTACATCAACGAAGAACTCGTGGGCGAAGCGCTCGAACCGTTCCGTGGGCAAGTGGTGATCGCCACCAAGTTCGGATGGAAAATCGATCCCAAGGCGGAGCGAGGTTTGGCAGGCCTCGACAGCCGGCCAGAACAAATCAAGCGGGTCGCCGAGGCTTCGCTCAAGCGCCTCAAGGTTGATGCCATCGATCTGTTCTACCAGCACCGCGTTGACCCGGACGTGCCCATCGAAGACGTGGCGGGAGCGGTGAGGGATCTGATTCAGGCGGGCAAGGTCAAGCACTTCGGCCTTTCTGAAGCAGCAGCAAAGACGATTCGCCGCGCACACGCCGTGCAGCCGGTGACCGCCGTCCAAAGCGAATACTCGCTTTGGTGAAAGCGAATCAGGCCTTGGTGGATCTGCTTTCAAAGATTGCACAGCAGAAGAAGGCGACACCAGCTCAGATCGCGCTCGCTTGGCTGCTGGCGCAGAAGCCGTGGATTGTTCCGATTCCGGGCACAACGAAGCTGGCGCGCCTCGAAGAAAACATCGGAGCAGTCGCTGTCGAACTTACACCGGACAATATCCGCGAGATCGAAAGCGCCGCCTCAAAGATCACGGTGCAAGGAGCTCGGTACCCCGAAGAACTGCAGAAACTGGTGGGCCGTTGAGGAACAACAGATAACGAAAGGCGAGGTAAAGCGGTATGCGCGTCGGCATCCTGGGTTCCGGATTAATGGGCGGCAAGCTCGGAACGATCTTTGCGCGAGCTGGACATGAAGTCGTATTCAGCTACGCGCGGACCAGTGAGAAACTCAAGAAGCTGGCGCTGGACTCCCAAGGCAATGCACGCGCCGGTACGCCGGGCGAGGCCGCAAAGGATGCGGACGCGGTATTGATGGCCGTGCATTGGTCACGAATCGACGATGTGCTGAAGCAGGCCGGAGGTTTGTCGGGTAAGGTGGTCGTGACTTGTTCTCTCCCGATGGACAGTGGCAACACGAAACTCATCATCGCCAACACTTCGTCCGGAGCGGAAGAGCTTGCAAAGAAAGTTACACGGGCTCCTGTCGTATCGGCTTTCAATACCGTGCCCAGTGAATGTCTGTTCGGCGTATTTGAAGCCAAGCGCAAGTCCACGCGACCAAGTCTGGTGCATTGCGGCGACGATCAAAGCGCGAAAGATGTGGCCGCCAAGCTGATCCATGACGCGGGTTTTGATCCTGTGGACGCCGGCCCCCTACGGATCGCCCGGTACACCGAGCCATTCGCGCTGCTGGTCGCCCAACTGGCGTACGAGCAAGAAGGCGGCCCAGAACTGGCTTACCGGTTCGAGCGGTTTAAGAAATAGGATGACCAAATAGAAATACATCAAGTAAGGGAATACAAGATATGGAGATCAAAAGAATCGGCTCGCAACCTTCCGTGAAGGGGCCGTCAGAGTGGTTCACGGGCACGGTGCGGATCGATCCGTTATTTCAGGCGCCCGATCCGGCACTCGTTCAAGGCGCCAGCGTAACGTTCGAGCCGGGCGCGCGGACTGCATGGCATACGCATCCGCTTGGTCAGACCCTCATCGTCACGGCTGGCTGCGGCTGGGCCCAGCGCTGGGGAGCCCCGATTGAGGAAATTCGGCCGGGTGATGTAATCTCGTTTCCTCCCGGCGAGAAGCACTGGCATGGGGCCACGCCGACCACGGCCATGACGCACATCGCCATTCAGGAAAAGCTCGACGGTAAGGTTGTCGCCTGGATGGAACAGGTCAGTGACGAGCAATACCGGAAGTGATTGGTTCCCGTGAGCGTCACCGCCGAGGCTTTCCGTGCCGACCGCGCGGATGTGAAAGTGCGCTTTTCATGAGCGAAAGCCGGTAGTGGGTCAGTTTCCAAGTGCGTCGTAGTCCAGGCACGATGGCCAACGTCGTGATGAGGCAGAGCGCATGTCCGGCTTACCGACCAAGTGCCCTGACTGGGTCTAAGCGATCAACGAAGCTCCGGACTCGCCGCTATGGAAAACTCCCCTTGAGGCACTGTTTCATGGCAGCAGCAGAGGTGACGCGATAATGCGGTCTAAGTGCCCCGAGTCCCCAATCTGCTTGACCTTTCCTCACCGGCTGTGTACCATTGTGATGATTTAATATCCGGATACTGTCCATGCCTGATCCAATAGGCTCTACACTACCCGAGGGCCACGCCCAGCTCGTCATCGACAAGTTTCTGCGCGGACGCGTCGTGCCTTTCCTCGGAGCCGGTGTCAACCTCTGCGATCGTCCTCAAGACTTCAAGTGGGAAAGCTCGGAACAGAGATACTTCCCGAGCGGCTGGGAGCTAGCGCGGGAACTCGCTCATGGGTTCCACTATCCGGACGAGGCTCAGGCGTGTAAGGCGCCGCCCGATCTCTGCCTACGTCCGAACGCCGATCTCGACCTGGCCCGCGTCTCCCAGTATGGGGAATTGACGGAAGGACCGGGGGCGCTCGCCGAAAGGCTCCACTCCATATTCGCAGTGGGACCAGCTGCCACAAGGGTGCACAGATTCCTGGCCGACCTGCCGGCGGCGGACTTTGAACCGACACGCCCGGAGAACCGTAGTCTGTTGGTCGTGACTACAAACTACGATGAATTGATGGAGGAAACCTTTCCGGCCCCACTGAAGTGCGACGTGGTCTTCTACGATCCTGATCCACGCAACAGGCCCTCAAGGTTCTGGCACAAGAAACCTGATGGGACGGTGACCAAGATTGTCGATCCTGCCACCTACGAGTACGGATTCTTTGACATACGGCCGGTAGTCCTGAAGATCCACGGGACCGTCGACCGCTCGAACGCTGCCCGCGAAGGATTTGTGATCACGGAGGACCACTACATCGAGTACCTGGCGGAGGAGGCACTGGACAAGTTGCTGCCGAAGGATGTACTGGCGAAACTGCGGAGTAATCACCTGCTTTTCCTCGGGTACAGCCTGCGCGACTGGAACCTACGCGTCTTTTTGCGCCGAGTGAAGCCGCGCTTCAGCGCCTGGGCAGTACTCCCCAGCGCGGACCGCGTGGAGGAACCTTTCTGGCGCCGGCAGGAAGTAGAGATGAACATCATCAGGGTAACGCTGCAGACTTACATTGGCGGTCTCGAGAAGGAACTCGCTAAGCGCGGCCTCCCGCCGAATCCCTGACCAGACGGCACTGCCGGCAATGGTTAATGACTGTCCGTACAAAGGCCTTGTGCCCTACGGGGAGGAGGACGCCCGGTATTTCTTTGGGCGCGACCGGGAACGCCGCCTCATTTCGGCGTCGCTGCGCGCGTCGCGGCTGACGGTGCTCTATGGGGAGAGCGGTGCGGGCAAGAGTTCGGTGCTGGCCGCGGGCGTAGCTCACGATCTCCGGGACGACCCGGAATATGCGCTAGTATTGTTCCGCAATTGGCGCGATGAGCCCATGGGTGGCCTCGTGAATGCAGTCCGGGGCTTACTATCGAGGCTGCCGGGTTTTGCTCCAATCGGATACGAGACAACGCCGGACAATGTCAGCACCCTGTTTCAAGCCTGGGCGCGAGCCACGAACCGCTCCTTACTCATAGTGCTCGATCAGTTCGAGGAGTATTTCCAGTATCATCCAAAGGACGAGGGTCCGGGCACCCTGGCTGAAGAACTGCCTCGCCTTTTGAACCGGGCGAACCTCGCCGTCAATTTCCTCATTGCACTCCGGGAGGAGGCCCTGAGCACACTCGATCGCTTCAAGGGCGCCATCCCCAATCTGTTTGATAACCTGCTGCGCGTGGAACATCTGAGCACGGAGGCTGCCCAAGAGGCCATTGTCAAGCCGCTTAGGACGTTCAACGAAGAGTTGCGCGCAGGCAGATATTCGGCGAGCGAAAATGGCCTGCACCCGATTGAAATCGAGGACCAAGTAGCGGTCCAGGTGGTGACGGAGATCGTCCGGGCGCAGGGCGAAGAGCAAAAGGGAGTTCAAGCCCACTATCTGCAACTGGTAATGACGCGATGGTGGGAGCGCGAGATCGCGAGCAACTCACAGGCCATGCGCCTCGAGACCCTACAAGGCCTTGGCGGCGTGAAAACTATTGTCGACCGCTATCTCGAAGACACCCTCGCGACCCTCAGCCCAGGAGCAAAGGAAGTCGTTGCCGAAGCTTTCCGCTACATGGTTACGCCCACGGGACGGAAAATTGCGCAGACCACCACCGATTTGACAAAGAACCTTCTGAGCTTCCTAGCCGTGGGAGGGAACAGCTTGGAAGACGTCCTGAGTGGACTCCGGGCGGCGAGGCTCCTCAGAGAGGTTCCTCCGCCTGGCGGAAGCTTGCCGGGTGAGACATGCTACGAATTCGCGCACGACATGGTGGCCAAGGCGGCCTTCGAATGGCGGAAACAGTTTCACCAAGCGCAGAAGCTGGCGGAAGCCAGTAAGAGAGAAGAAGAGTCCAGACGCGCCCAAGCAGAGCGAGAACGCGCGGAGGAGCAGTCACGACAGGCCAGGAAGTTACGGCGACTGGCCGCAGCGCTGGGAGCCATGCTGCTGGTTGCGGTGGGCGCCGTCGCGTTCGCCTTATGGCAGAAAGCGGTAGCGCGGGCCCGCCAGTTGGTCGTAACGTCGAACTTGGCCGAGAGCGCCGATCCTGAGCTTTCGGTGCTGCTTGCCGCCGAGAGCGTGGCCGCCACTTGGCCGTGGGGTCACACGGTCCTGCCCGAAGCTGAGGACCAGTTACACCGTGCGGTCATGGCATCCCACGTCCGACTGACCCTGAGCGGCCACAGTGGCCCTGTATATAGCGTGGCCTGGAGCCCGGACGGGAAGCGCCTGGCGACGGGGAGTTATGACAAAACCGCG
>QHZN01000244.1 GCA_003225365.1 Acidobacteriota bacterium
GTCCAATTGATAGGTCCCGCAAAGATCAGGGAATCGAATGACACAACGGTATTATATGCGAGAATGGCGCACGCTTTAGAGGGACGGAAAGCCTGCGAAGCACTATTAGCCTCGAAAACGCGTGCAAACTTATTAGGTACCAAGAGGGCGTACCGGACGGCTTCCCGCCATGCCGGACACGCAATTGATTTCTCATGGCGGTTCCTCTATTGTTTCGCGGGTTCGATTCGCGTGTCGCGCGAAGCCTTCCTCCATGCCATCGAATTCATTCACGCCGGGAACGGAGCCGCCTGGCTGCCCAGGCAGGCCCGAGCCGCCGCAACTTGTGCGCGCGCTGGGGTTGTGGGGGGCGACTTCGATTGTCGTCGGCATCATGATCGGCTCGGCGATTTTCATCGTCCCGGCAGAAATAGCGCGCGAGGTGGGAAGCGAACGCGGCGCGCTCGCCGTGTGGCTGGTCACGGGCCTCTTGAGCCTTTTCGGCGCGCTTTCGTTCGCCGAGCTTGCGGCAATGATGCCTCAAGCGGGCGGCCAGTATATCTATCTGCGCGAGGGCTACGGACCCCTGGTCAGCTTTCTATGTGGATGGATGTTCTTCCTGATCCAGCAATCGGGCGGTATCGCCACGCTGGCGGTCGGCATGGCGCAATATCTCGCAAATTTCCTGCCGCTCGGGTCCTGGGGGGAGAAAGCCGCGGCAGCCGGTGCCATCGTCGTCCTCACCGCCATCAACTACCGAGGTGTGCGCCAGGGCGGGTGGGTGCAGTTGTTGTTAACGGGTATAAATGTTGGCATTGTGGTTTCCCTGATCGCCTTTGGATTTAGCTTGGCGAGTGGAAGGCCGCCGGGCCCGGCGTCACTCCCGACGCCCGCTGGAACTCGATACTTCGCTTCATTCGGTGTGGCGATGGTGGCGGCGCTATGGGCCTACGAAGGCTGGAACAATGTGACCTTTGCCGCCGGCGAAGTCGAGCGCCCGGAGCGGACTCTCCCCCTGGCCTTGGTCGTGGGGACCGCGCTCGTCATCGCCATTTATGGGGGGTTGAATCTGGTTTACTTCCGGGTTCTGACGCTCTCGGAGATCGCCGCCTCGCCGCGCGTGGCCGCCGATGCCGCCCGCCGTCTGGTCGGTCCCTGGGGCTCGCAGTTGACGGCCGTGGCCATTGTCGTCGCGGTTTTCGGGAGCCTGAACGGTTCGATCCTGGCCGGCGCGCGCGTCTATTACGCCATGGCAAAAGACAGGTTATTTTTCCGATGGTGCGCGGCCGTCCACCCGCGCTTCCGCACTCCCCACCTGAGCCTGGTCGTTCAGGGCTTGTGGTCGTGCCTTCTGGTCCTGCTCGCCGACTACGAGCAGCTCTTCACGTACACCGTGTTTGCGGCGTGGATTTTCTACGCCCTCACGGCGCTCGCCGTTATCATCCTGCGAAGAACCAGGCCGGAGCTTCCGCGCCCATACCGTGTGCCGGGGTATCCGGTTGTGCCAGTTGTATTCGTGTTGACGGCAGCGGCATTCGTTCTGAACATGCTGGCGGAAAAAACGCGGGAAGCCGGCATTGGGACTCTCATTGTGGCCGCGGGGATTCCGGTGTATTGGCTATGGAGAGGGAAGCGGCGCGCAGGAGCGGCTGGGCGGCCCTCCCCGGGATGATTCGTTGTTGTATCTGTTAACCGCCGCCCGCTCGTTTCACCTTGGCCAAGAGGTCTTTGGCCGGCGCCTGCCAAGGGCCTTGAATCGCCGCTGATCGCTCCAGGGCGTCAGCAGCCGAACGGTGATTGGGGGGATACTGAAACTCGTAAGCGTTGCCCAGATAAAAAAGCGCACCTCCTTGGAGCGAAGGATTCGCGCTGAGCAGATCCAGGGCCTTCTTGAACTCCTCTATGGCCGGGCCGACGCGACGGTTCTTCGACGCTTTCGTGAAATTCACCACGCCGAGCGCAAAATGGGCCAAGCCCAAGTCGCCGTTCTGCGCGGATTTGAATTGGTCGTCGGTCATTCCCTCCGGCTTCTTTTGGCTGGCAGCCGAGTCGATGACTTTCCGAGCGTAGGTTTCCGCCTTGTCCAAGTGGACGTTTCGGGTGGAGTAGCCGAAGGCCAGGGCGGTGAGGGCTGTGGTGTTGTTCGGATCCGCGGCCACGGCTTTTTCCCCGTACTCGTCCGACTTCTCCGTGTTGCCGCTCATTTGATAGGCGACGAAATACTGATAGTTGACGCCTTCTGAAATTGCGCTTTCCGGATAAGCTTTCGAGTAGGCGTCGAGGTATTGAACGCGCTTGGCGGCGTCGGATACCCGGCCCAGCAGTTGAAAGAAGGCATAATCCATAAATGTCCGCTCGTCTTTGATGTTGCTTTCGGCTTCGCTCTGAATCTTTTTCCAGTCGTCTTCGCTTGCGGTGGTGGGCCGGGCAGGAGTCAACTCCGCCTTGATCAGGTCGGGGGCCTTGGCGATAAGACTGAAGGCCGCCTCCGTCGGTTTGCCGGCAGCCATGTAAGCCTTGAGCAGGTTGGTAATGAGGAACAAGTCCGAGTAGTTGAGCGCTAGGTCCTTCTCTCCGGCCTCGATCGCCTTGTCGAGGTTGTTCAATTTCAGATAGGCGACCGTCAAATATTCGTTGACGCAGGGGATATAACGCGAGTCGGCTTGCTCCTGCGCAAACTTTTCAAGCGCGGCGACCTGGTCCTGCGGTTTGTCCGCCCCGTTATATTCGAGCATCAGCTTATCCTCGGGCGAGTTGACGACGACCGGGATAGTCGGGCACGGGGTTTGTGCCCACAGCAGGCTCGTCGGAAACACCAGGGGAGCTATGAGGATTACAAATGTCTTGCGATGCATGGGAGACCTCCGGACTGCGAGAGAATTCCCGCTTTGCCAGGCGCGCGCTTTTAGATATAACATGACGGGCCCAAATGCCAGCAGAAAAATCCCTGCCGGGACACTTTGGCAGTTCACTCACTTAGGTCACCCCCGCCCTTCGGCAGGCTCAGGGTCCTGAGCGTAGTCGAAGGACGAAAGCGGGGGTCCACAGCCTGGATTCCCGCTGTCGCGGGAATGACGGCTGAAAAGTAATGTGGACCAAGGGAGGCCGCGGAATGAAACAATATTCGTGGGAAACCGTAAAACAGGAGCCGATGAAACAAGGGATCTGGCGCAAGGTGATTTCTGGAGAGAAAGCCATGCTCGCTCAGGTCTTCATCGCCAAGGGCGCCGTGGTGCCCACGCATCAACACGAAAGCGAGCAGCTCAGCTACATCGTCGAAGGGGCGTTGAAATTTGAACTCGAGGGGAGGGAGGTCGTCGTGAAAAAAGGCGAAGTGCTTCACATTCCGTCGAACGTCCCGCACATGGCAGTGGCGCTTGAAGATACGCTCGACCTCGACGTTTTCAGCCCCATCCGCGTTGACTGGCTGACCGGCCAGGACGATTACTTGCGGAAAGGATGAAGGGCCTCGCGGTGGCAACTTAGCCGTGAGAGCCCCCGCAATGTCATTCTGAGCGCAGCGAAGAATCCCTGCATTTTCGGCCTGAAACGGAGATTTTCATGGACTTGGGACTGAAGAATCGGGTAGCGATTGTCGCCGCCTCGAGCCAAGGCTTGGGGAAAGCCGTCGCGTTCGGACTGGCCAAGGAAGGAGCGCGGCTGGCCCTTTGCGCGCGGACGGCCAAGCCGCTTGAGGCGACGGCGGAGGAGATTCAGAAAGCCACCGGCGCCGAGGTGCTCGCGCGGCCCCTGGACGTGACGAACTACGCGCAGGTGAAATCCTTCGTCCAAGAGGCGGCCGAGCGCTTCGGTCATGTTGACATTTGCGTGACCAACGCCGGCGGGCCGCCCTCCAAAACCTTCGCCGCCACCTCCGTCGAAGACTGGCAGGCGGGCGTCAACCTGAACCTGATGAGCACGCTTTATTTCGCCCGCGAAGTCCTCCCGCTCATGGAGAAGCAAAAATGGGGACGCCTCATCGCCATCACGTCGGTGGCGGTAAAGCAGCCCATTGATGATTTGATTCTTTCGAACGCCGTCCGCTCGGCCGTGAGCGGTCTCATTAAGAGCCTCGCGAACGAATACGCCCGAGCGAACGTCCTGGTCAATAACGTCTGCCCGGGCTTCACGCAAACCGCGCGCTTGGAAGAGCTGGCCTCGAAGCGCGCCGCCGCCGAAGGCTTGGAGCCTCGAGCGATGCTTGAGCGCATGGCCGCGCAGGTTCCCCTCGGCCGCCTGGGCCGGCCGGAAGAGTTTGCCAATATGGTGGTTTTTCTCGCTTCCGAACGCGCGAGCTACGTAACGGGCCAATCCATCGCCGTGGACGGCGGGTTTGTCAAAGGAGTCTACTGAGCGGGCGAGACTCCCGCCCGCACCTTCGTCCCTGCCAGTTCCTCAAGGGTCGTCACGACCGCGGTGTAATCAAGGTCGCCTTTGCCCTGCGCCTTGGCCGCGCCGTACACTTCCTTCACCGCCGCCGCCGCAGGCATGGGAATGTTTTGCGCGAAGGCGGCTTCCATGGCGAGCTCCAGGTCCTTGTGCATGAGCTTCAAGGGGAAGTACGGTGTGAAGTCGCCCCGGAAGATGAATGGCGCCTTGAAATCCGTGAGCGCAGCGCGAGCCATGCTCCCCTGAATGATTTCCATCATTGTCTCGGGCCGGACGCCCGCTTTAGTGGCCAGCACAAAGCCTTCGCAAAAGATCTCGACCATGGTGGACTGGATGACGTTTTGGGCGAGTTTGGCGGCGAGCCCCAAGCCGTTTTGCCCGCAGTAGATGTGTTTCTTTCCGAGAAGTTTGAGAATGGGCAGGGCGCGTTCGAGCGTCCCCGGATCACCGCCGATCATAAACGTCAGCTCGCCTTTCTCGGCTCCGTGTTTGCTTCCCGTCACCGGCGCGTCGAGCATTGCCGCGCCTTTTCCCGCCAGGTGGCAAGCGAGCTTGCGGCTGACGGCCGGGCTGATGGTGCTCGAATCTATGAGCACCGCGCCCGAGCCGATGGTTTCGATGAGGCCGCTCTTCCCGAGGACCACTTCTTCAATCGCCGCGGAGTCGCTGACGATCGTCATCACCACGCTCGCCCCGCGTGCGGCCTCGGCGGGCGACGCCGCCACTCGGGCGCCGGCCTGCTCGAGCGCCCCGGTCTTCGCCCTGGTGCGGTTATAAACGCTCACCCGGTGGCCGCCTTTCAGAAGATTTAAGGCCATTGGCTGGCCCATGATGCCTGTGCCTATAAATCCGATTGTCTCGGGCATAGTTGCTCCTTCCAAAGGGGTCGAAGGTCGAAAGTCGAAGGTCGAAATTATAACGATTTTGAGTTGGAGCCGAAAGCGCTCTGTCCGCCTACCTTTCAACTTTCGACTCTCAACTTGGGAAATGCATCCAGAGCCGAACGTCGCGGACGTTATTTTCCGTGAAGCCGGTTTCGATCGTATCACCGAGCGTGCGGAAAAAGTGATACGAGTCGCTTTCGGCCAAATAGCGGCCCGCGTCGAGGCCATGAGTTTGGGCGCGCGTCAAGGTTTGCCCGTCGGCTAGGGCGCCACTCGAAGGGCTATTCCCGTCCCGTCCGTCGGTCCCCGCGCTCAACACCACTCGTTTCTGTGCGCTGATAAGTCCTGCCGCGTAAAGCACGAAGGCCTGGTTTCGCCCTCCTGTCCCGGGTCCGGTCACGGGGCATGTCACCTCGCCTCCGACTACCACACAAACGGGCTCCGCCGGGTGGAACCTGGCGAGCGCGGTAAGCGATTGCAAGTTGGCTTCCGCTACCTGGCGATAATCCGCGTCCCAGCCATTGGCATCGATTTCCGCGACAAACCCCGCTCTCTCTGCCGCGGCCTTTGCTGATGCCACGGCGTCGCGGTTTGAGAGCAGGCAGAAAAAGCGCGAGTGGATGAAACGCTCGTCATTCGGCTTGGGCGTTTCCGTAAGCGTGCGTTCCTCAAAATGCTTTCGGATGGCCGACGGAAACTTTGCTGTCAAACCGTGCCGTTCCGCGAGCGCTAAGCAATCGTCCACCGTGGATTCATCCGCCATCGTGGGCCCGGAAGCGACCGTGGAGGGGAGGTGCTCGGGCACGTCGGAGATGAAGATCGTCAATTGGCGCGCGGGGTAGGCGCGCACGGCGAGCTGACCGCCTTTTACTTCGGAGATGTGCTTCCGAAGCACGTTCATGTCTTGGATGGGCAAGCCACAAGTCACCAGCACGCGATAGAATTCGGCGAGGTCGGCGAACGTAATCTCCGGGTCGAAAGGCTTCTCGAAGAGGGCCGAGCCGCCGCCGGAAATCAGGTAGATGACGAAATCATCCGCCGCGAGTCCGGAAACCATCTCCAGCGCCGCCTCCGCGCCTGCGGAGCTGCCGGGGTTGGGATAAGGGTGGCCGCCCACAATATATTCGAATCGGTCGAGTATGCGGGCGGGCGGTGACGGGGCCACGGAGAGTCCCGCGTCCACCTGCCAATCGAGGATCTCGGAAAGGGCCTCCGCCATTCGATTGGCGGCCTTGCCGACGGCCACGACGCGCGGCGGGCGCAATAGGGGCAGCGACAGGCCGCCCATCACCAGCGCCCTCCCTTCGCGCTTGACCTTAGTGCGCAGTGCGCCGCCCACCTCGATCGCGGCCATCGTCTCGTGGAAAATTTGGCGGGCAAGGGCTTTGCCCTCGGAATAAGACGGCCTTCTTTCGACGATTTTAGTGGCGCCCGGTTCGGTCATGGCATCCAATGCGTCTCGGCGAAAGCAGTATAGCCCCTTCCCAGCCAATGTGGGCAACGCGCCTCTCCAGCACGGCAAACGGCTGCTCACTACCGTGGGGAATTTTCTCGAGAAAGATAGATTACCTGGTGTGCTACACTTCGCTTTGCGTATAACGCCCGAGGATAAAGAACCCAAAGACGGAGGCTTGGGATGAAGACGCCGATCGACGTGCGGCTGCTCACTGACGTAAAGGAGCGGCTCGATTTAGTCATAAACTTACTGGGTCTTCTCGTGTCTTCGGACAGAAGCATCACGGAGGGGGCGCGGGCGCTAAAAATGGCTGGCCTCGACAACAAGACTATCGCCGAAATTATGAACACGACCGAAGGGACAATTCGAACGGTTACTTCCAATCTGCGCACACGCACGAGCCGGAGGGGGCGATGATGAGCACAGTAACCGACAGAACCGAGCGCCTCTTGGCGATCTTGCTGCTCGAGTCGATGAAGGGAACCAGCCAGAGGGAGAAAGTAATCAGGCTAAGTCTGGCCGGATTTTCAAACGTCGAAATCGCGGACCTCCTACAGACCTCTTCCCAGGTGGTAGCGCAACACCTCTACGAGTCCCGTAAGAAAAACAGGAGGAGAAAAAAATAATGCCCCTGACTCGGGACTTTCGCAACTATTCGTTTAACTTCGTCCGCATTGAACGGTGCGGCAGATTCATTGGCCGCCGCTCATACTGGAAGCTTTACGCGGTCGAGAACATCCTTCGGACATTTATCCACTCGGCGTTGTCTGTTCAGATCAAGCCGCAATGGGGGGATATCGCGGTAGACGAGGGGATACGGAAGAATGCCGAGCGATTTAAACAGCAGTATCTTCAGAAGCCGCAGCACACACCGGCAGGAGGACACCCAATTTACTTCGTCTTTCTGTCCGACCTTAACAAAATAATCCTGGCGAACAGCAACCTTCTTCTGCCTTTGGTTCCGGATATTGACCACTGGGCGGCCAGAATAGAGGAGATTAGGATTCCCCGGAATCTTGTCGGGCATATGAACTTTCCTAACGAGCCGGACCGAGCGAGGATCGACCAAATGCACGCCGATATTCCTCGTCTCATATCCCACTTGGAACAACGCGGTCTGCCCGTCCGAATACCTTGAAATAAAGCTGGGCTATCTTGTGGAGGCGATGATGAAGAAGAAGATTGACGATGCGGGCACCGACGAAATCAAGCGCTTGCTCGTGCTTTTGCTGATAAGCTCGGCTCCTCATCAGACGAGATTGCAGCCGCCCTTCAGGTGGATTCGTCGCTTGTTCGTAGGATGGTCCCGTCAAGGAAAGTGAAGAAATTCGATTTCCTTCAGAACAAGTCGACATAAGGCCCCACGGTGGCGGCGCGGGGGGCGCTAGTTTGCCAATCGCATACACGTTGCCCCTGCACGGAATCCTAACAATCCGGACCAGTGGTTCCTCCACGGGTCTCGAAGACCTCTGGGTTGAGAAGGTTCTTCGGCCGCCGGCCGGCGAGCAAATCCAGAAGGTTTTGGGCCGCGAGTATGGCCATGCGGAGGCGTGTTTCGCCCGTGGCGCTGCCGACGTGCGGCATCAAGACGACGTTCGGCAGGGAGAGGAGCCCAGGATGCACTTTGGGTTCGTTTTCGAAAACGTCGAGCCCTGCGCCGGCAATTCTTTTCTCGCGTAGCGCTTCGACGAGCGCCTCCTCGTCCACCACTTTCCCGCGAGCCGCGTTGATCAGGAAAGCCGTGGGCTTCATGCGGCGGAATTCAGGCGGGCCCATCAGATGATGCGTTTCGGTCGTAAGGGGAACGTGGAGGGTCAAGAAATCGGACTCGCCGATCAGAGTCTCGCGGTCCACGCACTCCGCGCCAAGCTCCTCTTCCACGCTCCGCGGGGCGCGATGCCGAGAGTGGTAGAGCATTCGCATCGAAAAGCCCCGGCCGCGGCGTGCCATCCCCTGCGCGATGTGCCCGAACCCATAAAGGCCGAGGGTCTTCGCGAAAACGTCCCTCCCGTGGAGCAAATTGAATTGCCAGCGGTCCCAGCGGCCCTCCCGGACGTATCGGTCACCTTCGACCACGCGCCGCGCCACGGCCAGCAGCAAGGCAAACGCCAAGTCGGCAGTGGTCTCCTCAAGCGCTCCGGCCGTGCTCGTCACCGGGATACGGCGCGCCGTGCACGCGGCGAGGTCCAGATTGTCGTAGCCGACGCTGGCATTCGAAATGGCGCGAAGCTTCGGCGCCTGCTCGAGAACTCGCGAGGAGATGCGCGAGCCGGCCACGAGCAGGCCTTCGATAAGCGGCACGGCGCGAAGCAACTCTTCTTCTGGCAGCGGCCCGTCTTCTTCGTAGGCGCCGACCTCACAGCGCGAGGCGAGCAGGTCCAGCGCGGCCTGCGGGAATTTTCGGGTGACATAAACCTTGAGTTTCACAATTGCACGGGTTCCCAGCGCCGGCTTTGGGCGGACCGGTACGCCGCGTCAATCACCGCGTTGACGACCGCGCCATCCGCGTAAGTTTCGCGGGGCGTCTTGCCATCGCGCACGCATTCGACGAAATGCTTCATTTCGCCCTGGTAGCCGTAAGTGAAGGCTTCTTCCGAAACGGGCTTCACCCAGCCCTGATCGAGGTCGGCTTTCTCGACGACATAGCCCGCCGGGCGAAGGGAGAAGGCCTCGAGGGGCGTCCCGCGCGTGACGTCGGTGAAGAGGGCGCCGTCCGTGCCGTGGACTTCGTTCCTGAGGTCGAGGCCGCCGCGTGCCGTCCAGCTCACCTCCAGGTGCGCGATCCTTCCGTCTTCAAATCGGATGACGGCAAGCGTGTTGTCTTCCGCTTCGGTCTTATGGAAGAGAGTCGCGCACCAAGCCATCACTTCGACGGGCTTCAACTCCTTGCCGAAAAAGTACCGCGCCGCCTCAATGCAATGGCAGCCCATGTCAATCAGCGCCCCGCCGCCCGCGAGCTCCGGTTCCCAAAACCACGAGGAGTGGGGACCGAAGTGGGACTCGCGCGAGCGGACCCAAAGCACTCTGCCGAGTGCGCCGGAGGAGATAATCGCGTGGGCGCGGACCACCGCCGGCGCAAAGACCTCCGTCTCGGCGTACCCGTGCATGGCGGCTGAGTCCTCGGCGGCATAGAGCATGGCGCGCGCCTCTTCGCCGTTCCTCCCCAGGGGCTTTGTGCACACCTGGTTCCGGCGGGCGCGTGCGAGCTTCAGTGCGACTTCCTTGTGCAAGAAATTCGGGAGGGCGATCAGGTAAAGGTCAATGTCGTCGCGCGCGATGGCGCGGTCGAGATCTGTCGTCCCCTCGCCGATCGCCCAGCGGCGGCTGAATTTTTGCGCGGACGCTTCTCCGCGGGAGTAGACCAGCGACACTTCCTGGCCGGGGACGTCCCGCAAGCCCTGGAGATAGAACTCCGCCACAAACCCCGCGCCCAGAACGCCAATGCGGACAATTTTTCCTGCCAATGTTCCACCACCGCGAAATCAGACCGCCTCGAGCTTTCGCTGAAGCGAGTGATATCACAGCGCCGGAAATCTCGTCAACGCTTGAAGGCCCCTCTGTTCTCCCACGGTTCAGAGGGATAGCCGACAAACGAAGCGTCTGCCTTACGGAGAACAAATGACAATAATCCTGAGGAGGGGCGGACGGATTGGTAGAAGCCTTCAGGAGGGATTAGGCAGGTCCAGGCGCAAGGGAATGTTCCAAGTATCGCTGCTGTTCGAGCCTTTCTTGGAGGGAACTCCGGTCGTGAACCTGAAATTTTCCGAAGATATTGGCGATGTGGAATTTCACCGTGCTTTCGCTGATATTCAGGGCGGCCGCAATTTCCTTATTGGCGAGCCGTCTGAAGAGTAGGCCCATAATCTCACCCTCACGTTTGGTCAAACTTCCGCTTGGCTTTGGACCCGTCTGGAGCATTTGAGAGGAGACTTCAACGTATCGCTGGAGGACTTGGCGCGGTGCCCATACGTTTCCAGCCGCTAGGGATCTCACTGCGGCAACCAGCGAGGTTTCGGCTTGATCGTAACTCAGGAAACCATGAATGCCGAGGAAAAGAAGCTTGAGGATGGCGGATTCCGAGGCGTCGCTTCCGAGGCTCAGAAATTTGCATGCGGGAAAGCTCGTCCTCAGGGCCCTCACCCACTGGGCGAGGGGTGTGGTGGCGGTCGATAGATCGAGCACGAGTACCTGCGGCGGCGGACGGTTTTGGGTGTCTTGCTGGAACTCCCTCAGGTCCAACGGCATTAGCCCCTTTGTTTTCTTCATGATCTCAGCCAGATAGCGCTCGACCAATGGGTGGTTGACGGCGAGGCATACCACAACCCGGTCGGGAGGACAGCTTATATCCTCATCGCGGGACGTATGGGGGTGTTCCCGATCCATTTGAGTCAATGTCAGTCCAACAGTCTAGCGCGCTTTCGACAATTTGTCAAGTGTTTCATGCATTGTAGATACAGTTTTATGATGATATCAGTACAGCGTTACACCTAGCTTATTCACCCCACGTATTGGTATTATATGCCTGTACTACAAGTCAGTTTACAAACCACATTCGCCTACTGCAAACTGCAAACCAATGCACAGATGGCTGGCCTGAAAGATAAGTTGGTCTAGGGGTAGTGGTAATTTTGGCCATTTATCTTGCATTTTATGAAAATACTTGCAGACGGGAGGATTCACTAGCACAGGTCCCGTATGTTTCCCAGGTAGTTCGTGGCTTTGAAAAATTCAAAAAATTCCAAGGAGGAAGTTATGAAAAGAAAGCATGTTTTTGGAGTAATCGTTGTCCTGGCTGCAGTTCTAGGGTGTACGAGCTTGGCGCTGGCCCAAAGCAGCGGGAACTTCACCTACGGAAATACGGGCACAACTCACTGCCAACTGAACAAGAATAACGGCCAAATCACGGGGGGAACAACCTGCAGTGCTGGCACTTGCGCGGCCGACGCCGACTGTTCGGCAATCGGCGGCACCTGCGTAAATATTGACGCCACCACGCACTTGGGCATATGTGCTACATCGTGCTCGAGCGATGCTGATTGCTCGACGGGCCAGAGTTGCACCACCGGTGTGTGCACCGGGGGTTGCTCGGGTACCCTCGGCGCCGCCATAAAGACCAGCAGCGGCTTAGGCAACGTGTTCGTTGTCAGGCCTTCGGCGGTGGTCGGTCTTCTGACTGACGTCAGCCTGCAGAAGAACAGCACGATCGACGTGGGAACCAGCTCGGCGTACGCAGGGGTGGACTTTTCCGTAACTGCTAACGGGATAGGCGGCCAACCCACTCCTTGCGTCACCCCGAACTTCAGCGTCACCTACGCTGCTCGGTACATCCAAATCAGCAGCAACCTGTTTACCGTACTCGGCAACTTGTGCACGGTGGTTGCTAATCCTAACCAAGTCGGAGGCGTGACAACCGCGGCAGGCTGCTTCTTCAACTTTAGCGAGAGCACGGTTTCGGCTCATAGCTTCGATTGGATCGTGGGTTCCCCGGCGGCGGCAGGTGCGAGTAGCTGCGCCGCGCTGTCATCCGGCACCTACGGCATCACGGCTAATTGGCAAGCCTCTCTCGGGAACACCGGGTTAAGTGAGTCGTTGACCTGCGTGGGTCCTGTGAACTTAACCGTCCAACAGAATAAGATTTTCCACTTCAACTCGATTAACTAGCAATGACGATGTCTGTAAACTGCGAGTCAGGTCTCAGGCCCACCCGGCTTGAGGCCTGACTTCAACTCTTGGGCAGCGCCGGGCTGCCCCGACAGGCTTTAGCGCGGCATTTGCGCAAGTGCAGTGCCGCCAAGATTTAAACCAAACGGAGGGAATCAAAATGCATTCGTGGCTCCAGCGCTTCTCGCTTTGCGCTTTAACAATCCTGCTTTGCGCGGGCCTATCCGCAGGGGCAGATCTCGCGTCCGCCAACCGCGCTTATGAGCAAAAGGACTACGCGACCGCGCTCAAGGAACTTGCTCCTCTGGCCGAGCAAGGGAATGCGGAAGCCCAGTTCGATCTTGGGAGGATGTATTTGATGGGCCAGGGCGTTCTGAAGGACCCCGACCAGGCAATCAAGTGGTTCAAAGCGTCCGCCGCCCAGGGCAACGCCAACGCTCAATTCTTCCTGGGCTCGTTCTATCTGTTGCCCCACAGGGACATCTCTGAAGGACTGAAGTGGCTGCGGCTTTCCGCGGAGCAAGGGAACCAAGATGCCCAGTTGTTTCTCGGCAAGGCCTACTTGGACGGCAGTGAGGAACTTCGGCGCGACCCGGTTCAGGCCGATATGTGGCTGCGGCTGGCCGCTGAGAAGAATTTAGAATTTTATCAGAACGAGCTCCGTGCCGCGGAACGACAAATGACCGCGGGCCAGGCCGCAAAGGGCAAGGCGCTGGCAGAGGCCTGGAAGCCAAAACACGGACTGCGGCCTGACGAGAAAACGGAGCCTCGGGGAAAAGCAGGGACCTAAAGACTTCGCCGGCACACGGGCGGACGCCAACCAAGGGACGCAATTCGTCCAAAGGACCGAGGTAAAGGTCGCCGCCAGGCAGGTATGAGATTGAACAAAACTACATTCTGTGGTATTAATACTTCTCTGCCTGTAAACCTAAGCCTTATAGCTACCGTAGAAGGGCAGCCGATTTACGAGCAGGACTTAATGTCCGTGGCCGGGCCGAGTTTGCTCGAGTTGGGCAAGCAGGAATATAAAGCGAAAAGCGACGCGCTGGATAAACTAATTCACAAGAAAATCGTCGACGCCGAAGCCAAAAAGAGGGGCCTTACCGCCGAGGAGCTCCTTAAGCAGGAAGCTGACTCCAAGATTGCTGATCCTTCGGACGACGAAGCCAAAGGGTATTATCTTGCAGTTAAGAGCCAGACCACATTGCCTTTCGATCAGATCAAAACGCAGGTGAAACAGCTTCTGAAGACCTCCGAGATTCAACAGGCCCGCGAAAAGTATGTGAACTCATTGCGCGACAAGGCCGATATCTCCATTCTCCTTCAGATGCCTTCAGTCGAAGTGGGCTACGACCCGGCCCGTGTTAGAGGAGACGCTAAGGCTCCCATCACCATCGTCGAATTCTCAGATTTCCAGTGCCCCTACTGCCAGCGGGCGGAACCTACACTGAAGGACTTGCTTGCCAAGTATAAAGGCCGGGTGAAGCTGGCCTTCCGGGATTTCCCTTTGCAGACGCTGCACCCCAATGCGCAGATCGCTGCGGAAGCTGGCCGCTGCGCTGGGGAACAGGGGAAGTTCTGGGAGTTTCATGATGCAATGTACGCGGACCAGACAAAACTCAATGAGCCTAGCCTGTTGGAAACGGCCCGCAGCTTGGGCCTGAATCAGGAATCATTCCGGTCTTGCCTGACAGGGAGCAAGTTCAAGGCTCAGATTGAGCAGGATTTTCAGGACGGCACCAGAGCTGGAGTTTCCGGGACCCCGGGCTTTTTCATTAACGGAGTTTTTGTGAACGGCGCCCAGCCCGAAGCGGATTTCGAGAAGGTCATCGAAAGCGAGCTCGCAGCCATCGGGAGGCAGAATTCCGCGCAGGCTTCCCGCTGATGGGTAGTGGCGTTCTTTGCTATCTGCGCCGGGCTGGTAATTGGGCCCCCGGCGCTGATCGTGTGCAGGCAAGCAAGGGCGCGACGAAAGCGCCGCTCGAGAGTCGTTGCGGTCCGTCGTCCGGCGGCCCTGACGATTTTTTCGGACCGTGATTGGTGCACGGGGAAGCGTGAAGTCAAAAATCAGAAGCGGGGGGGTGAAATGTTTGGAAGCTCAGACAACGAAGCAATCAGGGCGGTGAGAAAACAGGCCACGGCGGTATTCGAGGACTTCCATCGAACCAGGGTGCTGCTCGAGGATCCGCCGCTAACGGACATCTGCAACCCACTCTATTCTGACGAGTGGCATTCCAACATGGAGCAACGGATTGGTAATATCGAGACTTTCATAGAGGGCATGAGAAAACTTCTGCCGTAAGTTCCGAAAGTAGGGGCGGGTCTAAGACTCGCCCCTATATCGGAAGTCGGCAACCACCTGAAAGTCCGAAATTCGCGCGTCGAAACCCACAGCCCCAGATAGTTTGGAACGGCACTAGCCGTTCCACGATTCCAGCCCCCATTCCTAACGGGAAACCTTTGACCTAATGAGAGCGCCAACGGACGCAGACCCTCGAGGTCGTTGCATCTAATTGAGACATCGGCCTTTAATATGCAACCTCATGCTGGGGTTTCTTTCCCGGTAACGGAAGGCCGCACCATATAAATCCTCGCTTTAATCCCCACGCCCAGCAATTACGTGACCGCTGCCAATCGTGACTTGCCGCGTTCTAGCGGTTTGGGCTGTCAGTTCGATAGGGTGCGCGACAAATTTGTGAGGATCAGGCAGCGCGGGCATGGCGGTTCTCGCAGTAATCCTCGAATGGGCCGCTCAGACG
>QHZN01000245.1 GCA_003225365.1 Acidobacteriota bacterium
GACCTGGCACAGGCCTATGTGGACAAGACGATTCCCGCCGCGATGCAAGAGCTGACGAAGTCCATGGGGCCCGGAAAGATGTTTGTGCCTCCCATCTCGTGTGCCGGCGGCCGGACCGGCGCTCCTGCGGCGGCTAATTCACAGAGCGTCTCTTGCGCACAATTAGATGCGGATGTTTCCCTGCAATGGCTGGAGACGCCGACCGTGGAATTTCCGGGGTCTGCAAGTCAGCCGGGAAAGCTGCCCTATACGCTGCGCCTCATCGTGTTCGTTGACCCGAGCGGCAAAGTGAAGGTCGACAAGGACGGAAACGTGGATAAAGATTTCTTCAAGAAGGCCAAGGATGCCTCCAAAAACTGGAAGACCACCATCCCCAAAGCTGGCGGGAAGCCCGTCAGCGTCAGCTTCCCTCTGGCCATCACCTTTCAGCGCTAGAAGTCGTGCCTCCAGAATCCGGGGTCAGGTTCCTGAAGTTCAAGGCCCACTTCCCAACCCTTCGGGCCTTCGCCCCGGCACCAAACGGGGACAGCTTCGCACGAATTTTGGTTGGTCAGATTAATCAACCGCAGCCGCTGCCCTGCGGCGAAGTCCTGCGCAACGAGCTAGAACTTGCTTCGGCTATAGGATGTGGAGCGGAAGGGGCCTGTCTGCAGCAACTGCTTCAGCAACGCGCGGTCATAGTGGACGGCGCTGCCTCCAGAGTCCGTGAAGCTCTTGCCGAGAATTGCGCCATACCATGCGCCGCCGCCGCTGATCGTAATGGGGGAATTGGGAGCGTAGACGACTGCGTAACTGCCCGAGCCGCCCGACAGATCTATGGGCTGGCTGCCCGCATAGTTGATCTGCATGTTGAACGGCACGTCTGTTGTATTGGTAATTGTTCCGCCGCTCAAGTCCACTGCCTTAGACGCGCCCGTGCCTTCGATGTTTATAATCACCTGGCCCGGAGGCGAAATCTGCAGAGCCGAATTTCCGCTGAGCACCAGGCTGTTGAGGTTGTACGTACCCGGTGACAGTGTAAGAGTCTTGTTCCCGCTCATGTTGACGTTGCCATAGTCCCCGGGCGGAAGAGTCGTATCGGCGGTGTAATTCTGGTTGCTCGTCGGCGGAGCGGGGCTAATTGCCGGCGGGTTTGGAAATACTTGTGGGTTTGGCAGTTGGGTGATCGCCTGGTAGGCCCCGGGGCCGGCCGAATTGGTTACGTCGTTCGCGGCGCTGCAAGTCCCCACGTTCGGCTCTAAGACCGAAATCGTCCCATTGACCTCCGTGGTGACTCCGTTGAGGGTGACGTTTCCGTTGGAACCCACATTCCCGCCGCTGTCTAACTTGGTTGACGTGTAAGTCCCCTGGCTGGAATCAAAGCTGTCTGTGTAAGCTCCTCCCGAGATTGTCAGGTCACCGCAAGAGTTCCCTGTCCCGAAAACGGCGAATGAGAGTAATGACTGGTTTTGCCGTTCGATCGTTACCTTGACCTCCACGTTGGAAGCTTGGACTCCAGGTATGCTGCCTTGAGAAGTGATCCGCCAGGCTTCCACCATGCTGCCGCCTGAAGGGAACGTTACCAGCGTGGCGTCGGCCGAATACGTGCCCGTAACTTCGCCGACGGTTACTTGCTGATTGCTCAGCGCGTTGGAATAAGTCGCCTGCGTGGCGGCGTCAGGGTAATTTGTGGCATGGCCGGTGATGCCGGCAAGAACCACGTTGGTGCCGTTCCACTGGACCGGCTCCTTGGTGGCGTCCCAGGGCGCAGCGGCAGGCTTAACATAAGTGTTGGAAAGCCAATCGGCCGCGCGCTGCGCCCCGGCTTCCGCCAAGTAGCGCGACTGCGCGTCCCGCCGGTAGTTGTAGGTGGCCCACACTTCCGTTTGGGTGACAAAGAGGATGGCTGCGGCCAGAACGCTCAGCATGAGCAGGGTCAGCAGCGCGATAATCAGCGCGACGCCGCGCTGCGTATTCCCCTTGTGGTTTAACTGTTTCATTGCATTGCCTTTCTTCGGCGTTATGCCGTTGTTGGCGATTGGTTTCAGGATCATGGCAATGGTAAGCCCGGCGGGGTGGGTTGCAGCCGATCCGTTACTGCGGGACTGGCTTGCGCCAGCGCCAGTGCCATCAAGACATTGTGCGGCGCAACCGTCAAAGAGGACGTCAGCGTCCGCCTCGTGTTGGTTTCGATTTCAGCGGCCGCTTCCTGGCCCGTGAGCGTTACCGTGACCCTGGTGACGTACGCCGTCCCGTTAAAGTGGGCCGTTTGGTACTGGAAGCACGGCGTGCCGCCCGGGTTTGCGACCAGGTTGCTGAGCAAGACATCCGGGGCGTTTTTGGTTGGCGAATTGATTGGCGTAGTGGACCGTGTGAGCGTGCCTGCTCCGGCATCGCACGTGTACTCCTCATAGACCAGTGTGCCGTCGCTGTTGATGTCACCAAACATCTGCAATGTGGTCGCTGTGGAACCGGATAGCACACCTGTGCCGAAGGCGCCTTCCTCGGCCACCTGTGTGGTGTTCGCCGTATGGCTCCTGGTGAAGATCCCGGAGACACTGGAGCCGATCACACCGGTCACGGTGACCATCTCTTGATTCGCGCCAGTGTCTACCAGCAATTTTTCTCCTATGAACAAAGAATTCGTTGAACTCACCGACACCGTTTGCAACAACGGGCTGCCGATCACATTCGAGGTTATCTGACGCTGGCCTTCGGCCGAGCCAAGATACCCGGCTTGCCCGATTTCCTGGCTGGCCAACTCCAAAGCGCTGCGCACGCCTTGATGCAGGTTCGCCACCACCTGGGTGCCCTGATATACCTGTTCATCCTTGGCCAGGAACGTCAGGGCCGCGCCCATTATGATGAGCATGACCGCTACGCTGACCAGCAATTCGAGAAGCGAGAAACCTGAGTGTTTTTTCTGTTTTCTCATGGTTGAATCCTAGAAACCATCTTTACTCTTGAACGTGGTCAAGATCGTTATCGGTGCCGTCTGATTTGCCACGGCCGGCGCAGTTGTCTGAACAGTGATCGTTTTGATCCTGCCGGTGGCGTCCGTGTCGATCTGCCACTGGCGTGTAAATGTAGCCTGCGCGGCTCCGCCGACCACCACACCGGTGGGACTGAGATAATCCACATAACCCGCTTGGGGGTTGGCTGGGTCCACGCCACCGCAAGTGACATTGGCGGCCATGGCCCCGCACAGGCCTGGGTCGTTGAAGTTCGGCAGCGAGCGGAGTTGCTCCAACTTGTCTTGGCCGAAAGTAGTCACCTGAGTGCCGTAATCGCCCTGCGCCTTGTTTTGCGCCACCGCAACGGCAAAAAGAGCCATTACCGCCATGACCCCGACCAGGAGGACCACGGCCGCGATCATCGTCTCGATCAGGCCGACACCCTGCTGGTTCCTTAGGAATGTATTCCGACGAACCTTGTTCATGGCCGCTGCGCCTCCTCAGTAAGCTTTCCAGGACCCTTGAGAGTTTTGCCACAAAGAAACGGCCCCCGTCGGCGACAGCGTGACGGCCAAGGAATTGGTTCCATTGGCCAAGTACAGCGCGTCACTCCTCGTGGGCGCCAATGTCGTGGCATCAATGGGGATGCCTCGCGAATTGAAGACAATACAGGCAGTGTTGCCGATGTTAACCCCTCCATTGTCCAAGCACGGCGAAGCCTGCGACAGGGCGTTCTGGGTGCCGTTCGGGGGCGCGCCGATCCCATCGAGATTAAACGAGCTCCCGCTCGAGAGGGAGTAGGCTGACGTATCATTCTGGTAGGAGTTGGTCGTCCGGTTGAGGATTTCCACCTGACAGAAACTTGTCGTCAGGCTGCAGTTTAGCCGTGCGTGCGTATTGCTCTCGGCCGCCCGCATGCGAGTCAAAGAAAGGACTTCGGTCAACGCGGTCGCATCCCCCGACGCCCGGTAAGAACGCAGAGCAGCCTGCACACCAATGATAGACATGCTGAAGACGATCAACATAATTGCCAGGACCACAACCAATTCAAGCAGGCTGAATCCCTGAGCCCGCCTCGTCATTCTTTTCATTTTGGAACTCCTGTGCCACACCCACAAATTTGGACTTTGCGAGTGCAATGGCCAATGGGCCAGCTGTACCTTTGTGGTTGGGCTAGGCGTACCACGCCGAGAGTAGTACCCCGTTTTTGACTTTGGCGGCTAGGGTGCGCCAGGCGAGCCTTGACCGGCAAGAACCGTAAGTGCATGTGTTTACAGTGGTTACGGCCGCAGGCGCTAAAGAATTAGGCTGGCAACCTCGAAGCCTGAGCTCGACTGGGGTAGGCATGTTCCACCCTGTACCTCTAGCCCTTGGCGACCGGGTTCAGTTCGGGGAGTAGCTAGGACAGGTCACCGCCTTGGGAGATCTGGGAGATCGACCACCTGGGGTTGTTACTGACCCGCCTGCCGACAGACGCACATACATCGAGTTTGTGCAGGGCGGCCCACGCTCTGGTCCCGTTCCAACTTGCTCGAGCAATCCCCTCGAAAATGCCTTTTCCGTGTTCGCGTCTGATCCTTGGACCGTCATTTGGCCCAAATAGTTGGAACGGCCCTAGTCTTCCCATTCCCTCAGCAACCAAGGCTACTCGGTCGAAGGAGCCGGCGCCGTCATCTAACCAGCCAAGAGCCCCCATAACCGAGGATGCCAGTATTA
>QHZN01000246.1 GCA_003225365.1 Acidobacteriota bacterium
TGGAAACGGTAAGCCAGGAGGACGAAGAGCAATCCTCCGAGGACCAGCAGGTGCGACCGGGCGGCCGGCGCCACGGTCGTCCCGCGCGGCGTCACCCAAACGCCGCCTTCGATAAGATACATGAATACGGCGCTGATCGCCGAAGCAATGGTCGTTACCATCGCGAGGTGATAAAGGAACCACCGGAAAGAAAGTTGAAAGAGGTAAAAGCCCAGGTCGATGTCGAACAGCGGGTCTTTGGTGCCGGTGGCGCGGCTGTTCATGGCGAGCAAATAGTCCTGCGAGTGCAGCATCGCCCACTGGCCGACGAAATAGCCGACCAGGAGCACAGCAATCCAGACAGCCCCGCGAAAAAGTGAGCCCAGGCGCCCAAGCACGGGAATTTCCGCAAGTTCGTCATAGACTCGGAAGCGATTTCGGCGCGAGAGGGCCCGAGCGATGAGCAAGTTCACCGCGAGCACGGCCATGAACCCGACACCCGCGTAGCCGCTCAGCGCGATTTGAGCTTTGAGAATCGTCGTGAAGATGACCCGGTAGCTTTCCTGCTTGAACCAAAGCCAATCAACAATGAGGTCGAGTCCGTTTGAGAATAGCGGACCGAAGATAAGCAGGAGTAGGAAGAGCGCGAGTATCCAGCGGCTTAAAGTCTCACGGCGCAAGGCGGCACCCCGCGCTTATCTTTACACAGCAGAGGGAGGCTGTCAAAAAACGGACCGGGTTGCGAAGCGACAGGGCGCTTTGGCCCGCCGGCGGGACAGCGGCGCTAGAGTAGTGAGTCGCAATTATGGGTACCTGTAGCGCCGCCCTTAACGGCGGCACATGCCGGGCTAAAGCCCGCCGCTACAGCGCTCACTCTGACAATCATATGCACCGCGACTCTCGACGCACTACACTAACGGGGCTTCGCCCCTGCCCGACAAGCATGTATAAATATGCAAAAAACGCGCATAAAAACTTGGCTCATTTGCACCAAGTTCTGTACTTCATTTCTAGGTCGGCCGTTGTCACTGTATTCCGCAGACCTGATCAAGCGTGTGAGCCCGCCCTCGGGGGGCCAATAATCCGAGCACTTACTTCCTTAACTCGACCGAAATCAGGTCACCTTCGTTCGGCCGGCCCTTGAGGTCGTAGAAGAAGACTCGAGCGCGGCGGCCACGAAGGCCTGTGCAGGGAACGAGCTCCCCGGCCGGCTCAAAGCCCACGGCGCTGTACTCGACCTTGAGATAATCCTCGGAATGGAGATGAAACTTCCCCGCGCTGCTGGCGAGGGTTAAGTCCATATGTGTCGGGAGCGAGCAAGTGACCTCAGTAATGGTGCCATCCAACATGTCGCGTGGGCCGCGCGCTGGAGGCGATTTCCCGGGCGCCGCCGGCGTGCTTCCTGACTTTTCCGGCGGCGATTCTCCGCTGCGCCTTCTGAGCACAGGGGGCGAGATTTCCTCGCTGTGCCGTCGGAGCGCCGGGGGCGAGACTTCCGGGTTCTGGGGCGGTAGTGCCCGGCGACTGGCGAGGGCCTCTTGAAAGCGGCGCGCGCTCTCAAGCCGCATGTTGACCTGCTCGGTTTCCGCGGGGGTTTTGACGATCTTGAGGGCTGACTCGAGGACGCGAATAGCGTCGCCGGGCCGGTCCCTGCGCAGGAGGACGAACGCGAGGTTCAGGCGAAACGCCAGGATCGAAGGATCGAGCTCGACGGCCCGAGCGCCCAGCCGCTCGGCTTCCTCGAGTTTTTCGGCGCGCTGAGCGTAGAACGTTGCGAGCGCGCTCGAGGCCGGAGCAAAAGTTGGGTCAATCTGGATGGCCGCGCGGAGGCTTTTTTCAACCTCGTCGGGTGGCCGACCACCCTCGGAGGATTCCATCAGCATGGTGGCGTAGTAATAGAGCGCGTAAGTGCTGCGGGCGTCAAGCCGCACGGCTTCGCTGAACCACCGGCGCGCCTCTTCGAGGTGATTCTCTCGGAGTTCGAGGTACCCCATGGCGGTTGCCGCGTCGGCGTTCCGAGGGTCATCGCGCAGGGCTTCGACGAGCGCGGCGCGCGCATCGCGAAAGCGACCGTTGGCCACCATGATGTCGCCCAGCGTGGCGAGCGATTCGCCGGGCGCCAGCACATCGCCCGAAAAGGAGTTTTCGTCCACTTCAGTCGCGGCCTTCACTCGAAAGAAATGGAAATCCCCTTGTTGAACATAGTTCCCGAGGTCTTTCTGAAGCTGGGCCGGGGCACCAAACGCCTGCCGCGCCGCTTCCAAGGGCTCGACGCCCGAGCGGGTTAGGTTGAGAAAATTCTGAATCGGGCTCGGGTGCTCGGCGAAACCACGAACCATTAGCAGGTGCGTCAACGCCCACGATTCGGCGTAAAAGATCGAGCCTTTCGTTTCTTCGTTGTAGTAGGGCGAGGAATAGTCTACGGCGAAAAGGGTGGAGAGCGGGAGTAGCGCGGTGCGGCGGAGAAGCCCGCCGTAGTCCCTGTCCGGAAGGCCGAGCTGGGCTTCGCCCGAGTAGATCCTCGAGTTGGCGTAAAACTCCGCGGTGCCTTCGTCGAGCCATAGAGGCACGGCGAGGTTCGTTCGATGCATCAGGATGTGGGTGTATTCGTGATAGATGGCGGCGAAAGGGTTTTCCCCCGCGGCGTCGAGCCGCAACAGAACGTAGTTTTTCTCCGGGGCGCGGATGAACTGCCCGGCGCGCTCCATCTGCCCTTTGGCGAGCCAAGCCTCGGGCACCAGCGTCCTGAAAGTCTTGTCGTCTCTGGCGGCCAGTACGATGATGGGCGCTGCAGGGTCGGCGGAGCCGCCCGAGAGGGTTTGTTGGAAAACGCTCCGCATGCGCTCGAGCTGACCGGCCACGTGACGCGCCTGCTTGGCACCGGCGTTCGAAACTATCGTGAAGTGCGGGCTCGCCACACGCACCCATGCCGCGGCCTTTTCCCGCGCCAGGATGGGGAGGGAAGCCAAGAGAAGGAGCGCGCCGAGGATGTGTCGGAGCCGCATCGCTGGCCCTGTACAGGGTTATACCCAAGAGATTAGTGCATGTCAAAACCTTGTGGCCGCTCGGCATCGGAGCCGCCGGCGGGGCAGGTTTCCCTGGGAGTAATGATGAGCTCCGCTTGACCTTCTCTCATTACCGTGGTAATGTTCCGGTATGGCGCTTGTTTATTCAAAGCTTACTTCACAGGGCCAGATTTCGGTGCCGGCTGCGGTCCGGCAGAAGCTCGGCATCGGGCCGGGCTCGGTGTTGGAGTGGGACACGGAGGACAGCCATGTGGTCGTGCGCCGGGCGGGCCGCTACACATCCGAGGACCTGCACCGGGCCTTGTTCTCGACGCCCCCCAAGCGAAGAACATTGAGAGAGCTGAAAGAAGGCATTCGGAGGCACCTGCGGAGACGCCATGCGCGCCGTTGACACCAACGTGCTCGTGCGGCTCGTCGCCCGGGATGATGCGAAGCAAGCGGCCACAGCCGACGCCTTCGTCGAAAAGGGGGCGTGGATCTCGCACCTGGTGCTGGTCGAAACCGTGTGGGCACTGGCGACTGTCTACCGCCTTCGCCGCGGAGAGATCGCCACGGCCGTCGAGATGATTCTTAAGCACCAGCATCTGGCGATCGAAGACCCGGATACGGTGGCGCGCGCCCTTGAGGTTTACCGGAAAAAAGCCAGGCTTGGTTTTTCCGACTGCCTGGTCCTTGAAGTCGCCCGCAGTGCCGGGCACCTGCCGCTAGGCACCTTCGATCGTGCGCTCGGCAAACTTGACGGGGCCGAGAGGTTGTGACCGCCAAGGGCTCCGGAGCATTCGACGACGCTTTATCTCGAGACCGTCGTAAGTAACATCGCGGTAGTACGTCAGGGCACTGCTCAATCGTGCGCTATGCCTGGCAGGAAACTCACCCTTATGGCGAGAAGCTGCACAACGAGCATCAGGAGGCACACCACAGCCGCGCCTGCGGCACTGGTGCCGCTCCGCATGCGCAGCCCCGTGACGAGCCCCAAGACTGACGAGGCACCGACAACGACTGTCATTACGATTTCAATGGGCGAGAATGTGCCTGAAATGACGTGGGCCCAGCCCAGGAGAAACAGCCAGATCAGGGTCATTAACAAGAGCCAACACATAAAACAGGGCAAGGCGGTCCATTTGCTCCACCGCGAATCGCGCAGCCCAAGGATGACGGTTGGCCAGACTGGTGCGGTTTGCACGATGTGGCGCAGCACACCGTGTGACACGACACCGACCACATACAGCGCAGCAATTAGGAAAAGCGCGCTGAATGCAAGCACGCGTGGATCCCTCGGTCGAGTTATGGTCAGACCTCCCAACGTGAAGAGATACGGACGCGGCGTATTCCATTGCCTGTTTGATGTCCGCCTCTTCCAGTTCTGGATAATCGGCGATGATCGCTACAGGTGTCTTGCCGCTCGACAAGAGGCGCAGGATGAGCTGCACTGGAATACGAAGGCCGCGGATGCAAGGTTTCCCGTCACACCGTCCAGGAGTTACCGTGATGCGGTCGAAGGTCACCGGCACCATTACCACCATGCTATCACGTTTGGCGAGACGTTTGCCAGGTTTGTGCTATATCCGTACGGCTTCGATGATGGACT
>QHZN01000247.1 GCA_003225365.1 Acidobacteriota bacterium
GAATCCGAGTGTGTTCGGACAGGGCGTGATCTTTTCGGCGGCGGTCGCTCCGGCTGCGCCCGGAGCTGGCTCCCTGACAGGCACGATCACCTTCCAAGATGGGGCAACTTCGCTGGGCACTTCGGGTATAACCAACGGGCAAGCATCGTTCACGACGTCATCACTAGCCGTGGGTTCGCATTCGGTTACGGCCGTTTACAACGGCGACGGCAACTTTAATGGGGCGTCGTCTGCGCCTGTGACGCAAGCCGTGAATAAAGCGGCAAGCTCAACGAGCGTGGCCTCTTCCGCCAATCCAGCAGCTTTCGCTCAGCCAGTCACCTTCACAGCGACGGTTGCAGCCGTAGCTCCCGGCGCGGGCACGCCAACCGGGGCAGTCGACTTCCTGGATGGAGGCACTGCGCTGGGCACAGCCTCGCTCACAGGAGGACAAGCGACTTTCACGTCGAGCTCGCTCTCGATCGCTTCGCACTCCATCACGGCCGTCTATGTGGGCGACGGAAACTTTAATGGCAGCACTTCCGCGCCGCTAACGGAGACAGTGACCAACACAACGGCACTCGTCACCTTGAGTTCCTCGCCCAATCCGTCCCTTTTGAATCAGCCCGTTGTGCTAACAGCCAAAGTAGCCGCGGTTCCCCCGGCCGTGGGCACACCTACGGGTACGGTTGCTTTCCGGGATGGTGCAACCGCGCTCGGGACAGCCGCGCTTAGTTCCTCGGGCGTTGCGACTCTCACTCTTTCGACGCTCGCCGTTGGCTCGCACTCGCTAACCGCCGTGTATAGCGGCGATGCCGATTTCAGCGGAGCCACTTCCGCCGCGCTCACTCAAACCGTACAATACGCGCCGGCCGGAACCAGTTGCGACGGCGAGGCGGGTCACCAAATCCTGCCACCCATTGACCCGGCTGGCCCAAGCGTGTTCAAACAACGCCGGACGGTTCCTGCTAAGTTCCGCGTCTGTGACGCGAATGGAATATCAATTGGCACGCCGGGAGTTGTCTCGAGTTTCTTCCTTATCGAGATCTTGAAGGGCACAGCTACGTCTTCAGTTCAAGATGTCGTGGAAACGGACATCCCGGACACAGCTTTCCGCTGGGATCCCACGAGTCAGCAATGGATCTTCAACATCACTACGGCCGATCTTGCGGCGGGCAACACGTACGTCTACGCCATCACCCTAAACGATGGCTCGGTGATCTATTTCCAGTACGGCCTGAGATAGTGGCGTTGGGCCGCGGTCGCGCCGCGGAGTTTGGCAAGGTGTTTCCGCACGACCCTACCCTCTGATCCGGGCGCTGCGAGCTACCTGTGCGCTTGCTGCAACGACGCAGAACGGAATACTAGATCTGGCACTGCTTATCCCCAGTCCTTCTGTCCCCTATCGGCCCACCGCCCTTTTCCACACAGGCTGGTCTTTCCTTTGTGGTACTTCCGTACTACGATTCTCACGGAACGGCCTACTTCCGGGAGGGTACGTTTCCGCTATAGGTTGATTGTCGCCCTCGGCTTACACTCTTTTTGGAGAAAAAGCGGCATCTCTCCGGAGAGCACCCTTACATGGCGACCCAGCAGGACCCGATGACCAAGAAGCTCCCAGCAGGTGGTTCTCCCAAGCAGCCGCGCTCCAATGCCGAGCGCCGGGGCAGTCGCCGCTGCAAGATGACGCAGCTCATGCGCATTCGGCCTTCCGACCCGAGCAAGGAGCACTTTGATGACATGCGGGGCTCGATGAGCCTCTCCCGCTCCGGAGTCTATTTCCAGTCCAGTGAGGCTGGTTATGAGGTCGGGATGCGGCTATTTGTCACTATGCCGTATTCGCACGATCCGGCTTCTTTGAACCGTGAGTACCTTGCGGAAGTGGTTCGCAGGGACGTTCTTCCTACGGGCATGTTCGGCATCGGGATCAAGCTCCTGATGGAAATGGGAATCCAACACACTTATAACTTTGGTGCCCGCACCCCTCGTTAGTGCACACGGGACGGTCAGCCATTCCACTCATCGACTTAAAACAAGAACGGGCGTCCCAGGGGTTCGGGACGCCCGCTCTCGTGTTTGGGGGTGGAGAGATGGATTTAGGACGCCTGCCCGAAAATCCTCAGTGCACGGTGTCTCAATATTCCCAGCTGCCGGTTCAGCGGATGCTTTCGCCCCAGGAAGGCCAGGATAGGGGAGCGGCGCTGCGTAAGCTTGTTCATAGCGATGGTCAGCCGCACGTCGCGGCGCGCATATTTCAGCCCAGCTTGCAGCGCCTCCATGGCGTCGTCGCGCCGCCCGGCGGTCGCGTACACTTCAGCAAGATTCAAGTAGAGTTGCGCCTGATTTCGCTTCATTCGAACGGCGGAGTCGCACAGCTTTTCCGCTTCACCCCACTTTTGTTCGGAGCGCGCCAACACCACACCCAGGTAGGACATGTAGTAAGGATTGTTTTTTTCCAGGTCCACCGCGCGGCGCATGTGAGGCAGGGCTTTGTTGGCGTAGTTGTCTCGCAGGAGTGTAAGTCCGGTCTTGAATTCGCGGAAGGCTTCCGTATCCATCATCGGCTCACCTCATTCCACCGCAGCGCGGGCCGTTGGGCTGCCGGCCGCTTGGCGGTTGCAGGAGAATAGGATTTCCAGGAATTTGGGAAGATCCCGCGCGGCGCGGTGGAAACTCGCGCCAACTCCGCCTGCGGGCCATCCAGAAGAAATGTCCCGCACGGCCAGGCGGCGAGCGGAACAGCGGGCAACGCGGTTACGAGATCGGTTCCCATCCCAGTCACCAATCAACGTACGCGCCCTTTTATTCGGAATCTACTGACCAGGAGGACAGTCTTGGGCCAGCGGCACTGGAGTTGGAATCAAACGAGATAGGACAGGTGCCTTAGGTGCCTTGCGCTCGCTCTCGGACCATCTCGCGATTTGCGATTCCGCCCTCCAAATTCAGCGGTAGGACTCGGCCAGCTTGCGCTCTGCCATCGCGCCTTGTTGCCGCGGTCTTTTCAACCGGGAGCGGCAGGGATGCCAATTGTGCTAAACGCGGGCGTGTTCGGCGTGGATTTTGCCGCCCTTCATGCGAGCTTCATAAATCGGGAATTGTCCCGCAAGTTCAGCAACTTGTTTGCGGACGCGCTGCTCCATTTCGGCACTGCCAATGTTGGCCAAAACGTCGGCGATCCAGCCTCCGAGCTGCTCCATCTCCCCTTCGCGCATCCCACGGGTGGTCACAGAGGGGCTGCCCAAGCGGATTCCCCCACCTTTCATGGGCGGCAAGGGATCGAACGGAATGGAATTCTTGTTCACAGTGATGCCCGCGCGGTCCAGAGCCTTTTCGGCGTCGTTCCCGGTAATGCCGCGGGAGTGGACCTCGATCAAGAACAGGTGATTGTCGGTTCCACCAGTCACAATCCGGAATCCGCGTTTGGCGATGGCCGCGGCCATGGCCTTGGCATTGGCCACGATCTGCTTCTGGTACTCCTTGAAGGACGGCTCCATGGCCTCCTTCAAGCACACGGCTTTTGCTGCGATGGTGTGCACCAGTGGTCCGCCCTGCGTTCCGGGAAAGGTCAGCCGATCGAGTTCCTTGGCAAAAGCGGCCTTGCAGAGTACCAAGCCGGCGCGCGGCCCGCGGAGGGTCTTGTGCGTGGTGGTGGACACGATGTCCGCGTGCGGTACGGGGCTCGGATGCAGTCCAGCGGCCACGAGTCCCGCGATGTGCGCCATATCCACGAAGAAGAGCGCGCCCACGGACTTGGCGGCTTTGGCGATACGCTCAAAATCGATAATCCGCGAATAGGCACTAGCCCCAGCGACGATCATTTTCGGCTTGTGCTCATGCGCCAGCCGCTCGATTTCGTCGTAGTCGATGCGCTCGTCTTCTTTGCGCACGCCGTAGGCCACGAACTTGTACATACGGCCGGAAAAATTCAGCGGATGTCCGTGGGTCAGGTGACCACCATGCGACAGGTTCATGCCCAGCACAGTGTCCCCGGGCTGGAGCGTGGACATGTAGACCGCCACGTTTGCGGAAGTACCCGAATGGGCCTGGACATTGGCGTGTTCCGCGCCAAACAATTGTTTGGCGCGGTCGATCGCCAGTTGCTCCACTCTGTCCGCGAACTCGCAGCCGCCGTAATAACGCTTTCCCGGATAGCCCTCCGCGTACTTGTTCGTGAAGATTGACCCCATGGCTTCCAGCACGGCTTCCGAGACGAGATTTTCGGAAGGGATCAGCTCCAGGCCGGTGGCCTGGCGCTTCGCTTCTTCGCGTAACAGGTCCGCGATCTGCGAATCGACGGTGTCCAGGGGGCGGTTCATGCGGTCATTTGCCTCGGTGGTCTTGGTCATGGAGTAGCCTCGTATTGCCCGATGCGGTTGCTCGCCCTGCGTGGGCGGTGAGGCGATTCTAGCGGATGGGTGCCGGGAAAGCCACTTGAGGTGACCAG
>QHZN01000115.1 GCA_003225365.1 Acidobacteriota bacterium
CTCCTCCCTCCGGTTTTTCCAATCGTACCCGGTTGCGGACCATTGAACCAGCGCCAGCCCTCTTTCCCGTAAGATTCGAGAAAGTCCGAACCACCGAATTCCATAGGGCGGGCGAAAGAGTTTTGGCCGAACGGCGGTCGCTTTCTCAATTATTGATTGAGTTCGGTCAATTTCTTCCGACATGGCCCTTGGCCCGAGCAGGTAGAGGAAAGGGTGGGAATACGTATGGTTTCCAATCGAATGACCTTCCGCAACAATGCGGCGGGCAAGCTCAGGATGGAGTTCCACGTTTTGTCCGCAAACAAAGAATGTTGCCTTGACACTGCGTTCGCCGAGCAGGTCGAGAATCTGGCCGGTGTAGGGCACCGAAGGTCCGTCGTCGAACGTGAGCGCAATGTAATTCGAATGCGCCGGGCCTTGTACGAGCGGCGAACCAAACACCCGAGAGCTCGGCACGGTCGCCGCATACCAGAGGAACGCGCCCCCGAGCACGGCTAGTAAGACCAAAGCGATGGTGCTCCCGACCCCCATGGGGCGATTATTTCATGACTGAACGCAATCGCTGCGAAGAAAATCAGGGCGGTCTCGAGCGCCGCCCCACAAGCGGCCCTCGCCAAGTTTGATTCTATTCCGCACGATCCCCCGCCTGTCCGGAATAGCGCGGTCGGCTAAATAACGCAATCTTCCGGTCGGAGACGATGCTAGAATCAAAATTCCATTGCGCTTTTTCGGAGGACTATCCCAAGTGAGCCCAAGAGACAAGAGCAGCGAAAGTCCCGGAGTTTTAGCATCCTTGCAGGCCCGCCTGACAACCAAGAGCGCCCACGTGGGTGTAGTAGGCCTCGGCTATGTGGGTTTACCTTTGGCCCTATTGTTTGCGGAGGCGGGCTTTCCCACCCTCGGCTTTGATATCGATCGGGAAAAGGTCGAGGCTTTGAGTTGTGGACGATCGTACATCCGTCACATCCCCGCGCGTGTCGTCTCCGAAGCCATGAACGAACGGAGGTTTAGGGCGACTGCGGATTTCCGAAAGCTCTCGGAAATGGACGCCGTCATCGTCTGCGTTCCCACTCCCCTTGACGACCATCGCGAGCCTGATCTGTCATTCATTCGAGACACCGCGGAGGAGATCAAGTCCGCTTTGCGTCCTGGCCAACTCGTTGTCCTCGAAAGCACAAGTTTCCCAGGCACCACCGAGGAGGTCGTTCTCCCCATTTTGGAAAAGTCGGGCTTGCGCTGCTCCGTCTTTGCGTACACGGTCGAAGACAATAGGGTTCAACCCAACCCCGCAGAGGCGGAATGCGACTTCTTGCTGGCCTTCTCTCCCGAGCGCGAGGACCCTGGCAACAAGCGCTTCGGGACTCGTCAGATCCCCAAGGTAATTGGAGGCGTGAATGGCCAAAGCGCGCACGCAGCTCTAGTTCTATATGGCCAGGCATTCGAGCGGACCGTTCTCGTCAGTTCCACCCGAGTCGCGGAGATGACAAAGCTCCTCGAGAATATCTATCGCTGTGTGAACATCGCGCTCGTCAATGAGCTCAAGATCTTGTCTCTCCGCATGGGCATCGACATCTGGGAGGTCATCGAAGCTGCAAAAACCAAGCCGTTCGGATACGCTCCCTTTTATCCCGGCCCCGGGTTGGGGGGACACTGTATTCCCATCGATCCTTTCTATCTGACCTGGAAAGCCAGAGAGTATGAATTCCCGACGCGCTTCATCGAGTTGGCCGGCGAGATCAACTCCGGGATGCCAGAGTTCGTAGTTTCCAGTTTGATGGAAGCATTAAACCGGCGGAAGCAGTGCCTGAAAGGGGCTCATCTGCTAGTCTTGGGTGTGGCTTATAAAAAGGATTTGGACGACTTAAGGGAGTCTCCGGCGCTCCGCATCATCCAGCTTCTGCTGAACCACGGCGCCCATGTGCAGTACCATGACCCCAATTTTGACAAAATCCCCAAGCTTCGAAATTACAGTTTCAGCCTCGAGTCCGCTGCCCCAACGCCTGAGAATTTGGCCAGATTCGACGCCGTCATTATTGTGACCGATCACTCGTGTTATGACTACGAGGAAATTGCGCGATATTCGAAGGTGGTCATTGACACGCGACACGCAACCAAGGATGTCAAAGAATTTCAGGATAAGATCGTTCACTGCTAAAAGTACGAAAATAGTGGGCCGGTCAGACAAATACACGTACAATCCCCCTCATCCACCGCTGAGGAGGCGCTCGTGAGGACAAGGGAGCAAAAGGCGGACAGGTCCAGGCGAGGCGGAGAGTCAGCAGCGCCGCGAGGCTCGCCTCACAAGGCTGGCTTTAAGCGCGTTGCAAACCCGCTCCACTTGCTCGCGGGACATCACGCTTGAGAAAGGGAGAGCGACCGTCCGCGCGGCCACAGCCTCAGCGACAGGAAAACTTCCCGGAATAGGCCCCAGCTCCTTTCGGATAAAAGCCTCACGGTGGATAACCGGGAAGTAGGCATGGCACTCGATGCCGTTCTCGGCCATTCGCTCGAGCACGAGGTCGCGATCTCCCTCGCCGAACCGATCGCTCAGGCGGATCACGAACAGGCACCAACTGATTTCGGCTCCTTCTTCCGGCGGGACAGGAAGAATAATTTCCTTCACATCCGCAAGCAACTCTCTATACCAACCGGCCACTTCAGACCGCCGAGCGACCAACTGCCGGATGCGGCGGAGTTGGCTGATGCCCAGCGCACACTGAAGGTCAGTGATCCGATAGTTAAAACCGAGCCGGGAATAATGGCTCGAGGCCCCGCTTTCGGCACGGGCCTGATTTCGGAGGGCGCGGCAGAGCTCGGCCAGGAAAGGGTCGTTGGTAACGATGGCGCCTCCTTCACCCGTGGTGATCTGTTTGTTGGGATAGAATGCCAATGCCGCCGCGATTCCGAAAGAACCCACAGATTGGGAACGGTAGCGCGAGCCAATGGCCTCGCAGGCATCCTCGACAACGTCCAGGATGTGCTGGTCCGCGAACGACATCAAGGCGTCCATCGCACAAGGCCTTCCGAATACGTGAACGGGCAAGATCATCTTTGTGCGGTCGGTCAAAGCGCAATCCAAGAGGCGCGGGTCGAGATTCAGGCTATGAGGGTCAATGTCCACGAATACGGGGCGCGCGCCCGCGTAAAGGATGCAGTTGGTTGAAGCTATAAAACTGAAGGGGGTGGTAATGACCTCGTCACCCGGTCTTAATCCGAGCCCGACCATCAAGATATGGAGCGCCGCGGTGCCACTCGATACAGCGATGGCGTGTTTGGTTCCTATGAATTCCGCCAGTCCGGCTTCAAACTCTTCGACCCAAGGACCCCGGCTGAGGCGCCCTGAGCGGAGACAACGAGCGACGGCCTCGATGTCGTCCTCATTGATGTCAGGCTGGGAGAGCGGGATTTTCTTATCGTCGTCCGTCATTGACCAATTCCGATTCGGAGGGGAGAGACCGCTGCTCCCAAAGTCAAAAGTGTGCCTTTGAGTGGCTTTTCCATTCCACAAAGCACCGCGCCAAAAAACCGCGCAGCGACCCCGCATTTTGCAGACGCCAGCACGGCTTGGGTGTAGCACCCCAGTAGCGGAAGTGGCGCTCTACGCCTCGGAGGGCCGACCCTTCGAAATCGTAGGCGCGGCCCGATTCCAGGGCATCGCGAATGGCTCGCCATTCTGCCAGATTTCCACCTCCCGAGCCACTTGCGGTGCGGTCGGTACCTGCGGCGAGCTGATAACTGCTCCGGGCGTCGGAAACCACTAACAGACCTGCCGAGTAGCCGCCTTCTGGCACTTTGGCCAGATATATCTTGGCGCAGCCTCGGTCCCTCGCGGCAAGAAAAAGCCTGCGAATCAAGCTTTCGTCATAGGGCATCTCAAGGCCCTGGTGATGGAAGGTCTTGCGATGAAGGTCCAGAAAAGGGTCGAGGTTATCTCGGGTCTCTACGCGTATTCCATGGCGTTCTGCATTGCCAATGGCCGTGCGGTGCCCATCGCTCATACGCGCCAGAACCTCTTCAGGTGACGTCCCCGAATCAATCACAAAGGTGTAATACAGGTCGGCTTGGAAACCTGCCCAGAGAAATCCCTGCAGGTCCGGCGCGGCGGGTCCGAGCGAATAATTGAAGCTGTCGAAGCCTTGGATCGTCCGCGCCAGCTTTTCGCCCACATTCCGCATCAGGCTGAGCTTCGTATTTTCCCTCATGCTTGGAGAAAGGGCGAAGATCGGCCCCAGATAGGGCGTCAACAGGTTGGGAGAATGAAACAAGACCAAGCTGGCGCGCTTTCGGCGCGGAAGGGGAATTCCAGCCTGGAGACGGCCCTCCGAGTCGCGATAGCCCAGAATCTCGAACTCGCAGCCAGATGCTTCGAGCCACCAGGAATAATGAAAGACAGTGCCGTGAACAGAGCGCGACACCATCTCATCCCATAGGGAATATTCGGAAGGGTTAAGAATGAAAGCTTCACATTGCGTGGAGGCGGAATTATTCGAGCGATTCGCCATGGGTGCACGCTCGCCTCGCTGGAATGGAAGTGCCGAGAATTACCCCACACACGGATGCACGTCGGTCCCTTGGGATCGCTTGAGCTACAAGCACGGACATCAACCGGAAACTCTCTTCGAGCGTGCGCATGCCGGGCCGCAATTCTCTAACGCGTTCGCGAAGAGCGTGAAGGCAAATCCATCCGGAATGCTGTCGCGCGGCCAGCGCATCAGACCATGTCCCTCGATACTCCATGACCCGCCGCGAGCTTCATTACTACGTGAAACCTGTAAAGGAAATTCATGGACCCATGGATTGTGACCGAAAGTCCGTGCCTCCTGCCCAGGGCGTGTAAATCCTGGCCGGAATACCAATAACCCATCCGATCGCGGCCTAACAATCTCCTGACTCGGTTGATTGCGAGCGTGAACAAGCTCGACTTTCGGTTTCCCGTATAAAGGCCGGAATAGAAATTTGACTCATGAAGCTTCCAGGGGATGGAAGCACAGACCAACAGTGAGTCGTCGTGCATCATAGCTTTCGCGTTTCCAAGATGGCGGTCAAGCATCTGCTGATCCATGTGTTGGACGACTTGGTGCGAAAATATCAGGTCGAACTTTGTCCCGGGATCCAGGTAGGATGAGGCTTCTGTGCATATCAGTTCGACATTTGGGTGACGCGCGTGGAAGGCCTTCAGCATCGACTCGCTGAAATCCACGCCGCGATAGGCACCCTTGTCAAATCCCAACGGGGAAAACAGAATCCCGTTCCCGCAGCCGATTTCAAGGACATTTCTGCGTTTCTCAGTTCCGATCAAAGACCTCAGTTCGGCCAATAGCAGATCGAAATCCTCCTTCGTTTCCAAGCCCCAATCCGGATCGGTTCTTCCTCGCCAGAACCGGTGAAATTTTCCCAGCGCTTGATTGCGGCCTATCTGACCAGAGAGGATATCGCCCAGATTTTCGTTCAGAAACTCGGGGTTTACTGCGATGGTTTTCAACCCAAAAGACTCGCTCGCAAAGTCATTGACGCCGGGCTCCTCCGTGCAGGCGGTAAGAAGGCCGTTACGGGATGCGACTCCGAACAAGCCGGGCGCGAATGATTTGGAATGACAGAAAAAGTGGTGCGGTTCAAGGCCGCCATTTTCACGCATCCACAGTTTCGTGGCTCTAACCTCATCCTCAAATGACGGCCCCGCCAAGCCCTCGCTTGATAACGGACCCGCCGCGCACATCCCCACTTCTAAAAGCTCTCCTCCAAATTCATAAATCCTCGCCATGAAACCGCACCATTCTGGATTATCCCCGTCATGCTTTCCTGCACTGGCCAGGTGGGGGAAAAGTGTTGCTTTGAAATTGCGCTTCTGGAGCTCCTGAACGACGGCATTAAACCGGCGAAGGTCCGTCCCATGGAACACCAAGGCTATCGGCCGAATGGGAAGAGGTTCGAGGCGAGCAAGCCAGTTATGAAGTTCACTCAACGATATCGTGCGGCAACCGGACTCTTTCAGCCAGTCGAATTGACGAGCGAGCGCTTGGGTCCAAAGGGGATTGTCGGAATCTGCCTGGCGGGAGACGAGTTCGTAGGAGAGAAGTGGAATCCGAAAGGCGAGCTGGCGCTGGAGGGCCCTGATGTTGACAGGCCCTTCCCAGAAACCGCGACAGAGAAAGAGGCCGGCAAGCGACCGGACAAATAACTGGCCCAATCCTCCTCCCAGAAACTTCCGACCCAAGGAGAGCGAATTCGTGCTCCGGATGATGCCAGAGAATATGAATTCAGGAACGATGCGCGAGAGGCCGAAAACCAAGACTTTCTCCCGGGCGCCATTGATGATTGAAGGAAAACGAAGGTCTCTTACACATTCGGGATGCTTTTGAAAGAAATACACCTGAGCTCGGCCTGTGATCCTTATGTCTCGGAGAAAGTGCCCGAGAGACTTGACGTAGTAATGGAAGCCCAAGGCCTGGGGTTCGAAGCGAAACGTGAGCCCGAGCTTGCTCAGCCGGTAGCCCAAATCGAAATCATCGATCCCCCCATATTCCTCGAGGGATTCGTCCCAGCCGTGCAATTCGGCCAGATATTGTTTCCGGGTCGAAAAATTGCCGTCCAGGAAGTCGAGATAGGTGGGCTCGTACCCTTCGGCAGAACACCGGCGGAAGACGGCGCCAGTAAAGTCCGTGGTCTCGGCCAGGAATTTTTCAGGAGAATCAGGGTGGACTTGAAGCGCCCCAAGAACTACCAGACGATCCGACCGCTGGTGGGCCTCCATATGCTTTTCAATGAGATGAGAGTCCGGCAGGACGTCGTCGTCCAGGAATAAAAGATAGTCCCCGACAGCTTGCGTCAAGCCAAAATTCCGCGCCCAAGTTTCACCGTGGTGCGGCCGGACAAACCATTTGAGGCGGAAAGGACACCTGCTTTCGCCCAACATGCTTTCAGTGGGCGGATGGGAACCGTCGAGAACGACCACAACTTCGAACCGATCAGGCGGGAAGGTCTGTGAAGCTAGGCCATCCAGGACCCTCTTGAGAATTCGATCCCTCCTATAAGTCGGAATGATGACGCTGACTACGATCTTTTCGAAACCCAATTGTCCTCCGCACCTCGTCTCGAGAAACGGCCAAAGCTGGCCGAGCCTCATTAAAACTCGCCGCCCGACTTTGCCAGCGAACTCATGCTTGCGTCAAGGCGTCTGATTGGCGCCGCCCTTCTGCGGCAAACTGCGTCGCCATTACCGGCCGCCCCATCAAATTCGCCTTGAGTTGCCGGAAAGATCGCAGTTGGCTGCACCCGCGAAGATGTTTTTAGCACACGTGCGTAACGGGAGGGTGAGTTGATAGACTCATCTGGTAATAGCCATATTCGAGTATAATGCGTCGTCTCTAGAACCGTGAGGACTTTTCGCATCGGCAGCCGAGGGCACATTCTTTCCGTCTCCCGCCGCGATGATACAGGAATCCGCCAGGAACCGTCACGTTCGCCTGCCCCAGATTATCCGCAATTTGTTTTCGAACTACACGTATCTCGGCCTCACCGTTGCTGTGGCTATCTTTCTAACCCCCATCCTATTCCACTATTTGGGCACCGAGAATTACGCGATCCTTGTCTTCGCCCTCTCGATTCCCGCTTTCTTTGAGGTCTTCGATTTCGGAATGACGGGCACAATGACCCGTTACGTCAGCGAATTAGAGGCACGGGGCGATTATTCAAATCTTCAGGGGCTGGCCAACAGCATTTTCTTCCTGCTGTTAGGGTTTGGCGCCGCGACATCGGCTCTGCTTTTGATAATGACTCGAGAGGTCGCGGACTTTTTCAAGCTCCAGAATACGCCCCAGTCTCCTGTCTATATTACTCTCGCTCTGGTCTCTCTCTGTGTGATGTTCGAGCCTCCGGGCACGGTCCTCCGCGGATATCTGGAAGGCTGTCAGGACTTTCACTTGGAAAATGCAGTGGACATCCTGACGGTAATCTTCCGATCGGCATTGATCGTCATCCTATTTGTCAAAGGTTACGGGCTCGCATGGGTCGCCGCCGTTTTTCCCGTCTCAAGCCTCCTCCATTTTTTTGGAATGCTGGCCGTGGCCCGTAAGGCAACGGTCCGCTATTCGCCGAGATGGATCAAACCGAACCTTTGGACGCTTAAAGAAGTCGCGAGCTTCGCTTCGCTCACCTTCTTGCAGAGTTCAACAGCTCGTTGGTACTCTCAGGCTCCGAACTTTTTGGCTGCCCGGCTGCTTTCGTTGCCCGACCTGGCGATCCTATCGGTGGCCAGGCGATTCCCCCAGGGCATTTCGCACATCGTTGAAAGCACACTTTCCGTGGCCTATCCCATTGTCTCTGCTGCGGCCGCCAGGGGAGAAAGGGCCCTACTGCGCAAGTACCTCTTGATCTCGACGCGCAACATTTTGGCTTTGGCGGTTCCGCTGGCGATGGCCTGTTACCTTTGGGCGGATGCTATCCTCGTAATTTGGATAGGACCAGAGGTGCTCTCCGGCGTCTTCGTATTGCGCGCCCTATTAGTTTATGCAGTTTTCGCGAGCCTCCAACAGATACCGGTCACTCTGCTAAACGGGATCGGGAGACCTCGCACGAGCGCGTTATTATCTCTTGGCACCCTAGTTTCCGGCGTCGTCCTTGGGGGTTGGGCATGCTCTTTCGGCACCCTATCGTATTTCGCCGTAGTGTTCTCCCTCATCCAACTGGCCGCCACTCTCATCCTGTTCCATCTTGGGCTCAAGACGGTTCATTTGAGCCTCAAAACTCTGGCCCAAGTTTCAATTCTCCCCGTGGTGTGGGCCAGTATGCCGGCCGGCGCATTGCTTTGGTGCACAGCAACGCTCCTCAGACACACCTTAATGGTCATCGTGCTATCATGCGCCGCGGGCATGCTCTTGTTCATTGCAGTGTATTCGAGGTTGATCCTAACCCCCGGGCGCCGGACTTGGCGGATTTGGTCGGCGAGCCTCTTGGTGGAATCGAAGCAGTTGGTAGCTTCAGAAGGCCGGAGGGCCGGCGGAGATAGCCCGCTCTAACCATGCCTTGCACATCCCATCTTCCGGCTTCGGTCGTGGTCTCGACGCTTGGCTCCAGCCCGTCCTTGATTCGGTGTTTGGAATCACTCCAGAGGCAAAAATGCGAAGCCACTGAAATTCTCGTGGTGGTGAGTCACGAAGACGACGTAGAGTCACTCCGCTCACTTGAGCCCTTTTCCATCCGGCTGCTTTGCGAAAAGCGGCCAGGACTGGGTGTCGCCCGCAATCGAGGCATAAGGCATGCGCGGGGAGACTTTGTGGTTTTTATTGACGACGACGCGCGGGCGGATCCTGATTGGTTACATGAAATGATATCGCCATTTTCGGACACGCGGGTGGCCTGTGTGACGGGTTCTGTTATTCCTTGTTGGGCGAACTACGAACCCAGCGAGGCCGAAAAGAGCTACTACCTCAACGACCGCGCGCGGTCCTCCTGGGTGCTCGATCCAAGCGACGCTCAATGGTTTTCCAAGGCGTTTGGGAAAGGAGTGGGATACGGCTGTAACCTGGCCTTCCGAAAGAATTTCCTCCTCAATTATAAACTTTTCCCTGAAGAAATGGGCGCAGGGTCGGCAATCGGCGGCACGGAAGAGTTCTATATGTTTGTCCAAGTCCTCAAACTCGGTTTCCGTATCGCCCACAATCCGAACGCTCGCGTGACTCACTTCTTCGAGAAAGACCGCCAGTCTCAGAAACTGCATTTGCGAGCTCTCTACACGGCGAGTGTGGCGTTTACTCTCAAGCTTATGCTGGAAGAGCCGGGCCTGCGTTGGAGCTTGCTCAAGCAGGTGGCAAGAGCGGTCAGGAGGCGGCTGAGTGATAAGGACGGGCCGGGCCCTGAACACCCTCTCCTCTCGCCGCTCGAACGCTTCGCCGCCTATTTGCAAGGATTCCCCACTTTCATCCGCTCGCGACGCCATCGCTCCAAGGAGCAGGCCTTGTAGCATCATGCAAAGCCGGCTGAAGTTCAATGAATTCTTAGAGGCGGAGACTTAATCGCGGGATGACGCAGGCGGCTTCTCGCGGCGCCAATTAAGAAAGGCTTTTATCAGCGGATCCAGGTCTCCATCGAGAACACGGTCGGCATCCCCGATTTCAACTTTCGTCCGCATGTCCTTGACCAGCCGGTAGGGGTGCAGGACGTAGGACCGGATCTGGCTGCCGAAATCAATGTCGAGCTTGGACTTTTCGAGCTTATCCGACTCCGCCTGCCGCCGGGCGATCTCGAGCTCGTAGAGTTTGGAGCGCAGGACCTTCATCGCCGTCTCCCGGTTGCGATGCTGCGAGCGCTCGTTTTGGCACTGGGCAACGGTGCCTGTCGGCACATGAGTAATGCGCACCGCGGAATCGGTGGTGTTGACGTGCTGACCGCCGCGGCCCGTTGACCGGTACGTTTCGACTCTCAAATCCTCGGGTTTAATCTCTATTTTGATCGTGTCGTCAATTTCGGGGCTCACGAAAACCGAGGCGAAAGACGTGTGGCGTCGCGCCGCCTGGTCGAAGGGCGAAATCCGCACCAGGCGGTGAACGCCGATTTCCGAGGTCAGCAAGCCGTAGGCGTAATCTCCTGCCGCTGTGAACGTGACCGACTTCAATCCCGCTTCTTCCCCGGGTTGGTATTCGAGCACGTTGAACTTGAACCCGTGCCGCTCCGCCCAGCGGCGGTACATGCGGAGCAGCATCTCCGCCCAGTCCTGCGACTCGGTGCCGCCCGCCCCCGGGTGAATCGAGACGATGGCGTTCAGCGGGTCCTGCTCGCCGGAGAGCAGCAAAGCCGTCTCCAGCGCCTGCACGTCTTGCCGCAGCGCGGCGAGGCCGGCGCGGAAGTCGGCGGCTACGTCTTCGCCCTCTTTAGCGAGCTCGAGGTAGGCATCCAGGTCCGCTAGTTGGCGAGCCAGCTTTTCGTCGGCGCGAAGCAGGCTTTCGAGGTGCTTTCTTTCGGCGAGGGTCTTCTCCGCTGCCTGGCGGTCTTGCCAGAAATCCGATTGGTTTATTTTTTTCTCGAGGGCTTCGAGCCCGCGGCGTCGTTGGGGGAGGTCAAAGAAAACTCCTGAGGTCGCTCGCGCGAGCTTTCAGCTCTGCCAAATCCTTTTCGAGTTCTTCGATGCCTTGAATCACAGGTGCTCCTTGGTAGAATTCCTTACGGCCTCAGCATATCATTCCCTGCCCTAACCATGTCGAGCTTCCCTTTGGGATTTAAGAAATCCGAAAGGCGCGCCGCTTCGTGCCCCTATCTTTGTGTGCGCCGCCTAACGCTCCCCGCCAATGTCAATAAACCGATAGTCGTTGCGAGGCACAGCCAGGCGAAGACGTCGCCGTAGGCGTTGTAGAATGTCCGGCGGGATTCGTAATCAAAGCGCGCTCGAAGCGCCGACTGCTGTCTTGCCGGCAACTCCTCGACGATCCGCCCGTAAGGGTCCACGACGGCGGTGATGCCGTTGTTGGTGGCTCGCAGCAGGTACCGGCCGTTTTCGATGGCGCGGAACCGGGCCATCAACAGGTGCTGGGCGGCCGCCGAGGAATCCCCGTACCAACCGTCGTCGGAGACATTCACGAGGACTCCGGGCCCCGGAGGCGTCAGCCGCCGAACCAACTGCGGGAAGATCGCCTCGTAGCAGATGAAAACCGTGATGGCCCCGTCCGGCGTCCGAGCCGCCTCGCGAACGTCCCCCGGTACGAATGTCCCCACTTCGAAGGTGATCTTTCCGATTTTATCCGGGAAGGCCCACCACGGCACATACTCGCCAAAAGGCACCAAGTGAATTTTGGCGTAATCGAGCAGGTCACGGCCCTGCGGGTCGAGCACCACCGCGCTGTTCTTGGGCTTTACTTTTCCAGCACCGGCGTAAAGCGTGGTGGGAATCACGGCGTAAGCATGTGCCTTGCGCACCATTTCCTCGACGGCGTTTTTAAAAATCGGGTCGCTGCTGAAATAAAACGGCGCGGGATTTTCCGGCCAAACGATGAGCGCCGGCGCACTCGTTGAGGGCGCGGAGGCTGCGCTCTTTTCGCTCAAGCCGATGAGCCGATCGAGCGGAGCGCGATCTTTCCACGGCGCCCATTGGACAAGCGCGGCTTCGTCCAAAGGGACATTCGCCTGGATGAGCACGGCCTCCGCCGCGCCTTCGCCCCGAGGCGGAGGGAAAAGGACGAAGTTCAGAGTAACCAGCGCCACCGCCCACAACGCAACCGCAGCCCAACGTGTGCGCGAGCGTGCGGGCAGCCGCTGATCGAGAATGGCCCAGGCCACCAGCGCGGCCGCCGAGACTGCCAAAAACGATAGACCATATACCGACGTGATCGCCGCAATTTGACGCAAGCCCTCGGGCGCCACGGCATAGCCCAAAAGGTTCCAGGGGAAGCCCGTGATAAGGTATGTTCGCGCAACCTCCATGCTCACCCACAGGAAGGGCGCGGCCACCAGCGCCAGCACCTCCGAGCGGCGAGCCGTCCTGGTAAGAATCGCCCCGAACGCGCCGAAGAACACCGAGAAGACAACGACGAACAACGCCAGCACTCCGACGGAAAACGCGAGGCCGAGTCCCCCGTAATGGCCAACCACGTAAACGAACCAGTAGCAACTCCCCGTGAAGAAAACTGCTCCGGCAAGATAGCCATTGAGAAACCCGCCGCCGACTTTTGGCTCTTCGAGGCAGGCAAGGATCAGCGGCAGGCATGCCACCCAAACCAGGAAATGCCACCCGAGGTTCGGGAAAATCGCGAAGAGGAGGAACCCGCCGAGCGCGCTCGCCCCGCGCCGCAACCAGGCGCTTTGAAACCAGACTCCAAGGCCGTGGAGGCGCGGCGGTCGCCCTTCAGTTGGGCTCGCGGGGCGTTCGGCAACCCTTCGGCCCTGCTCAGGGTCTTCGACTTTGGCCAGAGCGGTGTTAGCCGGTTCGGAAGGCAAGACTTCCCTAATCCCTTTGGACGCAACCGGAGCAAACTCCGGGACAGCACATTCGCCCTCAACGTCAAGATCAAAACTTCGTCACACTCCGAGCGTATAACGCACGCCGGTCAAGTTCAAGCTCGTGGGAATCCCATTTTCCCTGCGAGCTGGGCGCAGAATTCTTGCCTGCGCAGCGCTACGGACTGACAGTGAGGTTAACTGTGGTCGAATTGGAGAGGTTGCCGCTCGCGGCGGTGAGCGTGATGGTGTAGGTGCCGGCGGGCGTCCCGGGGGTGTGCGTCGCAAGGACCCCGGCGCCGCCGCACGACAGAGCGAGCAGGCATCCAAGCGCCAAGCCCACGAGCGCCCACCGGAGACGCCGTGGCAAGAAACTCTGTGTCCTGCTCCGTAGCGGCGGCGTCCCCGCCGTCGCCCGCGCCAAGGAAGCAGGGGCAAGGCGTTTGCCTGTCGTCCCCGCGAAAGCGGGGACCCATTGATTCCCGCCTCCGCGGGAATGACGGCGATGGCGGGACGCCGCCGCTACAGCCGCGAGCAGCGCCACGAGCCACAGCAGCAGGGGCCGACGGCTATCGGTCCACGGCATCCGGCCAAACGGCGGCACTTCCAGCGGCCCGCGCCGCCCCGAATCGTACGGTTCGGAGCGCGGCGCGACCAGCGTTGGCGCGGTCGTGGTGAGCGTCACCGTGGCCGTTGAGGCGGTGGTGCCGCTGGGCGTGACCGAGGCGGGCGTGACCGCACAGGTTGAAAACTTCAACATCGCGGGGAGCGAACAGCTCAAATTGACCGTTTGGTTAAATCCGCCTTGCGGCGCAATCGAGAGCGTAAACGTCGCCGTCCCGCCGGCCTTGACCGTGGCCGAAGGCTGGTTCGTCGAGAGCGCAACGTCCTGGCCGGTGCCGGAAAGCGCCACGGTGTGCGGGCTTCCCGGCGAGGTGTCCGAGATGACCAGGCTGCCCATGCGCGTCCCTCCGCCTGTGGGCTTAAAAGTCACCGTGGGCGCGCAACTCGCGCCGGGAGGCAACGCCCCGCAAGGGTTCGACGCTACGGCAAAGTCGCCCGTGGTTGTGACCCCCGCGACGGTCACGGACCTGGTCGTGCTCCCGTTCGCCACCGTGACGGCCTGCGGTGCGCTCGTCGTCCCCGCGAGTTGCGTCCCAAAGCTCACCGTCGCCTCGCCCGTCAGCGAAACGGTTTGCGATGTGCTGCCGAGCGAGTTGTCGCTCACAATCAGCGAGCCATACGTCGTCCCGGCAAAGCCCGCCGTAAATGTGATGCTGATCATGCAACTGTTCCCGGCAGGCAGGCTCGAGCCCGGCCCGGGGCAGTTGGAGCTTTGCACCAAGAACGGACTCGTCAGGGAGACATTAGAAATCGTAAGCGGAAGGCTGCCGCTGTTGGTGAGCATTACCGGTTGGGGCGCGCTCATCAAGCCCACCGACTGGCCTGGAAAATCGAGGCTCGATGGCGAAAGCGCCGCCACCGGCGCCTGGCCGGTCCCACCGAGCGAGACGGTCTGCGGGCTCGACGCTGCGTTGTCATTGATCGTGAGCGTCGCGCTCTCCGCGCCATTGATGCTCGGCTTGAAGGCGACGCTGATCGTACACGAGGCACTCGCGGCAAGCGTCGTGGGCGAAAGCGCACAGGTATTCGTCTGAGGAAAGTCGGCACTGTTCGTCCCTGTTACTGAAATGCCGGAGATTGCCAGCGGCCCGGAGCTTCCGTTGGTCAGTGTCGCGTGTTGCGCCGTGCCGGTCGTCCCGACGGCCTGATTGCCGAAGCTCAAGCTCGCGGGCGAGGCCGTGACCGTGGGCGCTACGCCCGTGCCGACCAAAGAGGCTGTTTGAGGGTTGCCTGCGGCATTGTCAGTGATAGTTAGCGTGCCCGCTCGCGTGCCACTGGTCGTCGGCGTGAAGGTGACGTTAATCGTACAGTTCGCCCCGGTGGCAATCGTCGCGGGCGCAATGGGGCAGTTGTTCGTCTGCGCAAAGTCTCCGGTGATGCCGAGCGAATTGATGACCAGTGGCCCCGTCCCGGAG
>QHZN01000248.1 GCA_003225365.1 Acidobacteriota bacterium
GATTTCATCCGGCGCGCAAATAGATTTCGGCAGATTCCTATGTGAAAAGGTCTCGCATTACGATCAGGCCAAAACATCCCATTACCGATCCGGCCGTTGCGTTAACGTTCATCGGGGCGTAGGCTTATTGCGTTTTGATGTTCGCCCGTGCACCCGTTTACGGCTGGGGAATTTTCGCGAGGAGCCACTTGGTTATGCCAAGGACAAATCTTCCGGACAATGATAGCAGGCGCGTGCCGCTAAGGCTGGCGCGAATCGCAGGCCAAGTTATTGGCGCATTCCTCCTGGCCACCGCGCTCACCCTCGCCCAAGCCGCGCCAGCGCAGCCGGAGGCGCTCGACCTGCTCAAAAACGTGGCCGAAACCTATCGCGCCATGAACACGCTTCGAGGCGACGCCAACATGGCCATGCAAATGCATGGCCCCAACCTCGAACAGAATATAGAAATGCCCATTACACTAAGCATTAATGCCCAGGGGAAGATGCGCATGGAGAGCAAAGGCGACGTGTCTATGGTGACGGTCGCGGACGGACTAACGCTTTGGGTTTACATGCCGCTGCTCAACCGCTATATGAAAATCCCACTCGGCCAGGCGGGGGCGTATGGTCAAACGGAGTTCGCAATCCCTCGCGATTTCCTCAGCCGGTTTTCCAAACTGGCCGAGAACGTCAAGGAGGCGACGGTCGTGGGGAGCGAAACACTGAACGCAAATGGGGTGGACGTGAGTTGCTGGATCGTTTCGGTCGAGTATGAGCCGCCTGCATCGGATGAAAGCGCTGCGCCCAGCGGCGCGGCGGGACCGTCGAAGCGCTCGGGGACCACGAAATTGTGGGTGGAGAAGACTCATTACCTCGTTTACCGCCAAAGCTCGGACGTCAAGAGCACGGGCCCCGGCGCGAGCGCGGCGCGCGAGCTCAAGAACACTCTTACGTTCACATGCCTTACAGTGGATGAACCCATTCCGGACGAGACTTTCGTCTTCAAGCCCCCTGAGGGCGCCACCGAAATGGACCCATCGAGCTTCATGCCACAAGGCCCCGCGCCAAAAAAAGACTAAGAATCCAGGGGATTCGCTAGAATCAGATCCGGCTCAGCTGGTTTCTGCAATCGGAAGGAAACGCCTTCCCCCGCCCTGAGGCCTGCGCTATCGGGCGAGACGTGGCGATGTCGCGCCTCGATTATGCGGCGCCGGCCAAGCGGCGGTATTCGCGCTCGGTTTCGGCGGGCATCAGCACCCAGAGCGTATAAATCCCGAGCGCGGTGCCGAACGGCATATGAATCAGGGAAATGATTCCGAGGACGATGGCCAGCACGCGCGCCCACGAGCGGCGCTCCAGCAGGCCCACCCCGACCGCGAGCCCCGCCAGCGAAGTCCCTACAAGCAGCACGCCGATAAAGCCCGCCATGGGCAAGAAGAACAAGCGCGCCGGCCCGGGCATGAATCCGGCAAAAATATCCTTGAAGAAGAACAAAAAGATGCCGGGGATAAGGCGCATGAGCGACATGATGATCCAGAGAATTCCCAGCACCTTCAGGTGCTTCTCGAGTCTGGCCCGAGCCTTGGCGGAAGGGACCACCGTCGCCGCAGCCGGCGCGGCCGAGGCCGTGACCGACGGCGCCGGTGCCGCCGCGAGCGGATCAATGGGCCTGCCGCAGGTGTTGCAAAACTTCATCCCGGCGTGAATCGCCGCGCCGCAATTGGAGCAAAACACCGCGCGCCTCCTCGGACTCGTCCGACAGGTCGAAATGCCCTCTCAAGTGGAAGTACGCAATCGAGGGACCAATAGTTTCCTACTCGCGAGAGTTTACCTCTGAAGGCCGCCGCAGGAAGGGGCCGGTCGTTGACTCGGGTGGCGCGTGGAATTATCCTCAATGCCTCGCATCGCGCGTCCGAGGCCTCGCACGACGCCGCGCGTCGCAACACTTGGGATTCGGATGTCTTCCGGTCAGCCCAATTTCGCGGAATTCAAGCGCCTGGCGGGCCAGGCGAATGTCGTCCCTGTTTATCGCGCGATCGTCGCCGACATGCTGAGCCCGGTGGCGGCGTTCTTGAAACTCACCGCTGGGAACGAGTCTAGCTCGCCCCAGGGACGGAAGGGCGGGTCAGAGGCTCGCCCCTACAGCTTCTTGCTCGAGAGCGTAGAAGGCGGGGAGCACGTTGGCCGATACACTTTCTTCGGCGCGGATCCTTTTCAGATCGTCCGCTGCCGAGGCGAGCGCATCACGGTGGAGCGCGGCCGCCATTCGACTTCCGCTCATGGCCCTGAGCGTGAGACGAAGGGCGAGCGCCGGGAAGAATCCGGCAATGTCTTCGATTTTTTGCGCCGCGCGAGCGCCCCTTATCGCTCGGCTGCTTTGCCCGGCCTGCCGCCATTCACGGTAGGCGCGGTCGGATATCTTTCCTATGAGACCGTCCGCCAGCTCGAGCGCCTGCCCGCCCGCGTCCCGCCCGACGTCGAAATGGACGACGCGGTGTTTCTCTATTTCGCCAACCTCGCCGCCTTCGACCACGTGCAGCACCGGCTGTTCCTGATTTCAAACGTCCTGACGGAGGAGGGCTCGGGTAGTCTGCAGGCGAAATACCACGCGGCGCTCCGCGAGCTCGACCGCATGGAGCGGCGCCTGGCACGCCCGCTCGGCCTTCCGCGATTTCGCCGCCCGCATGGGCCCTTGCGCGTGCGCTCGAACATGACGCGCGAGCGCTACGAGCAAATCGTCGAGCGCGGCAAAGAATATATCCGCGCCGGTGACGTTTTCCAGGTGGTGCTTTCGCAGAGGCTCGAAGTGCCCGTGCGCGTCCCGCCGTTCGAAGTCTATCGCGCTTTGCGCGTCGTCAACCCCTCGCCCTACATGTATTACCTGCGTCTGGGCGAGGTCACCGTGCTCGGCTCCTCGCCCGAGATGCTGGTGAAGGTCGCCGGGCGCTCTGTCGAGTACCGACCGATCGCCGGCACGCGCCCGCGCGGGCGGACTGAGGAAGAAGACAAGCGGCTCGAGGCGGATTTGCTCGCCGACGAGAAGGAGCGCGCCGAGCACATCATGCTGGTGGACCTGGGGCGAAACGACATCGGGCGAGTCTCGGAATTCTCCAGCGTGCGGCCCGAGCGCCTGATGTTTGTCGAGCGCTACTCGCACGTTATGCACTTGGTCTCGAGCCTCCGCGGGCGGCTGCGCCCCGACGCCGACAGCACCGCCGCGCTCGCCGCTTGCTTCCCCGCCGGCACCTTGACCGGCGCGCCCAAAGTCCGCGCCATGGAAATCATTGACGAGCTCGAACCCACCCGCCGCGGCCTCTATGGCGGCTCCATCTTCTACTCCGACTTCTCCGGGAACCTTAACTCCTGCATCGTCATCCGCACTGTACTTATTCGCGGCAATAAGGCCTACCTCCAGGCGGGCGCCGGCATCGTCGCCGACTCCGTCCCCGCGCGCGAGTACGAAGAGTCCATGAACAAGGCCCGCGCCGTGCTGAAAGCTTTTGAAATGGCCGAAAAGGGCCTGTAGCGCGGCTGCCCCGACCGGAGCCGTCAAGCAATGGCGCCGTAAAATTCGCCCAGGCGAACTCAACCAGGGGAAACACTTCCGAGGAAGCATCGCCGCATTGCGCATTGCCCTGCCAACAATGCTACAATCCAACGCAATGCCGCGCCGGAAAACTAAATCTGGCCGCAAGGTTTCTGCCTCCGAAGGCGATGCGACTAGCGTGAAGCGGAGCAGCGTTACCGATGTTGCCAGAGCGATCGTGCACTGCTCGCAGCCCACCGACGGACAACGCAGGGGTCGCTTCATTTTCTGGCTCGGCGCCGGGTCGTCTGTGAGCGCCGGAATTCCGCTTGCCGATGCCATCGTCGATCGGTTGCTAGACAGGCTCTGGATCCAATCCCAACCGATGAAGACATCCGAGCCACCTTTGCAACCTCTCGCTGGCCTTTCTGAACCCGCTAGGGCCGAGAGGCAGATGCGGGTCCGCAGCTGGGCCATAGGTAATATCCCGGAAGTCAAAACTTGGGCACGAAAGAACAAAATCGACGATCCAACGGTGAGTTCCGACTGGGGTGGGCTTTACTCGACATGCCTTGCGCTTCTTCAGGGCGAGGAAGCGCGGCAAGAATTTATTGTTGAGTGCTTCAAAGAGGGAAGGGGCCGGCTGAACCTCGCCCACCTTCTCATGGCCCAGCTCATGGTCACCGGTTTCGTGAGGACTATCCTCACCACCAATTTCGACGACCTACTGTTACGAGCTCTGCAGTTTTGCTTTGAAGTTCCAGCGATCCTCGACCCCGATTCAACCGGTACGCTGATGGCCGAATCCCGATTTCTACAGGTTGCCTACCTGCATGGCAAGTTGAGTTCTTACCGCCAACGCCACACGCCAGAGAGCTTAAGGGAACGATTCCGGGATTTGAGGATTTCCTTGGGCAGGTCCTGAAGACCCACGGCCTAGTAGTCGTCGGCTACCGCGGGAGCGACGAAGTCCCCATGAAAATCCTCGCAAAGGTCCTGAAGAAGGGAAAGCATGGACCCGGCCGCGGACTGTTCTGGGTAACGCAGCACAGGGAATATCAAAAACTCTCCGAGCCGGTCCGCGCTTTGCTGACGCTAGAGGACACGAGCTGGGTCCCCGGCTGCGACGCTGACGAGTTTTTTGAGCAGCTCTGCTCAAGTCCGGGGATTGGACTGGGCCTGCCCAACTACCT
>QHZN01000116.1 GCA_003225365.1 Acidobacteriota bacterium
GACTTTCGGTCGCCCTTTCGAAGTGCCGCGCGCGCCCGTTCGATGACGGCTTGCGCGCGTGGCTCCTCACTTCCCGAGATTGAAGTGGCCTTTCCCTTTTTGCCCTGGTCTGGGTGTGCCTCTGTGTCCTCTGTGGTATATGCCTTTTTCTGAGGCGGGCTGTACAAGAAATTCACCAGCGAGACCACAGAGATCACTGAGCAAGAAAAACAGACAAGAATGGAAAGGCCGCGATGCATCGCCTTGGGATTGAGCAGGCTCGACGATTCTACAAAAAAATACGGAGCCGCAAAGCATCCTCTCTGCGGCCCCGCAGGGTTTTACGATTGAAGCCTGGGCTAAAACTCAAGTCTCAGACCGAATTGAATGTCCCTAGCGGGGAATGATCCGAAAGCCTGACCGAAGCCTCCGCTCGAAATGTCGCTGTCAAAGCTGTTGAGGTTTACGTTGTTGAACACATTGAAGAATTCGGCTCGAAATTCCAACTGAGCGCCCTCTTGCCCAACGAACCAGGGAATGCGCGTTTTCTTGGCGGCGGAAAAGTCCGTGTTGATGTAGCCGGGCCCCACGAAAGTATTCCGTCCCACATTTCCGGGGGCAAGCCCAGTCGGTGCCGAGAACAGGCTCGAGCTGAAAACACCCGTAAGGAACTGCTGCTTGGTAAAACCGCTGTGTGCAACGCTGCCCGAGATATCCGGGCGATCCCCGAAGGTCCCGTCAGCATTATAGTCGCAGCCTCCGCAGAAAACTGTGAACGGTGTGCCCTTTTGGAGAATGGTGATATTACCCACCTGCCAGCCGTTGACGAGAGCGCTGACGACTCCGGGCCCCCCGCTCAAGCGAGGCACTTGCCAGAGGGTGCTGAACGATAGGCGGCGAGAGACATTGAAATCCGCGGGCCCGTATTCCGCTTTGAGGTTGAGGGGATCGAAGGGCTCGAGGTAGAAGGTTTGAGCCTGGTCAACCGCGTGGCCGAAGGTGGCTGCGGCCTGGAAATTCACTCCGCGAGAGAAGCCACGGTTGTGAACACTCAGCGTGCCGCCTTCATAGTGCGAGTTGTAGTTCGATTGCCCGTAGCCGAGGAAGTCGAAGCTGCTGTTGTAACCCACCCTTCCGCCGTTCTGGATAATCTCCCCCGCGAAGCGGTTGACGTTGAAGAGCGAATACATGTGGTGGCCTTCCGAGCCGATGTAGTCGGCCTCCGCCAGCCAGGCATGCCAAACCTCATATTGCGCCCCCAGCGACCAGTTCTCGCCGTATTGGATCTTCATATTCGGATCGGTGAGCACCTGGCTGGTTGGGACGCCCACCAGCCCATTCTTGGCGTTCAGGCCCTGTACCTGCAGACCCGTTACGGCCGGGAAATTGTAAGGCGAACTGCCCGATGCGCCCAGCCCGTAGGCGGGCGTGCAGGCCGGAGCGCTCAACAGCGAACAGGAGGCGTTGGCGACCAGAGGCAGGTTGTTCCGATCGCCCGTATACAACTGGTTTTCTGGCCGGTCGTAGAACATTCCCCAGCCGCCTCTCACCGACATTTTTCCTTGCTTTGTCGGGTCCCAGGCAAACCCCAGCCGCGGCGCGATGTTATTGTCTCGCGTGTGCCAGAGTTGTGGCACGTGGTCCATCTTCATATTGGCAATCCGCTCCTGCCACGTGGTGCCGCCCTGAAACACTCCATTGTTCAGCCGGTCGAACCTTTCCGTAGGACCCGTGAAGACCTCCCAGCGAACACCCAGGTTCAGCGTGGTATTCGGCCTTAATTTGAAATCATCGTGGAGGAACGCGCCAAGGTCGGTGGAGCGATAGGCGAAGTCCACGTTGACCGAGCCGACCTGACCTGTTCTTGGGTCAAATTGGATGTTGCTCTCGTTATACGGCGTATCCGCCGCAAAGTGCAGGATGCTGCGAAATTGGAAAGTCGGACGGCGAGTGGTGTCCGTAAAGAACTCGTCATCGTGATGGCGCGCCCAATTGCCGCCCACCTTGATGCTGTGCCGCCCGCGGACCAGGCTCGCCACGTCTTTCCACTCGTAGTTATTCTGCTTGAAGACCCCGATGAAGCCGTTGCCGGGGAGTGAAGTCCCGTCGTCCGTGCCCATGGCGGGCACCTGGCAGTTATCGCAGGGCGCGTCCCCAAAGGTCCGCGTGTAGCTCACCTTCATCTCGTTCACAAAAGTGGCGCTGCCGGTGTGCGTCCAGTCCAAATTGATCAAATGAGTGTATTCGGGCTCGGCAGGGCTGAATTTCGGGAAGTAGACGGACGGTGACGCAAACTCCACGGTCTGGCGAGTCGTTCGGTAGAAGCTGCCGTAGAGGCGGTCCTTGAAGTCATTCCAGTTATGGTCGAATCGTCCGCTCACTTGAACCCCGTTGCGGAAAATCGTGGCGTTGAAAGTGCCTATTCCCGAGACCGGCATGTCACATGGGATCTGCGTAATGGGCCCGCTTGACACCATTCCAAACGAGCTCGACCCGAACGGACCGATTGGTGCGCTCCCTGTGCAACTGGATCCCACGTCGGTACCCGCAGTTGTAGGGGGGTGATTGGGCGCAAATGACGTCGGGAAAGAAGTCAGCAAATTGGTTGAGATGGCGTTCGGCGCGTTCGTTTTCAAGTAGCTGATCAATTGAGGCGTGGGAATTTGGGCTTGATTCCCGATCCCCACGCCGGAACGAAGCATGTCAAAGGAGCCAAAGTAAAAGTCTTTGTCTTTCCGGAGCGGCCCGCCGAAACTCCCCGCGAACTCATTTCGAAGGAAAACCGGCGCGCCTTTATTCAGATACCCGTTGGTGTTTTGGAAGATATTGCGGGAATTCAGATGCGTGTCCGTGTGGAACCAGCTCAGCGTTCCGTGATATTCGTTGGTGCCGCTCTTGGTGACCACGTTAACGATCGCTGCCGCGTTGCGCCCGTATTCCGCCGAAAAACTATTGGTCTCGATTCGGACCTCTTGAATGGAGTCGGCATTGGGCGTCAGATTGGTGACGCCTCCGCGAGGATTGCCGTTGGTCGTGGCGCCGTCTACGGAGAAATTATTGGATTCCGCCCGCTGGCCGTTGGCATTCAGGTTGACGCCGTATTCAGCGTTGAAGATGTCCGCCGTCGCCTGCGCGTAAGCCTGTCCGCCGCCGCTGGGCAGGCCTGTTACGCCGGGTGTCAGCACCACCAGGCTGAACATATTGCGCCCCACGAGAGGAAGTTCGTGGACTTTGGTCTCGTTGATCTGGCCGGAAACGGCGCCCGAAGTCAGAGTCACCGGAGTCGCCGAGACGGTCACTTCAACCTTTTGGCTGGTCGCGCCGAGTTTCAGGTTCACATTGACTGTGCGCACTTCGGCCACTTGAATCCTGATCTCGCTCAACGTGGCCGTTTCAAACCCCGAGGCGCTCGCGGTGAGGGAGAAGACGCCGGGCGGCAGAGCCGTGAAGCGATAATTTCCTGCCGACATCGTCACCGTGTTGTGCTCGACGCCGGTGCTGACTTCGTGGAGCGTTACCGTGGCGTTGGGAACCACGGCGCCGCTGGGGTCGAAAATTGTACCTTCTAATCCGCTGTTAAATTGCGCCCACAGCGATCCGCTGCCCAGGACCGTCATGAGCAGCGCTGCGGAAGCTGTCGCTGCGATTCGTGAGAACCTCATTGGGTAACCCTCCTTGTTGATATGGCCCGAGAATGATGTCAGGCCTTACCACGTTGAGCTGGAACGAAACGGTCGACCGTCCTCCGATGCGAGAGACGGGCCACGGCACCCGCCGAGCACGGCAGCTACTCCAGCCTTTGGATTACTGACTGAACAGTCTCTAAGTGACTGCTCTGGACTTTGGGACAGATCTCCGAAAACTACCCAGCTCCCGACGCCAAGGTATCCGAACTCGTATACCAAGAGCGTAAACGTTTAACCCACTAGCGTGTCGCTTGTCAAGAGATATTTTGTCGCCCAGCCGGCGCTATCATGGGTAATATTGACTAAAGATTTAGGCTCCTTCACTATTTCAGTTATTCCTGAGGTGGGATTGCGCGATGGCGAGCTTTTGACGTGCGGCCTGGTCTGTTTCGTTCCAGGCCAAGACAGCTCCAAACTCGGAAATTGCCCCGGACCAATCGTGCGCTTTGAGGGCCGCCTCACCCAGCACACGATGGGCTTCTACAAGGCTTGGTGCCAGCTCGACTGAACGCCTGATCTCTCCCAATCCGTTCGCATTCTCGCCCAACATCTCGAGGGCGAGCCCCAGCTCGAAATTTGCCTCGGCATAATCGGGCTTGAGGGCTATCGACCTTTGCAGCGCGCTAACAACCTCTCTCGGAGGCGCTCCATTCTTCTTGAGGGCGCGCGCGAGCTGAAACTGAACCTCGGGGTATTCCGGGCTCAGATCAGCGGCCTGCCGCAGTTCGTCTAGCGCGACGCCGGTCTCACCTTTGTGCAAATGGTCCTTGGCGGAACCCAGCAGCACGCGCGAACGCCCGGCATTCGCTGCCAAAGCGTCGATTTTCGCCGCTTCCTTCAGATGTTCCGCAGCGTCTTCGGACCTTCCGGCGCCCTGCAATGCCTTCGCCAACGCGACGTGAGCGGCAGACTCATAAGGATTGAGGCGCACTGCCTCGGTCAAATGGCGAATGGCGCCCTGCGCGTCGCCCAGCTTCATCAGCGCAGAGCCGAGGTAGTAATGAGAGTCGGCGTCGTTTGGATCTTGAGTGACAGCCTCCCTCAGCTCCGCGACCGCGGCCTCGTAGTGTCCCTGTTGGCGCAGAGCCAGCCCGAGCTGCCGGTGCGCTTCCGGATAGTGAGAGTCCAACTTGAGCGCGCCTTCAAACTCTGTCTTGCTCGCGTCGAAATCGGATTTCAACCGCAGGACCTCAGCCAGGTTGTAATGGGACTCTGCCCTGTCGGGGGCGAGTTTAATGGCCTCCCGCAATGCTTCGATAGCGGCGTTGAAATCTTGACGGTCAGCGAGGGCTTGTCCGAGTGCGAGATAAACCCTCGGCAAAGTCGGAAGTAGTTGCGCAGCGGCTTGGAGCTCACGCACTGCTCCCTCCAGCTCGCCTTGCTCTCGCAACTCAACTCCGAGGTTAATTTGCGCCTCGGCAACAAAAGGCGGTCGCAATCGCACCACCTGACGAAGCAATTGGATTGCGCCGCTGCGGTCACCCAGCTTCCAGCAAGCGGCGCTGAGAGCGTACTTGGCCTCGACGAAAGCAGGGTCCACACGGAGGGTTGCCTCATACTGCTGGATAGCATCCAGGGCGCGTCCCATGCGGTCATAGGCCAAAGCGAGATGGAAGTGGGCTGAACTCAGGCCATCCGAGACTTGGATCGCCCTTCGGAATTCTGCCGCCGCGTCATCGGGCCGCCCGAGTTCCGCCAAGGCCACGCCCGCGTAGTCGTGGGCGGCAGCATTCTCCGGATCAAGTTGGATGGCCGCGCGGAATTCATCAAGCGCCTTCGCGAATTCGCGGTCGGCAAGGTAACTGATGCCCCGACGTTGGCGGGATTCGCCGCCCGACATCCCGCCTCTTTGCGCGAGCGCGGCTGCTGGGGATTGCCCGAGCACAAGGATCGCTGCCGCCGCAGCTAGCAGCACCGAGCACTGGCGGGCAAGTTCGAGCGTGCCCAGCATTACCGGAGACGCCGCTGCCTGGGTTCGTCTCATAATGACCGTATCCGCGGAAACGGGCGGTCGACAATTCCAGCGCCTTCTTTGATGGCGACGATCTGATCCGACCGAAGCTTTTCAACCTTGCTGGCGGCGCCACTGGGCCATTGAACCTCGATCGAGTCCACAAACTCCCGCCTCCCGAGCCCGAAGTGGAGTCGCGGGTCTTGGGCGGACTGATAGCTCATGCCGCCTTTCCTTTGTTCATGCGAAATCAAATCTCCCGCAACCAATTTGACGCGGGCGCCGACGGCGTCACGGTTCGATCGCGCCCCGATCAGAAAAACTTCAAGCCAGTGGTTCGAGTTGCCGCCGTCGTTGCGGAAAAGCTGAGGGGCTTGCCCATTGTTACTTACCAGAATGTCCAAGTCTCCGTCGTTATCGAAGTCGGCGACCGCAGCCCCCCGGCTGACGCGCGGCAGCATGAAGTCGGGGCCCAGCTTCTGGCTCACGTTTTCGAACACTCCTTTACCAGTGTTGCGGAACATGAGTTTTGGTTCGGCGTACCGGGTCTCGGCGTGAAAGAGCCGGATGTTGTCCAGGATGTGGCCGTTGGCAATGAAGAGGTCGGGGACCCCATCATTATTGTAGTCCATGAAGCGCGCGCCAAATCCGCTCAAATGGAAAGTGGCGTACGCGAGCCCGGCCGCCGAGGTGGCATCCTCGAATGATCCGTCGCCGAGATTCCGGAGCAACCGCGCTTGCTCGAAATCGAGATGGGTCACGACCAAGTCCTGCCATCCGCCGCCTCGGGTATCCGCCGCGTCGGTTCCCATCCCCGCCTCGGGCCGGCCGTCGCTGCTTACGGCGACGCCGGCGAGGTAACCGACCTCCCGAAATGTCCCGTCACGATTGTTGTGGAAAAGAAAGTTGGCCATGCCATCGTTGGCGATGAAGATGTCTTGCCAGCCATCGTTGTCGTAATCGAATGTAACCACGCCGAGCCCGTTGCCGGGCTTCAGGCCGACTCCGGAGGCCTTGCTGACGTCAGAGAATGTGCCGTCGCCATTGTTGTGGTAAAGCGTGGGCGTCTGTCCGTGATAGTCGTTAGGACGGCAATAGCCGCGGTAGCCTTCCTTGTGTTCCCCGCACCAAGCGTTGTTCTCCGGCGACCAGTCCACATAATTGGCAATGATCAAATCCAGCCGGCCGTCGTTGTCGTAGTCAAACCAAGCGGCGCTGGATGCCCACATGCCTTGGTTGGCAACGCCGGCGCGAGCGGTCACCTCCGTAAAGGTCCCATCGCCTCGATTATGGTAAAGGATTGACCGATCGTAGCCGAGAACATAGAGATCAGGATAGCCGTCATTATCGTAGTCTCCGACGGCTACTCCCATGCCGAACAGGCTCTCGGCGCCCACGCCTGCTTGGGTAGTGACGTCGGTAAAGGTCCCGTCACCATTGTTGCGATAGAGCGCGCTTCGGAGGGGGTGCTGAGGCGTATAGAGCTTCGTGGCAGCGCCATTCACCAGATAGAGGTCGAGTAGGCCATCCTGGTCGTAGTCGATCCAACCGCAGCCGGAGCCCATGGTTTCGATGAGGAACTTTTCGGGCGAGGCGGCATTGTCGTGCCGAAACGTCATCCCTGTGTCGCGCGCGATGTCGCGAAACAGAATACGTTCGGAACCCGACGAACGGGGGAGGTTGTGAAGAGACGTTCCGCCGGCGGCCAGCGCGGCCAGCGACTTTAGCAACTCTCTTCTAGGCATCCGGTTCCGCATCGTCCTTCGTTCAATTCACCGAGGTGTCGCGAAAGCCGCCGCTTCCCAAACTTGATATGTTACCCGGGCGAGGCTTCTACCAGCCAGGAGTGGGTTCGCGCGGCGCCCGCTCGCACGGGTTTTGGGTTAAACCTGGAGGGTCACGGGCATGCCGTCAAACTGAATCGCCAGCGTGTGGCTGTTTGGGACAAGTCGCACTGTGAAAACCCTCGGTGAGGGCGCGCGCATCTTCGAGCCTTCGGCCAGCCTGAGGGTTAACTGACGGTCGCGAAAGTTCCACAGAGCCCGCAGGCGCATGAACTCGCCCTGCTCATAGCCGTAACTCTCGCCATCATCTTCGTACAAAACGAACTCCCCTGCCGGCCCGGGATACAGGGTGATCGCGAAGAGCGGATCAATTTTCTCCGCCGCATATTGCTTGATAGGCCCCATCGGTAACACCGCGCCTGCCCGGACATATAGCGGCATCGTCGCGAGGTCCACCGGCCGCAGCACTTCTCGGCCGCCCTCCAGCCTTTCTTCCGTCCAGAAGTCGTACCAGTCGCCGCGAGGCAAGTAGAGGTTGCGTGATGTGGCGCTCCTCTCGGTGACGGGCGCCACAAGAATGTCGCGGCCCCATAGGTATTCATCGCCCCGCTCTGTGGCCTGCAGATCGTCCGGATAGTGTAGCCAAAGGGCGCGCATGATGGGCAAGCCGGTGTCGTGGGCCTCGCGCACGACGCTGTAGCTATATGGCATCAAGCGGGAGCGCAACTCGAGGTACTTCCGGCAAATCGGTTCCACCCGCGCGTTGTGGAGTTCTTTCGGATCGGGAAGGCCGGCCTTTCCTCGATATCCGCTGAGCTCAGTCGGACCATAATCGCCGGTGTTCCAGCCCCAGGGCAGGCGCAGTTTCCACGTTCTGCCATGCGACCGGAACAGAGGGCAGAAGGCGCTGAATTGGAACCACCGGACGTAGAGCTCGCCAGTGAACTCCGGCGTGGTTACGAACCCTCCGGTGTCCGTGCCCCAATAAGGCATGCCGCTGAGCCCGGTGTTGATGCCTACAGAAACCTGAGCAGCGAGCGCCTCCCAGGTGGAGTCGATGTCTCCCGACCAAAGCCACCCGTAGCGCTGGATGCCGGCGTATCCATTTCGGTGCAAAGCAAAAGGACGAAGGTTGGGGCGCTCCAGCCGGCACCCTTCCGAATACATCTGATTCCGCACCAGGCATGCGCGTTCTGTGAGCCAATCGCCCTCGTCAGGCCACCACCCGTCGACGCCGAGCCGAAAATCCGGGATGTGCTCCCGCCAGTAGTGCGCCGCATCCTGCGGATCTTCAGCCGCGGGGCCAGAGTCCCGCACGCTTCCGTGAAGGTCCCTTACCTGGGGAACGACGTGCAACGCGACCTTGAATCCTTCGCCGTGCAGTTCCTCGATCATTGACGCCGGGTCTGTGAAGACACGCTGGTTGAAGGTGAAGGACCCGTGGCCGGTATTCCAACCGGAAGGGCAGAAGCCCGTTCCCAAATAAATGAAGGCGTCGCAAGGCAGTTTCTTTTGGCGAAATGTTTTCGCCTCTGACAGGACCTCCTCGCTGCTCGCCAGAGTCCGATGAGATTGCAGGTAGCCGAGTGCCCAGATGGGCGGCATGTGGGGGACACCGGTCAGCGCGGCGAGCTCGGCATAGAGTTCGGAAGGACTCCCGGCAACGAGGAAAACGTCGAGCGGTATTTTCTCTCGGGTGTCTCGGGGCTCAAATCGGCCCTCCTTCCCTGTGAGATTAAAGCTCCCCAATGGCCGATGCAAAAAGATCGCCCACCCTTCCGGGCTTACAAGCCAAGGAACCGGCATGCGACCGCCGATTTCCGAAAATTGCGGTCCCCCCTGGCCGTGCGCCATCGGATAAACCGCACCCCGCCGTTCGAACTGATGGCTTCCTTCGCCCAGCCCAAAGAGCGGACCCGCGCCGCAGGAAAATGTGACAGCACATGTGCCAGCATCAATCTGAAGTTTCTGGATGATTTTTCCAGCTTTGTCCTCGAGCTCGATGCTGATCGGGTCACTCGAGATGCGGACACTGAAGTCGGCGCAGGCAGTCACCTGAGTCGGCGACTTGGACCTCAGAGTCGCGGCCGGCGCCGGCCACTCGTGTCTGACCAAAACCAGATCGTCTTCAACTTGCTTTGTTGCGTTGCGGGTCCCCAGGGGAAAAATTGTAAAGCGGATCGCGTGAGGAGAAACCAGTTTCAAAGAGAGCTCGACGGGCCGACCAGCCACAAGGATAGGACCGTCTTCGACGGCCTCGCAGGCGGGCTTATTCGGAAGTGCCAAGCGAAAACTTTTCGTGCCCGCCATGGTCCCGGTGGCGGCAAGGCGAGCGAGAGCTTGGCGGCGCGGGATTCGTTTGCTCATGTGGGCGCAATTCAGACGGATTTACGAGACACCCACGCGCTCCTTCGCCTTCGCGATAATGGCGGCCATCACGTCCCGGTAGCGGTCGAAGGTATCATCGACGATCGTGATCGTCGGAATTTGATGTTCGCTCAGGCTCAGGGTGTCACGATTGAATTGGCCGAACCCTGACTCGTGCACCCCGCTCGAGCCGCGGCCCGGCGCCGGATGGCTTAGGTGCTGGAAGGCGCGGCAGTATTTGCTGAACGCGACCGGGTAACTTTGTTCCGAAAAAACCTGATAGACCGGGATGCACGAAAGCAAAGCGTCATAAGACATTTCGCCGCAGGCCATGACGTGGGGAAACTTCTCGCGCAGGCTTGCCACCAACCGGCAAGTCCCCTCGTGGGTGTCAGCTTTGGTGTTGTTCTCCCAGCCGCCCGCGATATCGAGGAAGTAGGCATCAGCTTCGAACCTTTCGATGATGTCCGCGATTCGATCGGAGAGCCACTGCCTCCACGACTCGACGCCGATATTCATATAAGGACTCCACCCTTCGTTGTGGCGGTCGTTATCCCAGTCCACCCAGTTCAAATTGAAAGCGTCGCCGTCGATTTGCGACATCGCGGCGTCCGCGAACTTTGGGAAAACGGGAAGCCTCGCATTCGCCGAGTTGGTGCCGAACATCGGCATGAAGTGAAAACCGAGGCCGTGTCCCTTACGAATGAGGCTGGAGAAGCCTTCCTCGCCGCCGAGCCGCGGGTCGGGCTGGTAAAGCGGATAGTTCCAGTAGTAGCGCCCGTCCCAGGCTGGTAGAAAAACCATTACGCGGCGAGGCTCGATTTGAGTCGCCACCCATTCGAGAATCCTAGAGATTTTGGCGAAATCGTTGAAGATGTATCCGGTCCAATGCATGCCGTGCGGCGCGAGCACCAGCGCGACTTCGCGAAACCAGCCGGGAACGTCGTCCCTTTTTTCCCAGTCCGGAATATGGAACGCTTTTTCCACATGCTCAAAGTGCGGCCGAAAGGCGCCGTCAGCGGTCGGAACTCGGCCGGCTCGCCAGAGAGGGGTCACAAGCCTTTGGCTCTTCTGCCAGCCTGCACATTCATAGACCAGTTCGACGCGGTACTCCTTCTCGCCAGGCTGGAAGTAAAAGCGATTGGCTCGCACTTGATGGTTTAGGCAGGAAAGAAAGAAGAAATCTTCTCCGCCACCCTGGATCACTGCGATGGGCGAGTTCATTCCGCGCGCCGTGAAGAGTGAACCGCCGCCGAAGGGGTAGCCCAGGAGGATCTCGCTATCCCCCGGGTCAAAGAAGCTGCCTCCGCCCGCGGAGATTTTCCCGCGCGGCACGCCACGGACAATCGCTGCCACCGACTTGATGGGTTGCAGCATTTCGGCCGTGGCGCTCCACTCGATGAATGGCCCTTTTTTGCTCACCCGGGCCCGCAATTGGCCGGGCGCTTTTTCCTGCCCGCCCGCCCAAACGAATTGAGAGGCTCTGATTTCAATTCCATCCGCCGAGTCTTCAACGGTCATTCGCTCGCGATCGAGAGCGTAGGTGTTCTCAAAAGTGTAAATCCGAAAAGAAATCTGCAGGCCCTCAAATGCAACCGAGGGCTCGGGAAAGTCGAAGCTGAACTTGAAGAAGCCACCGCCCTTAGGGGGAACAAAGACGTCGTTGGTGGTAGTCAGAGCCAGGATGCGGTCCGCTGACGGGTTGGGTGCGCGTGGGGCGGCGAACGCGCCTGCCGGCAGCCTGGGGACACGGTCAGCGGCCGCGTAGCTGGCGCCTGTCGCCGCCGCAGTCTTCAAAAGGTCGCGTCGGGAGATGCGTTTGGCCATTGCCGATTTTCGATTGAGATTAAGTGTTTTTCTTCAATCGGAATCAGATGCTTCGATCCATTCCAGTTGAACTTCTCATCATCATTTCGAGCACAGGCGGCTCGCTCACGCCCCGCTCCCGGCAATTTTCCAATAGACAGCGTATCGGTCGCCGGACAATTGATGCAAAGGGACCAGCAACGTGCTTTCGCTTTGCCCAACGGTCCTGAAGGTCAAGGGCTGATCGCGCACGGGCTCCACCCACCCGGCGGGCTCCTTGGAGCTCTCGACTATGGCCCGCACAGGGATCGCCTCGCCTCCCGGCGCGGTGTCGTATTCGGGATACATCGAAGTCTCGCTCAAACCCGCGTTCCCGAGCTTGCCCGCGAGAACCAGGGGACCATACATCATGGCCTGAAGTGTCGGGTCGTCGGGCATCGGATGGATGTGAAGGTTCATGGGCAGACTCACTTCTACGTGGTCTCCATCCTTCCAAACGCGCTTCAGCCCGAGGTAACTCGAAGGGCTCGAAAATGCGGCCAGCGCCTCTCCATTGACCTTCACCGTGCCGCCGCGATTGACCCAGTAAGGGACGCGCACGCGCACGGTTAAATCACTGGGCTTCCGAGCATTTACGATAAGCGTGGTCCCTCCTTGTTCCGGGAATTTCGTTTCTTGACGAATCCGAATCCCCTTCTCGGGCCAGTTGAGCTCGGAGGGGATAAACAGGTTCACATAAACTCCGTCGCCGTCTTGGAAGTATATGGTGTCGGCGAACTTGGCGAACTCTTCCGCACCCGTCCCCGTGCAGCACCAGAACGAGTCCCAGGGCGAGTTGTAATATTTCCAGTAGCCGGAACCCAGGGGCAGGAAATAACTCTTCATCCCCTTTGCGTCTTGCGTGCCCAGCCGATGGTTGTAAAGCGTCCGCTCGTAGTAGTCCATGGCGCGGGCATCCGCCGTCCAGCCGAAAATATGACGGGTGAGCTTCATCATGTTGTACGCACAGCAGCACTCTTCCGTGTACTCGCCCAGTTCACTGGCGAGTTTGCCGGGGTCTGTGTTCCAGGATTCTCCGTTGCTGGTACCCCCCGTGCAATAGGCGCGCTCGCTGGTAACTTCATCCCAGAAATAACTTGCGATGTCGCGATACCGCTGCTCCCCCGTCAGCTCATAGCGGCGAGCGGCGCCGATGGCCTGAGGGATATGCGTGTTCGCATGAATGCCTTTGAGCTCGTCGCGATGTTGGGCGAGAGGATCGAAGAACATCGTTTTCTCGAAGCGGCCCGCCATGCCCAGGTACTGCCGCCGGCTCGTGACAGCGAATAGGTTGCACAGAACTTCCTCCATGCCGCCGAACTCGGTCTGCAGGATGCGCTGCATGTGCTCGTCGCTGATGCTCTGGTGCCACGCGCCGACCCATCCCGCCATTCTTTCGGTCATGTCCAGAGCCTGATCGTTCCCGCAATAAAGGTACATGTCGAGCAGGCCGGCCATGATTTTGTGATAAGTGTAAAAAGGCGCCCAAACTCTGCGCACCTCGCGCAGGCGATCGAAGAGCTCCACCGGATAAGCGCTGAGATAGCCGTTCTTGAGGGCGTCCTGACACTTCCCCAACTCTGTCACCAAGGCGTTAGCTTTGTCCTTTAATTCGTCGTCACCAGTGCTGGCGTAAGCCAGAGCGCTGGCTGACAGGAAGTGGCCACCGGCAAAATGGCCGCGCAACTCGCAGTCGGGCTTCTCCCAGCCGCCCAAGGGCTCAGCCGAGGATGGAAGCCCAGCAGTTAAGCGGAACGAATGGAGAAGGCGGTCGTTGGGCAACGAAAGAAGCCATCGATGGTTCACACTCATCGCGTCCTTGAACGGGCCGTCAAGGAGGCGCACCTGGGACAACGGAAAAGGTTTCACCCGCCAAGCAACATGCTCGCGGGTCTCAGACTTGCCCTTGGCTCGGAGCGCATCGATGACAGGGTCCTGCGCCAGACCAACTAGCGGATTGGGGGAAGCCAACGCAGCCCCGGCCGCTGCCACGGTCATCTGAGCGAATTGCCTGCGAGTAACTTGGCGGGATGTCATGGGCACCTCCTCCTGGTGTCCAACTGGGGCGATGAGAAATTGAGTGGCACGCCCCACTTGGTTTGGTATACGGGATTGTATTCCGGATTTGTGACGAGGTAAAGCGCATGACTTGGAGCGCAGAAACACTTCGCTTCGGGCGGTCCGGTCTTCGAGGATACTGAGCTGATTCACCGGAACCGCGTCGGGTGGTTGCGCCGAGCAAACTCGGCATTATGGTTGATGCGGCAAACTATTCTATTCCCAGGCTAACCACGGTCGACATGCCTCCCGACGTACTTGGGCGAACGGCCTCCGATGCCCTGCGCGACGCGGCATCCTCGGAAAATGTCAAGGCCAAGGAATTCGTCATCAAGATCAATCTCGTGGCCGGTGGATCTCCGGGGCCAGCGCGAATGGCAGTGGGGAGAAGGCAGTCAGCAGCAGACAGCCAATCTACAGAAATGCCATCCTGGAAACACCGAGTTTTGGTTTTGGGGCCAATGCTGGGAGACTCGGGCAAGCCCGCTCTTGCGAGGAGGCGAGAACGAATGAAACCTTAAAGGCCCACCCTTTTCTTTCTGCCCCTGTCTGTTACTTTCTACTTTGTGTTCTCTACCAGCTACCGCGCTCCCCGAGACTGGCGATGACGCTGGAAAGACGCTCGGCGCCGTTTTCCCAGTTCGTCTGCATGGCGCACTCGGCGGCATCGGCATTGCCGCGCGCGATGCTCTCGACGATCATCACGTGCTCGCCCACAGAAAGCCCGAGTTGATCGAGAATGGAGCTGGCGTAGAGGCGCCAATACCTTTCGGTTTGGGGTTTGATGGCCGCATGAAGGGCTCGCAACCGTGGTCCCCCGCCGGCATCGACAATCGCCTGGTGAAAATTGATGTCGAGGTCGAAAATGACGTTGGGGTCTCCGCGCCCCGCGGTCGCCAAATCTCTGAGCCGTGAATTCAGCTCGAGCAGACGAGTGATCAGTCGACCCCTTGTTTGCGAATCAACTTGCGCCGCCGCCCTCGCGGAGAGTCCATCGATCCGCGCAACGATGCTGTAGAGTTCCTTGGCATCCTCTTGAGTCAGAGGAGCAATGACCAATTTGGCCTTGCTCCCGCTCCCCGCGATGACTCGGATGTAGCCTTCCTGCTGCAAGCGATGTAGGGCGGCGCGCACGGGCGTGCGGCTGACGTCGAGACGGTTCGCCACATCGGCCTCCACAACTCGGCTCCCCGGTGCCAATTTTCCGTGCACGATCAATTCACGGATTCGCTGGAAGGTGGCCTCGCTGATGTTGAGCGCTTCTTCTGAATGAAGCCCGGCCTCGCCGGCTGCGCCTGCGGTTGGAGGTAAAGGTCCAATTGACATCGAATTCCTCGCCACGCCGAAAGATCTGACGAGGGGGCCTTTTCGACCCCGTCGGCCTTGTGCCAGGTTCGCGCCGGCTGGATGAGAGTTCGGTTCGAGCCGGGAATTACTCGACCCGAAGAATCGCCTCGAATGGATGTCCAACCGTATTCACGAGAGCAGGCTGCGAACCGGAACCCCAAGCGGGGCATAAATTGACCCCCGCCCCGGCAGAAGCGTTATTGTAAACGCTCTTGCGCCAGGTGTGCTCCAAAAACGAAGCGTTATTCGATTCGCCCCCTGAAGTCAACTGGAACTTGGCGGGCTTCACAAGCTCCAGGTGCGCAAAGCTTGACGAATAGTTTACGATGCCGCATGCCATCTCGGCCTGGCGCCACGGCCATTTAACACGGAGGTGCGATTTGCCGCTGCATCGGATAGACGTTAGACGAGCCAGCCGTGAGGGGATGAAGACGCTTGGGCCGCTGCTCCTGGTTCTCGCTACTCTCGTTATCGCTCCGACCTCGAGCACTGCTCAAGGCACGCGCGCCGACTACGAACGCGCCGACCGCTTTCTGCCCTGGAACGCCAGGCGTTTGGTATTTGAGGCGGAGGTAAACCCTCATTGGATTGAACAGACCAGCCGCTTCTGGTACCTCAGAAGGGGGCCAACCGAAAAGCAATTTCTGTTGGTCGACTCCTCGGGAAAGACCGTGACTCCCGCCTTCGATCACGAAAAGATGGCAACCGCACTTTCGGGCGCTGCACGCCGGTCATTCAAGCCCACCCAACTGCCCTTCGACACGTTCGACTTCCTCGACGGCGAGAGCGCAATTGAATTCACCCTTGAGCAATTCAAGTGGAACTGTTCCTTGAAATCCTATACCTGCACAAGAAAGGGAGAAGCGCCGCAAGTGCCGCGCGAAGTGCTTTCGCCCAACGGCAGGTGGACGGCGTTCGTGAAACAGCACAACCTTTACGTGCGAAATACTTCAACTGGCGAAGTGGTCCAGCTCACGCAAGACGGCGAGAAGCATTGGGACTACGCCACGCCGCTGCCCTCCTCAAGAATCATGGTGGAGCAGGGAACCGAAGATGTGTTGGAGCGGCCCGACGTTGAGTGGGCACCCGACTCCAGCCAACTCCTCACCTATCGCATCGACTCCCGCTTCAGCGGACGATTCACCACCCTGCAGTTCGTGCCCCCGGACCAGCTTCGGCCCAAGGCTTACACTCACACCTATCCGCTGCCGGGCGAGGTGCTCTCCACGGCCGAGCCCATGATCTTCCGGATTCAATCGCCAAAGCGCATCAATGTTGATACCGATCCGCTGGAACTCGAATTCCTGGGCGGCCCCTCCTTCACTTGGTTCAAAGACTCCCGGCGATTTTATTATTTGTTCCGTTCGCGCGGCGAAAAGCGCGCCGAGTTTCGTTTGGTTGACGCCAACACGGGCAAACAGCGCGTGGTGGTGGAGGAGGCGGCTGACACCTACGTCGACCCGGGCGAGAACGAAGTGGAGGTCGTGAATGACGGTGGAGAAATCTTGTGGGCGTCGGAGCGAGACGGCTGGAACCATATTTATCTTTATAACGGCGAGACGGGAGAGCTCGAAAACCAAGTGACCAAGGGGCCGTGGGTAGTGCGCGGCATCAAGCATGTGGATGAGAAACGGCGGCAGGTCTACTTCCTTGCCGGGGGGCGCGAAACGGGAGAAGATCCCTATCTGACGCATCTCTACAAGATCAATTTTGACGGTACAGGCCTGCAGTTGCTCACCCACGAACATGCCAATCACACCGTGAGTTTTTCCAAGGACGGGGAATTTTTCGTGGACAACTATTCCCGGCCCAATTTTCCGGGCGAGTCGGCTTTGCGGCGCGCTTCGGATGGTTCGACGGTCCGCACGCTGGAAAAGACCGATGCCGCAGAACTCCTGAAAACCGGCTGGAGATTTCCCGAACCGTTCCAGGGAAAAGCGGCGGACAACAAGACGGAAATTTATGGGCTGATTTGGCGGCCCTCGAATTTCAGTGAGTCAAACAAGTACCCGGTCATCGAGCAGATCTACACAGGCCCTCAGAGCTTCTTCGTCCCAAAAACGTTCGCGGCTTTTCGCAGGGGCGAGCAGGCGATGGCGGAGCTCGGCTTTATCGTGGTGATGGTGGATGGCCGCGGAACCTCGGGACGCTCGAGGTCGTTCCACGAGTGCTCCTACAGAAATCTGGGCGGGGTATTTGACGACCATGTGGCGCTGATTCGCCAGATGGCCGCGCGCTATCCCTACATGGACCTGACGCGGATAGGCGTCTACGGAACTTCCGCGGGTGCCTACGCCGCCGCACACGCCCTGCTGATTCATCCGGAGTTCTACAAAGTCTGCGTCTCCATCTCGGGTGACCATGACGCTCGTTTGGATAAGGCCTGGTGGAACGAGTTGTACCAAGGTTATCCGATGGGGGAGGATTATGCCGCGCAGGCCAATGGGACATTGGCGGGAAGGTTACAAGGTCACCTGCTCCTGGTGCACGGCGATGTTGACGACAACGTGCATCCGGCGGAAACCATGCGGTTCGTCGATGCCCTCATTAAAGCCAACAAGAATTTTGACATGCTTTTCGTGCCGAACATGCATCACGGCGAAGGTGGGAATCCGTACCTCGTCCGCCGGCGGTGGGACTACTTTGTCCGCCATCTGCTGGGTGTGGAACCGCCGGAAGAATTTCAGGTCTCGAAGAGTGAAGAGGAGACAGACCGATAAGGTGTTTCGGCAAAAGTGCCGTGTGGCCTCCGCGCCTCGCCGTCAGTAATCAGCGAGGACTAAGAGATCGCCCTCGGGCCACAAGCTAAACACGGCCTGCTAAAAGTTAGCCGCTTAATGCGCCATTGCACCTCTACAAAACTTTGGCGCAGTACCTGGAGGAACATTTGTCCCCCGGTCCGTATACGGAAACCGGAAAATGGAAGCCGGTTCGGAGCGGGGCCAATATCCACTTTTCAATTTCCAGATGGGAGCGGTCCCGTGATTTGCACTAAAGAAGAGCGCCTCAGCCAACTTCGCGAAGTCGTAGCTTCGGGACGGCCCATCATCCGCGCCGGCGCCGGGACTGGCATTTCCGCCAAGTGCGCCGAGGCGGGCGGCGCGGATTTGATCGTCATTTATAATTCGGGGCGTTTCCGAATGGCAGGGCGGGGATCTCTGGCGGGACTCCTGGCGTACGGTGACGCGAACGCGATCGTGGTGGAGATGGCGAGCGAAGTCCTGCCCGTCGTCAAGCATACGCCCGTCCTGGCGGGAGTGAACGGGACCGACCCATTTCGCGTGATGAGCCGCTTCCTCGCCGAACTCCGCGACCTCGGTTTTGCCGGCGTGCAGAACTTTCCCACCGTGGGCTTGATCGACGGAGTGTTTCGCGCCAACCTGGAGGAGACTGGGATGGGCTACGACCTGGAAGTTGAGATGATCCGCCAAGCGAGTGAGATGGGCTTGCTGACGTGCCCTTATGTTTTTTCGCAGGAACAGGCGCGCGATATGAGTCGTGCGGGAGCAGACATTATTGTGGCCCACGCGGGGTTGACCGCCAAGGGGACCATCGGCGCCAGGACAGCGCTGACCCTTGATCAAGCCGCGGCGCTGATCCAGTCGATTCGCGATGCCGCCGTGTCTGTCAACCCGGAGATCTTGGTGATTTGCCACGGCGGCCCGCTGGCGGAACCAAACGATGTCGCCCTTGTGCTAAGCAAAACCCGAGGCATCGCCGGCTTCTTCGGAGCTTCAAGCATCGAACGGCTGCCCGCGGAACGAGCCATCATTGAGCAGGTGCAAAAGTTCAAATCGATTTCGCGCTAGCGCCGATCCAATTTAATGAGGCTATGCAATACACTTCTGTCTCGTACCGCATTGGCCCCTCCGGCTTGCGCGGATTCGTTCCGAAAGTTGGTGCGGCACTTGGGGCAAGCGGCGATCGCAATGGCCTCCCGCGACGCCTGACCGTTCGGCCCAACAAAGGAGAATCTATGGCAGAACTACCCGGACTTCGTTTTGTACGGCCTTCCAACGTCGAGACCATGGTATTCGACTGGGGGACGATCAAGTGGCTGAGTGAGCCGGGGGTCACTAACACGAGCGGGTTCAGCACGGGCGTCGTCCTGCTCGAACCCGGCAAGGGACACACGCGGCACAACCACCCAGGCAGCGAGGAAATCCTCTACGTGGTCTCTGGCGAGGGAAAGCAGATGGTGGATGTGGATGGGGAGTGCTGGCAGCCCATCGTTGCGGGCGACCTGGTACACATTCCTCCCGACATCTTTCACGCCACCATCAATACCGGATGGGAGCCTCTGAAGATGATTGCGGTCTACTGCCCGCCCGGGCCCGAGGCCATACTGCGAACCTTGCCGGGGTGCAGGCTGATCCCGCCCAGTGACCCGCCCAGGCAAGCCTGAACCTTGAGAAGCACGAAACGCGGGTTTCGAGATCCATGGAACGCAAGACGGTCGCGGTTATCGGAACGCTCGATACGAAGGGCGAGGAGTTTGCGTATCTGCGCACTCGCATCGAGTCGGCAGGGCTGGCCAGTTTGGTGATCGATTGCGGCGTTGTCGATCCGCCCGCATTTTCGCCGGATATTGACCGGCGCGAGGTTGCCGACGCCGGCGGCTACTCTCTCGATGATCTTGTTGCCGAACACGACCGGGGCAGCAGCATCGCGGCCATGGCTGCGGGCGCCGCTGTCGTGGTCGAGCGGTTGTTCCGAGGGGGAAAGATCCACGGGGTGATTTCCCTCGGAGGCTCAGCGGGAACCACCATCGGCACCGCGGCGATGCGATCGTTGCCTGCCGGATTCCCAAAGATGATGGTATCCACGCTGGCCTCCGGAGACACTCGCCCTTACGTGGGCTCTAAAGACATCGCGATGCTTTATCCGATCGTCGACATCGCCGGGCTCAACCGGCTCTCTAGGCGGATCTTGGGGAATGCCGCAGGGGCCATCGCGGGCATGGTGAACCAGGAGGTCATTGAGCCTCGGGAGGCCAAGCCTCTGATCGCCGCCACAATGTTCGGAGTGACCACGCCTTGCGTAACCATGGCCAGACACATCCTGGAGCAGCGCGGCTTCGAGGTTCTGGTCTTTCATGCCACAGGCACGGGTGGACAAGCGATGGAAAGCCTGATTGCCGATGGCTACTTTGCGGGCGTCCTCGATATTACCACCACGGAGCTGGCGGATGAGCTGGTTGGCGGGGTGATGAGCGCGGGGCCTCATCGGCTTGAATCAGCCGCGGCAAACGGAGTTCCCCAGGTCGTGTGTCCGGGTGCCGTTGATATGGTCAACTTCGGTCCACTCGATTCCGTCCCGGAGAGGTATCGCCAGCGGCGACTTTATGCTCACAACCCGACTGTGACGTTGATGCGCACGACTTCCGAAGAGTGCGCCGAGCTGGGCCGCATCACCGCCGAAAAGCTCAATCGCTCGCACGGCCCTGCGGTGTTTCTTATGCCCTTGCGCGGCGTCTCGGCAATTGATGCTCCCGGTTCAGCCTTCCATTCGCCTTTCATCTCAAGACTTGGGCCGCCCGAAAAAGGTTTCCGGGATGGGCGGCGTCCGGGTTCCCAGAGGGTCGTCGAAGTTTTGTTCGTTACGTACTCCGCGCTGGTTGCCATTTTGAACGCGCACGCGGCTCAGGCGGTCCATCCGTCGGCGGTGAAGAATCGCGTGCCGCTTCGAGCGAACGCTTTTTATCCTCTGCCCCTCTCTTCCGTGAAACCGGCCGGCTGGCTGCGCCGGCAACTTCGGATTCAGGCCGACGGTTTGACTGGCCATCTCGACGAGTTTTGGCCCGACGTCGGCCCGAACAGCGGCTGGTTGGGCGGCAGCGGCGAGAGTTGGGAACGAGGGCCGTATTATATGGATGGACTCGTTCCCCTTGCCTATCTGCTCGACGATCCGAAGCTTATCGCCAAGGCGAACAAATGGATCGGCTGGACGCTGACCCATCAAGGCGCCGACGGATCAATTGGCCCGCCGAGTAACAAGGACTGGTGGCCCAAAATGGTGATGCTGAAGGCGCTCACCCAATATCAGGAAGCCACTGGCGACCCCCGCGTGATTCCACTCATGGAGAAGTATTTTCACTACCAAACGGCAAACCTCAATCCACAACCGCTTCGGGATTGGGGAAAATTTCGGTGGGCCGATGAATTGGCCAGCGTGATCTGGCTTTACAATCGCACCGGCGATGGATCTCTGCTCGATCTGGCGCGCGCCCTCGGCGTTCAAGGCTACGATTGGAAGGCGCAATTCGCCAACTTTCCATTCAAAACCAAGACGAGCCGCGGAGACTTGATGGCGAAGCCGGGGGAGGGACTTGCCGACCTGGCGTTGAGCGCTCACGGCGTAAACAATGCCATGGCGCTAAAGACCTCCGCCGTGTGGTCGCTGGTTTCGGGCGATCCATCCGACCGCGCCGCCGCCGCCGCACAACTGCACACGCTGGACGATTACCATTCTCTTCCCAACGGCATGTTCAGTTGCGATGAGCACCTCGCCGGCCACGACCCGTCACAAGGCACGGAGCTTTGTTCGGTAGTCGAGTCGCAGTTCTCGCTCGAGGAAATGATCGGCATTCTTGGCGAACCAGCATTGGGAGACCGCTTGGAAAAGATTGCGTATAACGCCCAGCCGGCCGCCTTCACCAAGGACATGTGGGCTCACCAGTACGATCAACAACCGAACCAGGTGGAGTGCAGTCTTTACCAGCGCGACTGGACGACCAACGGACCCGAGTCGAACATCTTTGGTTTGGAGCCCAACTTCGGTTGCTGCACCGCCAACATGCACCAAGGCTGGCCAAAGTTCGCTGCCAGCCTGTGGATGGCAACTCCTGACGATGGGCTTGCCACAGTGGCGTACGCGCCAAGCCTGGTGGAGACCGAAGTCAAGGGCGGGGTGCGCGTCAGCATTCGGGAAGCTACCGATTACCCCTTTCGAGAGGAGATTCGCATTACCGTGAGTCCGGCTCAGCCTGTTGACTTCCCGCTGGTGCTCAGGATTCCGGGCTGGGCACAGCAAGCTAGGGTGATCGTGAACTCGAAAACCATGGAAGGGGTGCATCCGTCCGCGTTCTTCCGCATCGAGCGTGTCTGGAAGAGCGGGGACCTGGTGCTTCTTCGTTTCCCCATGCCGGTCCGGGTTTCGCGATGGTACCGCAACTCCGCCGTCGTGGAGCGTGGCCCCTTGGTGTTTGCCATGCCGATCAGTGAAGACTGGAAAAAGATCACCAAGGGAATGAAGAATCCCGCCATCGATCCCGCGGCAGACTGGGAAGTGCATCCCACGACGCCGTGGAATTATGGTCTGATCGTTGCCGAGGGTGCGGCGCCCACGGAATGGCGGGTGACGGAAACCCTCATCGGCGATTTCCCATTCAGCTCCGATGGCGCTCCCGTCAAGATCACGGTGCAGGGCCGGCGGCTTGCTGATTGGAAATTAGTGGAGGGGTCGGCGGGTCCGCTACCCATCAGCCCGGTGTCGAGCCAGAACCCCATCGAAACTTTCCGTTTGGTCCCTTACGGGTCAGCGAGACTGCGGGTCACGGCATTTCCACAATTGGACCATTAACTTGTTTGCCGGCCAACAATAGCGGCGGTCTACGCGATCAATCTGCCTGCCGGGTGGCGCCGAGGCCACAAGGAGGCGACGAAGCAGCGCGAGGCTAGTGCCCCGAGTTGTATAAAGGTTGAACAATTCCAGACCGTGGGGCGTCCCGGGAGTCCTTTGCGGGCATTGTCCCGCTGGGTGGGATGAAACAGGCTTTTTGTAGTTCGTCGAACTTCTGACTCGGGACACTAGCCTTGGAGCGTTGCGGCATTCGTTGCGTAACGCGCTTTTGGCGACACGGGGACTGTCCGCTCACGCGCGATAGTACCGGTACAAGTCCCGTCGCCCCAACCAGCCAAACCGGCGTCCAACAAGCGCAAACCAAAGTTGAACTCTTTGAGAAAGTAACCACTGGGCAATATGCGTTCCCCAATTATCGACAAATTTGAGGTCACTCGTTACTGGAGTGAACCCTTGGAATGAGACAGTCAGGATGGGCACACCTTGACGGGAAAAGAGCCTCGAGTGAAGCGGAAACGATATTCCCGCCAGATTCAACGAAAGGCTGTCGAGCACATGAGGACCTGCGAAGGTCCGGGTAAGTTTGCGCAAGAGCTGGGCGTCACGCGGCGTTGTCTCTGCAAATAGCTGAACCCGCGAATGAGATCGATTGGATTCTTCTCCGCCAGCTTCCATCGAAGTGCGGCCTGAAACAAGGTGTGAATTAGTCTGCGACAATGGGATTTGATTCGAACGGGATTTTCAGTAGCTTCAGGCCCCACGTCAGTTTGAGGTGGACCAGTTTGCTAGAAGTCGAGACGGAAACCCAGACGCGCGAGCAGTGGCGGTCCAAGCGTAAGGACGGGCGTCCGACCGATAGCATAGCGAGTGTCGGTCAAGTTCTCGACGGCAACAAACAGCCGCGCGTGCGGCAACAGCCGGCGCGAAGCTTCTGCGTCCAGGGTGAAAAAACGCCCTAGTGGCAATGTATTCAGATCGTCATCGAACTGTTTACCCACAAACCGTCCCTGCAATCCCGCCATCCAATTCCGCTTGGCGTAGCTCAGTTGAAAGCTGAATTGGTTCCTGGCCATTTGCGAGACCAGCAAGCCCTCGCGTGCCGTATTGGCGGGGAACCGGACGACTCGGCTGTCCGTCAGAATGTATCCGGCAGAAAGTCGCAGTTGTTTCGAGAGGCGCATCTCTCCCGCCAGCTCGACTCCGCGTGCGCGCGTTTTTCCCAGGTTCTGCCGCTGCCGCGTGATGAGCATCGGTGCCACGGAGAGCGTCACATTAGCGACAGGGTCTGAGACTTCACTCCAGAAGAGATTCCCTCGCAGCGTCAATCGCTCCCCCCATTCTCGCAGGCTGATCCCCAATTCGCCGCCGGCCAGCTTTTCGGCGCGTAGATTGGAGTTCGCATTCGTGACGACATTGCCCACACGGAAGTTTCGATACAGTTCGTTGAGGGTGGGCGCCCGGAAGGCTTGGTATGCGGAGGCGCTGACGGCGACGCCTGTCTTGAAAGTGTGCAGCAACACCAAGCGCGGGCTGAAGGCCGTCTCGGTCCGCTCCGGGAAGGAGTTGGCGGTTGCCGCGCCGCCCCTGAGGGGTGTGCGGCTTGAGAAGCCTCGGCTGTTCACCCAACTGTCCGCGCGACCGCCGAAGGTGAACAGCCAACTGGGCGCGAAGTAGAAGGCATCCTGCACAAAGAGACCGAGAGTGCGTTGCCGACCGCCCGCATCCAAGTCTGCGGTGGGCCCAGCAACGTTGAAGGACGTCTCGGCGCTTTCCCCGCGGACATCTTGGCCTTCCATTCCCACTGCCAGGGTGTGTTTGCCGCTCAAGGTGCGCTGCCACTGCCCTACAAAACCAACCTGCTGGGAAGGGCTTCGCTGAACATTGGTCAAGGCCTCCGCGTTCCGGTCCGGCGAGACGGAAGAAAAGCTCTGGTTGAAGACTTCGTGCAATCCGTAGATCCGCACCGAAATGGAGCCCGCCGTCGGGCTCATCCAATCCGCACCCAAGTCCATCGCCGGGATGCGTGTATTGTTGGTCTGCAATGGTGTGCCGTTGTGCCGCTTTTCGCCAAACGAACTCGCCCGGAAAAAGTCAGCGCTCCCGTAAGAGGCTTCGACCGTCGCAAAGGATTTGTGCACCGACCGGCTTTCGATGCTCACCACGCCGCCGAGTGCGCCACTGCCGTATAAATCCGACGAACCACCGTTGAACACCTCCATTCTTTCGACGCTCGCACGCGGGATCCGATTCCAATAGATCCATCCGCCGAAGGGATCATTCAATGGTATGCCATCGAGGAGGACCTCCGCACGGCTTGCGCCGCTCGCGCCCAATCCGCGCAGCGACACACCCTGCGAGGTCGGATTAGCAAATAAGCTTCCCGAGCGGCGGAAGAGTGTAAACCCGGGTGCTTGCCGGAGAACGTCATCCAGCGCCAAGCTGCCGGAAGCTTCGATCTCCTGACTCGAGATTGAGAACTGACTGTTTGGCACCGGTGGGACTCGATCGTCCTCAGGCGCCGAGACCTCGATCCGTTGCAGGGGCGGCGCCGGATTCAAAACAATTCGGAGAGGAGGGCTTGATGAACCGCCCTTGATTTCCAAAGTGACGGTAGTGAATCCGGGGTACCGGGCCAGCAGCGTGCCGCCGGAAACATCCGCAATCTCGAAATTCCCCTCCTGATCTGTCGCCGCGAAGCGTAAGCCTTCGGTGGTCCGGAACTCGATGCGTGCGTTGCTGAGGGGGGAACCGGCCGAATCAACAACCATACCTCGGAGGGTTTGCTGTTGAGCAGAGAGGGTAGACGCGAAAGCAAGAAGGATGCAAAAGGACCCTGAATAGGACCAATCCCTTGCCGTTTGACGGCCACCGAGGATCATCCGAATACCTCGCTTGTGGTACGCATCATTCTACGCCACCAGGTATAAGTTACGCGGTTGGCACCTTTGGACTTGACACGTATTCGGACCCTTTGGATACTTCCCTTTCCATGAAACGTTGAATTGGTTTCGTTGCGGCAAAAGACTCGATTATTTACAGGGATGTAAGACGACACAATGGCCCGGCATGATTCACCAATTTGTGACTAGGGCCAGGGCCGCGGGCCCGAGCCGACTTAACTTCCTCCAGATTCAAAGGGCTGGCCGCTTTCAGCTTATGCCAATGTGGATGGAAAGGACGGGGAACGTCGTCGGCCAAGGTCGCTACCGTGCATCGAGCCCGGCAATCATCATGTTGGCGCTGGGATTGGGTCGTGCGGTCCTAGGAGGGCAGAATCCTTCGCCTGGCTTCTCAAAACTGGCGGAAGGCCGGCGAGTATACTCGGAGAAATGTGTTGGATGCCATGGCGCTGACGCTCGTGGCACGGAACAAGCTCCCGGACTCATCGGCGACCGTCAGAAAGTGAGTCGGTCCATTCCGAAATTGCGCGACCTGATTCGCCGCGGGATCCCTGGGACAGGCATGCCGCCTTTCGATTTGCCCGCCGCACAACTTGATGCTCTCGCCGTGTTCGTGTACTCACTAAATTCCGGAGCAGCGAATAGTCTCGTGCCCGGCCAGCCTCAAGCCGGCAAAGCATTCTTTTTCGGAAAAGGGAAGTGTAGTTCCTGCCACATGGTCTTCGGAAATGGAAGGCCGCTCGGCCCCGACCTGTCAAACCTCGGGCATGAAATGACGCCGCACGAAATCCGCGAGGCGTTGCTCGACCCCAGCGCGCACGTCACGCCCGGCTATGAACTTGCCACAGTGGAGTTGCGGAACGGGGAAAACCTGCGTGGTTTCGTCAGGAGCCAGAGCAATTTCGACCTTCGCCTGGAGGATCTGGAGGGGCGGCTTCATCTGCTTCAGGAAGGCCAGATCGCCGCCGTCCGAGAGGAAAAGCAATCGGTGATGTCCCCTTTGAGTGCCAGCCCGCAAGAACTCCAGGATCTGATGGCCTATCTCAGCCGCCTGACCGGCGTGAAGCCGGGCGTTTTGGAATTCTCCGGTCCTCGCGAGCGAAATGATATTGATTTTGAGCGAATTTTGAATCCCAAGCCAGGAGACTGGTTGACTTTCAACGGAAACCTCAGTGCCAATCGATATAGCAACCTGAGCCAAATCAACAGGGGAAATGTTAACCAATTAAGTGTCAAGTGGATTCTTACCGTTCCCCTTTGGAAGCAGTTTCTGCCGGACACGGACTATTATCACGAGAACATGAAATACTTCGGGCTAGAGGTGACTCCTCTGGTTGCCGACGGCGTCATGTACCTGACCGGCCCTCACCAAGCATTTGCTCTGGATGCCCTTACAGGACGCAAAATCTGGGAGTATTCCCGCCCACGCACGCCGGGAGTGGTCTCGGATGCTTCCCTGGGTACGAACCGCGGGGGCGCCATCCTCGGCGACAAGGTATTCATGGCAACCGACAACGCTCATCTGGTTGCCTTGAACCGTACGACGGGCCAGCCGGTTTGGGAAATGGCCATGCCGGATGCACTTCAGAAATACGGCTCGACCGGCGCGCCCCTGGTCGTTAAGGATTTGGTCGTGGCGGGAGTTTCGGGAGGCGATTGGGGCATTCGCGGTTTTCTCGCTGCTTATAAGGCTGACACCGGACAGCGGGCCTGGCGCGTTTGGACCGTCCCGGCCAAGGGAGAACCAGGGATCGAGACATGGAGAGGCAGCGAGCCTAAGCTCGGAGGGGGGGCCACCTGGCTCACGGGTTCCTACGATCCCGATACGGATACCTTGTTTTGGCCCACGGGCAATCCCTTCCCCGATTCGGACGACCGCGACAGGCCAGGCGACAACCTCTTCACCAATTGCATCCTCGCTCTGGATCCTAACAATGGGAAATTGAAGTGGTATTACCAGTTTACCCCGCACGACGTGCACGATATGGATTCAACTGAACCGCCCGTCCTAGTCAATACGCGCTATCACGGACAAGACCGAAAGCTCCTACTGTTTGCGAATCGCAATGGATTCTTTTACGTGCTCGACCGGACCAACGGCCAGGTCCTGCTGGGTAAGCCATTCGTCAGTAAGGTGACGTGGGCCAGTGGGATTGGGTCCGACGGTCGTCCCCAACCCTTGGTGGAGGGAGACGTTAGTTGCCCGGAGGCTGCAACGAATTGGAATGCCACCGCTTTCAGCCCGGCCACCAGGCTCTATTACGTTATGGCCTTGGAGAAGTGTGTGAGGCGAGTCTCCTCCCACGGCGGCGATATGGAGCAACCTCCTGAGGCGCCAGCAAAGAAGTATCTGCGCGCACTCGATATTGAGAGCGGGAAAATTGTATGGGAAATGCCTCAAATCGGACCCGCCGAGGGTAAGCGAAACGCGGGTGTGTTGGCGACCGCTGGGGGGTTGTTGTTTTATGGGGACCCTAACGGGGATTTTGTAGCCCTTGACGAACGGGACGGAAAGCCCCTTTGGCACTTTCCCACCAGCGGGGAAAACAAGTCGTCCCCCATGACTTACCTGGTAGACGGCAAGCAATTCATCGCTGTTGCGATCGGCCCTAATATCATTTGCTTTGGATTGCCAGAGGCAAATTAGGCGAAGCCATATCATTCAGGATTTCGGGGCCCTTTAGTATCCAAGGTCGTAGAGGCCGCCTTTAGGCGGGCATCTCGTTGAATCAGCAGTGCCGGGCTGAAGCCCGCCGCTACGAATGCGCCCAAGCAATCACTTTATGAGCCCAACATCAAGTTACAATGTGCGCGGCATGGTTCGTCTTACCTTCATTTTGAGTTGCCTGCTTTGGGGCTGCGGCCTGATTCTTGGGCAGACTTCTCCGAGCACATTCGACCAGGAGTGGCGAGTTTACGGCCACGATCCAGGAGGCATGAGGTTTTCAGGACTCAAGCAGATTAATCACACGAATGTGAGCAAGCTCCAAAGAGCCTGGACCTACGTGGTGAGCCGAGGTACGGGCATTGAAATCGAGGCGCTCGAGACGACCCCTTTGATGGTGGACGGGGTGCTTTACTTCACCACCCCGACCAGCCGCGCGATCGCGGTAGATGGTGAAACAGGTAAAGAGATTTGGGTCTTCGATCCCTTTTCCGGCCAAAGCGGTTCGCGGCGTCCCGTGCCCAATCGTGGCGCCGCTTACTGGCAGGGACACTCGCCGCTCACCTGCGGGGGTGAAAAGGACGGCGCCGACAAACGGATTTTCTATGCCACCCTGGACGGTCGCCTGTTCGCCCTGAATCCGCGAAACGGCAAGCCCTGCCAAGGCTTCGGCGAGGGCGGAGCAATCGACCTGCGGAAGGGAGTTACGGACGGTTGGCCGCAAGGAATGTACGAGGTCTCTTCACCGCCCACCGTTTATAAGGACCTCGTCATAACTGGAGCGGGGCTGCAGGAGTTTCCCTCGAAAGGGCCGAGCGGCGCAGTCCGGGCCTTCGATGTTCGGACGGGGGGGCTGATCTGGAAGTTTGACTCGGTGCCGCGTCCCGGCGAAATCGGTCACGACACCTGGGAGGGAGACGATTGGAAGGACCGCTCGGGAACGAATGTCTGGGGGATCATGACGGTCGATATGGAGCGCGGCATGGTGTTTCTCCCCTTCGGCTGCCCTTCCTATGATTTCTACGGCGCCGACCGGAAGGGCAAAGGACTCTTCGGGAATTCTCTGGTGGCGCTCGACGCAGCAACCGGCAAACTCCTCTGGTACTACCAGATGGTCCATCACGATATTTGGGATTATGATTTGCAAGCGCCTCCGGCCTTGGTTGTCGTGCGCCGCAAAGGCCATGATGTTCCGGCCGTGGCGGAAATCACCAAGATGGGATTCCTCTTCGTCCTCGACCGCCTGACCGGCAAGCCCTTGTTCCCCGTGGAAGAGCGGCCAGTAGCGCAGAGCAAAGTGCCGGGAGAGGCGGCCTGGGCGACTCAACCTTTTCCCCTCAAACCGCCGCCCCTCGCCAAAATCTCCGTGACTCTCGATGACGTCACGACGGTCACGGCCGAGTCACGGCGATACTGCCTCGAGAACTTCGGTTCGGCCCTGCCTGGAGGAATCTTCAAACCCTGGGGCCTGGAACTCACCATAGAGATGCCGGGCACTCTCGGCGGCGGCAATTGGTCGGGGACGTCGTTTGATCCTTCTCTGGGATATCTATTCGTTAATGTGAGCGAAGTGGGCGCAGCGGGGTATATGCAACCACAAAAGGCTGGCTCTCCGGAAGCCTACGTCCGCGCCAGCAAGTGGGGCGGGTACGCGCGCTACTGGGATGAGCATCATTATCCGTGCCAGCAGCCCCCTTGGGGAGATTTGAATGCCGTCAATTTGAACACCGGTGAAATCGCCTGGAAAGTTCCCCTGGGAGTCGTGGATCAGCTAGAAGCGAAAGGAATTTCCGAGACGGGCGTTCCCAATCTGGGAGGCTCCATTGCCACAGCAGGCGGCTTGGTTTTTGTCGCCGCCACGGATGATCATCGGTTCCGGGCGTTCGACTCGCGGACCGGGCGACAACTCTGGGTCACCCAGCTCGAATCGAATGGTCACGCGACACCAATCACCTATTGGGGGAAGCGAACGAAGAAACAATATGTGGTTATCGCGGTCGGGCCGGGGGGATACTTCAATCCCGACACGTCTGCCCCACAGGTTCTGGCGGCTTATGCGCTGTTTCCGAAGGGGCAGGCCCCTCGAAACGTGACACCACAACTCTCGTCCCCCGATGTTTCCGGGCCAGGGCGCGAGCCTCCGGAAATCAGCGCCCTCGGTAGCCCCATTTCGCAGCCGGTCCCGTTCAGTCACAAGCTCCACATGCAGGCGGGAGCGAAATGTGAGAATTGTCATCCGATTTCCGAAACTGGCGACAAAATGGGAGTCCCGGCTCTCAGCGGATGCCTGCAATGTCATCGCGCGGTCCTGACGGAGAGTCCCGCGATCCAGAAATTGGCCGCACTCTCCAAAGAACCTCAGCCCCCCTCTTGGGCGCAGGTCTATCGGCTTCCGGATTTTGTTTTCTTCAGCCATCGGAAACACCTGAACGCCGGCGCGGAATGCGCGGTCTGCCACGGTCCGGTACAAGACCGGGACACTCTCTGGCAGGAGAAGGAGGTTTCTATGGTCGCCTGCGTGGGCTGCCACAAATTGCGAAAGGCGTCCATCAACTGCGATCTATGTCATAACATCGGGCGTTGACCGGAGGATTTGACGTGGATTCCACGGACCGAAGGCGGTTTTTGAAGGCAGTTGCGGTGGCCGGTTCAGGCTTGGCAGGAACCGCGGTTGGTCCGAATCTTGCGAAGGAAGCGAGCGCAAGAGTCAAAAGAGGTGAGTTGGAACTTGCGGAGACTTGCACGGCGATGGAGGCCCCGCTTGCAAGGACCGTATCCACAGAACAGATAAAGCAGCTTGATTTTCCATCAGGCCAGCCCCTGCCGGGATTGCCTGAGACTCTTCCGTTGACTTGGACGGGCGACCTCTCCACCAAGATGATGGATGGAGCTCATCGGTATGCGGAACGGAAGATCGGTGAGTCCGTCAGGACACGGCAGAAGCACTGGAGTCGCGACCTTTCCTCCCGCCAAGCCTACGAGAGATCGGTTGGACCCAATCGCAGGCGCTTCATGCAGAAAATTGGCGTGGTCGACGATCGCTTGCCTGGAGCCATGGAGCGATTCGGCGACGATTTCGCAGCCGGCTTGGCGGGCGAAACGTCAACCTACCACGTCTACCAGGTCCGCTGGCCCATCCTGGAGAGCGTCCTCGGCCTTGGATGCGTGCACGGTGAAGGCCTGCTGCTTCAACCCAAACAAGCGCCGGTCGCGCACATCGTTGCGTTGCCCGATGCGGACCAAACTCCAGAGGAGCTCGCGGGTCTGGCGCCAGGCTTAGAAGAAGGCGCACAATTTGCCCGCAGATTGGCCGAACAAGGTTGCCTGGTAGTGATCCCAACGTTGATTGACAGGTCCACCCAGTGGTCGGGTCATCCTGAATTCAGAATGACGGATCAAACGCACCGCGAATGGATTTACCGGCAGGCATTTCAAATGGGCCGGCACATTATTGGGTACGAAGTGCAAAAGGTTTTGGCGGCAGTGGACTGGTTTCGCAAAAAGGACGAGCATGCCCCAATAGGTGTAGCCGGTTACGGCGAGGGCGGCCTGATCGCCTTCTATTCGGCGGCGGTGGATACTCGCATTGACGCAGCCTTAGTGAGCGGCTATTTCAACTCGCGCCAACAAATCTGGTCCGAGCCGATCTACCGGAATGTCTGGGGATTGCTCGAGGAGTTCGGTGACGCGGAGTTGGCAACATTGCTCGCGCCCAGAGGGTTGGTCGTCGAGTTCAGCAAGTCTCCGGAGGCGGTCAGTGATAAGGGCGACCTCGCTACACCTTCGTACCAAAACGTCATGGCGGAATTTGAGCGTATCGACGCTTTGCTCAAACCGGGATTTCAGCCCCGCCAAATGATAAGCGGTCCGGGCAATCAGCCCGTCGGCCCTGGATCGCCGGCGGCCTTGCAGGCCTTCCTCAAACTGCTCGGCATCGGATCGCCCGTTCAGCCTCCTGGCCCGCTGCCCGTGGAACGCCGCATGGCTTCCAGCCACCGAGAAAGACAGAAGCGTCAAGTGAGAGAACTGGAAGGGCATGTGCAGTCTTTGGTGCGAAACTCCAAGCACGCGCTCGAGAGGTTTTTTCTACATAAGGCGGAGCCCGATTTTGCCAATAAAGACTGGACGACGAAACTGCGCTTCGACCCGCGATCGCCGAAGCCGTTTATCGAAGCCGCCAGGTGGTACCGCGACTACTTGTGGGAAGAGGTTCTGGGAAAATTTGAGCAGCCTCCTCTCCCTCCCAACCCCCGCAGCCGCAAGATTTATGATACGGAGACGTGGATTGGATATGAAGTGGTCCTCGACGTCTGGGAGGATGTTTTTGCATGGGGCATCCTGCTTGTGCCCAAGGACATCAAGCTTGGCGAGCGGCGGCCGGTGGTGGTGTGCCAGCACGGACGAGGCAGCGTGCCCCCCTATGTCATTGAGACAACCGCTGAACGAGACTACTACCACCAATTCGCGGCGAAACTGGCTGATCGGGGCTTCGTGGTATTTGCGCCTCACAATCTTTACTGCGGCGAGGACCGCTATCGGTGGCTCAGCCGCAAGGCGAATGGGATCAAGGCGTCCCTGTTTTCCTTCATCATCGCGCAGCACGACCAAATTCTGCGCTGGCTGCCGACTCTTCCCTTTGTGGATGGCAAGCGCATCGCGTTTTATGGGCTCAGTTATGGTGGAGAAACGGCGATGCGTGTGCCATCGCTTCTGGAATCATACTGTTTGTCAATCTGTTCGGGCGATTTCAATCATTGGACTCCGAAAGTTGCCGCGACGGATGAGTGGTTCAGCTTCATGTACACCATAGAGTGGGAAATGCCCTACTTCAATATGGGTAACACATTTGACTATGCGGAACTGGCGTATTTGATCTTCCCGCGCCCCATGATGGTCGAACGCGGCCATCACGATCAAGTCAGCCAGGACCGTCTGGTTGCCTATGAATATGCCAAGGCGCTTTGGCTGTACGTGCAATTTGGCCTCGCGGATAAAACACAGGTGGAATACTTCAATGGAGGCCACACGATCAACGGTGAAGGCACTTTCGAGTTTCTCTGTAAGCATCTGGACTGGCCTCCGACTCGCCAGCAGTGATGGTCGTACATTCGTGGGCGTGCCTGTCTCCAGCACACCCCCAGTTACGGCGAACCGCAGGAGGAGTTGATGGTTCTTCGGCAAAAAAGTGCCCACGCGAGGTGAAACGATGCAACCCGACCGCACGCGCCGTCACAGCCTAAAGACACTCGCGTCGCTTGGCGTAGTTGCTGTCTCAAGCGCCATGACCCCAAACGTCGAGGGCTGCGACGCCGTTCTGACTGCTCAATCCGACGGCCTTCCTGGCGATCAAAACAAGCGTTGGAAGGGTTCGGCTCTGGACAACCTTCATCCCTCCGTTAAACAGGAACAGGAGCGTACGGGCCGGCGCTTGGCGTTCCTCAACCAGCGGCCTAAACACCTTGAGGCACGGAAAGCGGAGCACGTAGGTTATAAGAACAAGATCGATGCGGGTGTATGAGCGATGAGGAACATCACCAAAAGCGGTAAACGGCACTCGCGCGAAAACTCGATTGAAGCGGCGCAGCCAAAAAACGCTGGCTGTGGTACGGGCCTCCTGCAAGGGCTAAAGTATTTATGCCAACAAGTAAATTTATTTTGGCGATACGGCATGCTCTTTCACATAAGCGTCCACACGCGGGTCCCGGTCCGCGCCAGCAGCGCCCGGCGCGATGTAGCGGAACGCTTCGGCGTACTCAACGCCGTACTGCGCGCCCAATTCGCGGCTGTGGGTTAGAACGAATTCCTTGATGTAGTTCCGATCGGCGGTGACGTCGTCTTCGCCCAACAACGGCAGGCGCTGGTTTCGCTTCGCCATTTCCGCCCGCAGTCGCGATCCGAGGTGGCCTCCCGGTCCTTTCGCTTGGTTCGCGCGGTTGGCGTCTATCTTTTTGTCAATCTGCTTGCTGATGTCTACGACGCGCGTGATCTCCGGCCGCCGCGCGAAGTAGTACTTGTCCTGAACTTCCTTCGGCCTAAGGCCGGCCGCCAATTGCTCGGGGTAGTCGTGCTCCCGACCGGCCATCCAACACGCCGCTTCCACGGCTTTGGCCAGCACGTAATGGTCGGGATTTTCCTCGTCGTGCGCCCAAGGGTCCCAGCAGATGACTGTGTCCGCTTTAACCAACCTAATAATAAGAATGAGTCGGCATATCAGCTCGTTCAAAGACACATCGGCCATGCGGTGGTTGCTGTAATTCAGGTCAAAGTGAGCTTGGCAGCCCAGCACCCGCGACACCTCCGCCGTGTCGCGTTCGTTGCCGAGCACATTCTCGCCGATCGTCCCCGGCGTACCGAGTCCGGGCGAATCGCCCATGTCGTCGTTCGTGGCGCGGACGAGGTATCCCGTATAGCCCTCTTCAATCAGTTTGGCGACGGTGCCCGACGCCTCGAGCGCGATATCGTCGGCATGCGCCTGAAGCGCGAGGAGCACTTTGCCTTTGTGAGGTTGCCCTGACATCGGCCCTTCAAGAAAAATCTCTTTAGCCGACAGCGTCGGCGGTTGCTGCGGCGGGCTCGCCCAGTGCGCCAGGGCGCTTCCCGCGACCAGATTGCCAATGAAATTGCGTCGAAACATGGGGCCGATTATACTCCCGCCCAGGCAGCCGAACACAGGTGGTTCATGCGAGCAAGATAGGTCCGATGATGTTGGTTGTTCGGCAATTGCTCGGGAGAAATGTGAATATCACTGAGATCCGGTCCGCAGGCCTGCGCCATGGCACGCCCGAGGGTGGCTGGACCAACGAGATTCAGCCGGAGGATTGTGTCCATACTCTCATCGCCGTATTCACGGACGAGGGTATCACCGGGTGGGGGTCCGCGTCCACGAACGACGAGCTGGTGCGAGGGGCGCTTCACGTCTTGGAGCCGTTGTACACCGGCGAAAATCCGCTCGAACCGGAACGGGTCAGTGAGAAGTTGCATGCTCATACTTTCTGGATGGGACGCGGCGGCTCCATCACTCACACGATCAGCGGAATTGATATCGCGATGTGGGACATCCTTGGCAAGGCCACCAGCCAGCCGGTTGGCCGGCTTCTGGGAGGGCGGTATCGCGACCGGGTGCGGCCTTATGCGTCCCTCCTGATGCGCGACAGCCGGGTCATGGCGGAGCATCTGGCTACGGTCCGATCTCAGGGATTTCGCGCCTTCAAGATTGGCTGGGGGCCTTTTGGGCGGCATAGCAACGCCCGCGACGAGGAACTGGTTCGCGCGGCACGTAAGGCGGTCGGAGCGGAATCTCTTCTGATGGTCGATGCGGGCGCAAGCGACGCCCTTTGGCGGCAGGATTACAAGTGGGCGGCGCGGACCGCTCGCATGCTCGCGGATTACGCCGCGTATTGGTTCGAGGAGCCGCTTCCCCCCGATAATCTCCACGACTACGTCCTGCTGCGCAACAGTTCACCTGTCCCGATCGCCGGCGGCGAGGTCTTGACTCGGAGACAATCTTTCACTCCATGGCTCGAGCTGAGGGCCTTCGACATCGTGCAGCCCGACGCGACCAAGGTTGGGGGCATCAGCGAAGCGCGCCGGATCGCGTGGATGGCTGAGGAGCACGGTGTGCGGTTCATTCCGCACGGCTGGAACACGGCCTTGGGGCTTGCTTCGGATCTCCACTTGGCGTCCGCGAGCCGAAATACCGATATGGTCGAATACCTGACGGGATCTCCGTTTATCGACGATCTGGTGGAAGCGCGTTGGAAACTGGATTCAGAGGGGATGCTACCTATCCCTGATGGCGCCGGATTGGGGATCTGTCTCAACATGGACGCCGTGGAGAAGCACACCGGCCAGCGCTTCGGATCGGCGGGACCGAGTGCCGGATAGTGGAGCGGACCATCGGACGCCAACACGATTTGCCGCGAAGATTGGGGATGCTGGATGCAACTGTAATCGTCATCGGTATTGTGATTGGATCCGGCATTTTTCTGCTTCCCAATTTGATCGCGAGAAACTTGCCGTCGCGTGCCTCCATCCTCGCAGCTTGGGTAATTTCCGGCTTGCTCTCCTTCTTTGGGGCGTTGGCCTATGCTGAGTTGGGGGCGATGATGCCTGCCACCGGCGGTCAATACGTGTATCTGCGCGAGGCTTATGGGCCGTTGTGCGCATTCGTCTGTGGTTGGACTTTCATGCTGGCGGTCTTGTCTGGCGGAAGCGCATGGCTGGCGGTCACGTTTGCGATCTATGCCGGTTATTTCGTGCCGCTGACGCCCGCTATGAGCAAGGTGACGTCGATTGCGCTGATTGCGGCTCTTTCAGCGGTCAATTACGTGGGCGTCAGAGAGGGCGCCTGGGTCCAGCGCACCTTCACCTACCTGAAGATTGCGGCGCTGCTGGCTCTCATCGGGGCCGCGTTCTTAAGTCCACACTCCGCACCGGCGGCGGTGGTTCCCGCTAAGCCTCCGGTTTCTTTGGCGCATTTCGGTCTGGCCATGGCGGCTTGTCTGATGGCATACAACGGCTGGAGCTATGTCAGCTTTGTGGCAGGCGAGGTGAGGGATCCCCAAAGAAACCTGCCGCGCTCGTTGGCCATTGGCATGGCGGCAGTCGCAGTCCTGTATGTGCTTGCCAATGTAGCCTACTTGAAAGTGATGAGCATTCCGGAGATCGCCTCGACCGAACGTGTCGGCGCGGATTTGGCAATGCGGACAATGGGCTCGATTGGGGGGATTTTTGTATCGCTGACCGTTCTGCTTTCGATTGTCGGCGCCGTGAACGGCTGCATTCTGACGGCGGCCCGTATCCCGTTCGCTCAAGCCCGGGATCGGCTGTTTTTCGCCAGATTCGGAGAAGTCCATCCCCGGTTTCAGACGCCCGCCTGCGCCATTCTGTGGGGGGGAATCTGGACTGCCGTCCTCGTCCTCACGGGCTCATACGAGACGCTCTATTCTTATTCGATACTTGCGGCGTGGATCTTCTACACCATGAGCGTTGGGGCCGTGTTCGTCCTGCGCCGCAAGCTGCCGAATGCTGTTCGGCCTTACAGGATGTGGGGTTATCCTGCCACTTTGTTCCTCTTCATAGTGGCGTCCATCTGGTTTATGGTGAACGCGTATGTGACGCAACCGGGGCCCTCATTAATGGCCTCTGCAATCGTTGCCACGGGAGTCCTTGCTTATTGGATCTGGCGAAGGCTGGAGCCTGCATGCGAGCCCCAGGAGGACGGTCGAGTGGACGTCTAAAGCGCGACCCTTCCTTGTGCAAGTCATCAGCCGGAGGGTGAGAAATGTAAAAGCTTGAGAAAGATTCTTCGCTTATACATCCAGTAGCACATGCACCTACCCCTACCAAAGATCTCGACCACATTGAAAGCATTGATGTTCCCGAAAGGGATTGGTATGGCTTCGACCCTATATTCGCTTCTCGACTTTCCGCGCTCTTTAGCTTCCGGTCTTGGTTCCGAACCCGGGCAGCGCGTAAATGTTTTCAAGACCCGTTCCCTTAATTCCAGGTATCACGATGCAGGGATGGTTTGGATTGGGCACAGAAGCCTCCAAAAATCGAACGGCACTGCCTTCCGGCGCTGAGTCACCACCTACTTCGTCACGTTTAGTTCTAATTTTTGCGTGGCTGTCTTCGAGTCTTTGTCAGTAACCTGCACGGAAACAGAGAATGTCCCGTCAGTCATGGGTACGCCTGTAATGGCGCCACTCGCATCCATCTTTAGCCCTTGAGGAAGTTGACCTGCGGTAATCGACCACGTGTAGGGTGGCGTGCCCCCCGAAGCGTCGAGTTTAACCTGCCCGTAGTCCTGCATGGTCTTCCCGTCTTTCAGCGTCGCGGTGATAATCTTCAGCGACCCCGGACCGGTTGAGGTTGCCTGTGCCTTCTGTGCAGCCACCCGATCTTCGAGCTGGCCGATCACGGTGTCAAACAACCGCTCCGAAAAGCCAAAGGCCACGGCGATGCCGAGAGAGAGCGGCGCGCAAGGTTTGCACCAATCGACCTTCAAAGCATTCCCGACTATCCCAAAGTCTTTGAGAATTGAGATTAGGAGCACGCCAGCCCATCCGTTCAGCGCGCCTATCACCGGGCTGAGAAATAGGGTCATCCAGGCCGCGCCGTAGTCAGTGGGAAACTCGGCACGTTTCAGTTCGCGACTAAGCCGGCTGAGCAGTCCTCCAACCCCGCCCACCAGGAACAGGACACCATTTTGAAACAGGCCGGCCAGCGGGACCATCAGAAGGAGCGCGCACCCCGTCAGCCAAAGCCCCTTATTCTGCCAGCTCGCGTAAATTGACAGTTCAGTGTCCGTGCTGTCATAGACCACGTGCAGAGCTTCCTGCAACACAGCTCTCCCTCTCTCCACCGGAGGTTTATCTGCAGATAAAGCGTCGCTGAGTCCCTGCGACCACCCTGCCCGGAGGCCAAGGAAATCGTTCAGCGCCTTCAAGAATGCCGTCCAGTCATTCGCGGCCGTTGCCGCGTTTGCCGCTAACACCTGGTCGGCGGCGCCCGCCAGTAGCTGAATCTGGGGCGCGAGAGCTGCCCTGAAGTGGTCAAGCGCTGTCCGGCGGGGGTCGGGAGGAGGGGGCATTGCAGCGAGGCATTGATCGATGGCGTAGAGAAGGTCGTTAGCCTTGAGTTCCAAGGAATTCACAACATCGGTCGGCAGCGTACTGGATGGATCACCGGCCAGAGGCGGCGAACCGGGCGCGTCGCTAGCGCGTTTTGCTAGCGAATATTGCGAAGTGAGGAAGTCTAGAGCCTGGTAAATCGCGTACGTGCTAGCATCCGCAGTCGGGGACCACTGCCCGAGGACGGTCTGAACCGTGTCAGCAAGCGCGTTGGCAACGGGGGTGTTAAGTTTGCGCAAGTTTGCTTGGCAGCTTTCGAGCCGGGCCCGGACTTGCTCGGGGGGAAGCAGGCTGGCGAGTTGCTCCTCGGCGTCATGCACGTAACCCCAGCCCGACATTTCGTTGCCGCGCGACCAAAAAATCCAATCAAACGGGTTTGCGCGCTTATGGAGAATGGCTTGGGCGCTTTCAAGCAGGCTGGTGATCGCCTTCTTCCGCTCACCCGAAGGGCCGCCGTCGGGCATCACTTCGACTCTGGACTCTACGGCAGCGATCTGTGCTTCAAGGAGTTTCTGGGTTGGATGGGCGATCATGTTCCATCGAACCAGCACAATCCCCGCGAAAAAGAGGGAGACGAGAACGAACGGCCGGAGGGACTCAAAGAATATGTCCCGCCAGGGCCGGGGCTTCTTGCACAAGCCACAGTCCCCAGGCGTCAAGCCTTTGCCTTTGAGTGCGATCCTAGCAAGCATTTTACCGTCAATGCCTGTAACCATAACCGTTCCACTTATATCGCCTGAGTGGATAGGCCTGAAGGCGATGCTGATTAGGCAGCCGTCCGTCCCCACGATTGCACCGCAGCCATTGCCTTGTACGATGAAATCATCGCTGACGACCAGTGGCGCAATCCCGACGGGCGTCGTGGATTTGGCCTTGAGCGTTACTTTTTTAGCGTCACTAATCGTATTGAGGTCTTGCTCTCCGAAATCCGGAAGCGAGGTTGGCTCCGCCGCCAACCCATTCGAGTCGCTGGGTGAGAGTTTAGCAGGTTCGACTTGAGGAGCCGTGCCACTTACCTGCGCTGGCGGGTTCTGCATTTGGGCCGGCGTTCCATGAGCGCGGGCTTCGGCAGCTAGAAAGAGGCACAACAACGTAGCCAATATGGTAGTGAACTGAGCCATGGATCCGTGTTCTTTCATGCCAACCTCCAGAGGCTGGATCTTTTGCGCCAGACGACCCGATTATGAGTAATTGATACTCGCCCTTACTTTGAGCCCGCGAAAGCTGGCCGAACCGCTGGATCTTTATTGCCAACCACATGTCCACTTTCGCTAGGCGATCGGCGAAATGCCCACGGTCAGAAAGGCGGCGGCAAAGGGCGCCCGCTCTATCCCGCCAATGGAGTTGCGGTCGGCGCTCCCCATAACTTATTCAGAGCATCCATATCCCCGTTAAACTTGTCGCGGTCGCAGCGCCCAATGCCTGGAACCTCGTAGGGCGGCGAACCGAGACCTCCGTCGGTGTATTGCCACATCGTCCACGTCGCCCAGTTGACGGGCACGACGGGTGTTGGACCATACTGCGCGAGCCAAAACCAACAGTTGGCCAAAACCGGATCGGAGGTCGTTCCAAGCGCCTGTTTAATGTCATGCCCGGAGTAGAATCCCGGAAACCTTCCAAGGGTTTCGTTGATGTGCGTCACGAACGCACGAGCTTCTTCCAAGGTCATGGTGGGTCCTTGACGGTTCGACTCAAAATCGAGAACTAACAGATCCTGCGGCCCTGGCTGTACCACTTGGAGAAAATGGTCTGCCTGTTCTACTCCGTCGGCGCCCACGCCAAAGTGATACGCGCCCCACAGGAGCCCGGCGTCTTGGGCCTTGGCCCTGTTCGCCTCGTACATGGGGTCTGTGTACCCCGTCCCCTGCGTCGCCTTTTGGATTACTCCAACAATGCCGGCAGCCTGGGCTTGGGCTAAGTCCACGTTTCCATTGTGATGCGATAGGTCAACGATTACGTTGATAAGGTCCGGCATCCTGGCAACCTCCGCTTGTACGTCACTAACCTCTTCGCCCAAGAGTGCCCTAGGGCCGAAAGAGCTGGGCAAGACGCCCAAGGTCGACGTTCAACCCCATGCGAACCTCTGAACGGGTTTGGTCAATCAAATCTTGCCGATTTGCCCACCTATAGACAATTGGGAAGTCGACTCCCGTCTGAATAGGTATTGTTAGCGAGGCCTGAAACGAATATTGGGGTCTTGTCTTGGTAAGCCATTTTGCCTCGCCTGAAAACGACAACCAGATGGGGCCTTTACCGAAGGGGTCACCGCTATCACTGGTCAAGCGTCCTTTGAATTCAGTTGCGAGCCTGCCTCCGATGGAACTCTTTGCTAGCTTCCTATCGATGTAATCGGCGCTTCCGTTCACCGTCCACGTGATGCTGTCGGTAATTCCATTGTCGTAGATGAGCTCCGCCCGATGATTGTCATTGCCGTTTGCGACTCGCTTGATCACCTGGTACGAGAGGGCGAACTGTCGGCCGCCGTGTATGTTGTCGTACGCCCTGTTAACGGTTTCCTGGTAGTTCAGAGAAGGTGCAAGACCGACCCGGACGAGGTCATCAATCTGATCGAGCACAGCCTTCGAAAACTGGATCGTCGACACCTTCCCTTGGTACTTCGCAACGAACTCCCCGAAAGCGGAAATCTTGTCACTCGGAATATCCAAGACATCTTGCCGAATATTGCGGCATACGCCATCGGGTGCGCACGATAGAAAAATAAGTTGTTGGACTTTCTGCAAGAGCCCGGGAAAGGAGTTGGCTTCATTCCGCAACGCGTCCCGGACGTCCTGTATAGCCTTCTTGCCCGTTTTGGAGTACAGGTCTCGTTGGTTGATAGGCGTCCATTTGAAGCCAAGTACAGTGCCCGGCTTATCCGTGTTGTCGGTAGGTTTGTCTGAGACTACCGTGCCGACAGTTATCGACATGTTCCGAGCGCCGGTGTGTTTCGCGTAAAAGTCGGGGTTGGTGAGGCTTTCCTTACTCAGAGCAGCTAGCAGACTATAGACTGATGCCGTCACAGTCCCAGGACCGGTCGCGTGCGTCCAACGGCGCGATCAACCGCGGCGGGAGTTCTTGCTGTCAGCCACTCGTCCCAGGTTTGCGCCCTGAGCGGACCTGACAACGCAACTACGCAGATTATTGCAAAGCACAAGCGTTTCATGGAATCACCACCAGGAATGATTCTGGGGCCGCCGAGTCGGTGGACGCCCCAGTATATTGGATCTCCAAAACTGTTTGTATAACGGTCCCGACCTTGTCACACAGCTCCACTTTGTATGTGTACTGTGCGTTGGAAAAAAAGGATAGTAGAAGGCTAAGAGTTTCAAGTTGCTGGATGTCCGATGGGTTCCTTAAATGATCCCATTCGTAGAGTGTCGTTGGGGGACCGAAATCTGCCGCTTCGTAGATTGTGCCTTTCGCGCTGCTGCTGAATGCAAATATTGGCACAGGACCAATCGCGTTCACCGAGAAGTGCAAAAACTGTCCAGTTGTATGAGATATAGCCAATGAAGCAGGATTGTCAGTAATTGGTGTACGTGTGACTGCCATTTCATTCCTCCTTTGAATTCGTCTTTGGATCTCGCAATGCGCCGACAATGAATTCTGACCAGTGCAAGTCTGCAATCCGATCCTTAGAACGCCCGCCCCTAGGCGACCTGCACCTCATCCGGGACAAGGTCCTGGCCGCGGTTGAACGCGTCCGAAAAGTCTGCCAGACCGTGACTGCCGCCATTGACGAGCTTGCGGGCGGTGGCCAAGTCGCTGGCCTCGAGCGCCTGACGAATCTTGTCTTCCTTGCTTTTCAAGAACGCCGCGAGAAGCTGAGCGGCG
>QHZN01000033.1 GCA_003225365.1 Acidobacteriota bacterium
CGATGAGGTCCGCGCTGGTGGGGCTTCGGACCGGCGCCCAGGTCTTGCCGCCGTCGGTGGTTCGTAGCACCGTGCCGGACTGGCCGACGGCCCAGCCCTCGGAGGCGTCAAAGAACGCGACGCTGTAGAGGTCAGCGGAGATTCCAGTTGGGATCGCGGTCCATTGGCCGCGCCGATCCAATTTTTGAATCGTGCCGCCACGCCCGACGCGCCACGTCCCGGCTTTGCGAGTTCGGATGAGGTTCCAGGGCGAGCTTAGCGGTGCGTTCGCCGGGCGAACGGCCTGGGCCAAGGCGGGCGAGGCATCCACCTCCGCGTTGGCAGAGTTCTTCTCCTTCCCGAGCTTGTCCACCTTGCTCACCATCTTCATTTCGTCGCTCGCGACTGGCGTGGGTTTTGCATTAGGCTTCTCGCCCTCCTCCGATTCGGTGACTTCGCCGCCCGCTTTGGCAGTGCCGACGCCACCGCCCTGGCCGGCGCCAGCGGCGACGGCACGCGTTGCCTGATGGGCGGTGGGACCCGTTGGCTGACCGGTTGCCACGAACCCTTCCGCCGGTTCTGGAGAGGGCGCGCGCGGAGCCGCCAGGCGCGCCCGGACGCTTGGCGTGGCCATCGTCGGGCCTGGCTGGATTACATTGTCAGCCGTGGCGCGCTCGCGTTCAGGAGGCGGTTTTTTCATCGGCTCGGTTTTCGCTTCCACTGTTGTTTCTCGCGAAATAGCACCGCTGGGGCCCGCCGCTTCGGCTTTTTTGTCAGCCAGTTTCGCCGCCGGGGCTTCTATTGGCGATGGGCGCGTGAGAGTCGCACCCGCGGCGGGAGGCGGAGGGGTGCCTTCCAACTGAGGCCCCGGGGAAGGCTCGGAGACCGGAGCGACTATTTTGTTTCTAAAGTCGCCGACCGTCCACACCCCGACAATAATCACTGCGAGGAGCACTGGCGCGGCCCATGCCCATCGCCAGACGGGGACTGTGCGGCGCCTCGCTGGGGCGAACACCGGCTTGTCGGTCCCGCCTTGCGGGATCATACGGATCAGCGCCGCTATCGCCTCCTGACATCGCCGGCAGGAAGCCACATGCGTTTCCAGGTGCGCACGCTCGCCCGCCTCGAGCGCCCGATCAATATAAGAAGCGATGACTTCAGGCGCAGGGCAGGCGGGGCCGCCCGCCTTAAGCTCGCCTTTGAGCTTCTCCCCAACCAGCCTTTCGACCGCTTTTTGCCGTTCGTCGTTCATGGTTCAATTCCCGCGCACCGCTATCGCTATGACGTGGCACGGGCTTCCAGCCCGTGAAGCTCACGGCCAAGATGGCCGTGCTACTGATAGAACGCGCACGCTCGCCCGCATTGCAACAAATTATTCCGTCTTCAAGACCTTGTCGAGGTCCACCAGCACCCCTCTCGAGGCGAAATCGAGGCAACGGTCAACCTCCAGCGCGCTAAGCTTTTCGACGCGGCGCAAATGGCTTTCGATGCGCTTGCGGAGCTTCTTCCGCAGGCTTTCTAGCCGCCGCGAGAGCGTGGCCTCGGACTCGCCGGAGAGGCTTCCGATTTGCTTGAGCGTCATCTGCTGGACGTAGTAGTAGCCGAGCAGCAGCTTTTCGCCGGTGGGAAGCTCGGCGAGCACGGCCTCGACGGCGCCGCCGAGACAGGCGGCGTAGCGCCGGTCGTCTTCTTCCGAAGCCGATTGCGGAGCGGCTGGCGGCTCGTGAGGAGCCTCGGGCAGCGGCTCGAGCCGGCTCTCGCGGCGGTATTCGTCCACGAACTTCCGGTAGAGCACCGCGCTGAGCCAGGTTTTCAGGCTGCTTCGCCCGTGGAAATAGGCGAGCCGCGAAGCGCGGTTCGCCGCGGCCGCGTCGAGTCCGTATAGCTCCGCAAGAAGCGAGTCGGCAAGGTCCCGGGCCTTCGCTTCGTCATGAACAAAAACGTAAGCGGCCGCGTAAAGTGCCGGCCGGTAAGTGGCCGAGAAATGATCCCAGGCGGCGCAGTTTCCGGCGAGGCAAGCAAGTGCCAAAGCCAGGTCCGGCGCGCGAATGGAGGCGAGCAACTCGCGCTCAGCCGCGGGGCCAGACACAGCCGATTTTTGAACCGCCCGCCACAGCGCGCGAACGAAATCCTCAATCCGCACCGACCATTGCGCCGCCTGCGAGGACCGGAAGAGCCCTCCAATGATTTCGCTATGCTCTCGAGCAAAAACCGCGAGTTCCTCCTCCACCATAGTGCCGACGCACCTCGGCCCGGTATCTCCCCAAATGGCTTCAAAGTCAAGCCGGCTCAGGCAGCTTTGCGCTGCCGCGCGGCGGCGCTTTGGGTTTCATAGATGATCAGGTAACCGCGGGTGTGCGCGCTTTGGTCGTGAAAATAATAGACGTGGATGATCGAGGCCGGTCTTTCATTTTCCGCCCATTCATTGAAGGCGTCCACGAGAGTGGATCGTCCCCGCGAGTCCTGGGCGGAAATGTTCACTGCCCTGAAAGTTCTTTCTTCCATCTTCTCCTCACTCGCTCCTTGAGCGATCCCGCCCTTGATGGTTATTTGAAGACATCTGTTGAGTTGCCTATCGGTCGAAGAGGCGGCAGACTTGAGTGTTGCGGAGGGATTGTGTGGCGCGCGCGCCGTCAGCAGCACCGGCTTGGCCGAGCGTACTTGCGCTCCAGGCGTTCGAGGAAAAAGGTTTCGGCCGGCAGCGCTGCCTCGCCCTGTGCGAGGGCGCGTTCGCGATACCGCCGGTAGTCGTTTTCACCACAGGCTTCAATTAGAAGCTGCCAGATATAACGAGTGATTTTCTGGAGTCGGATCATTCATCCTCCTGCCGAGTGTCATCGGTCATTTGTCCTTCGTCCTTTTGCACTCGCCGCGGTGCACATCAACCCGAGAGCCGGGCGGCCCGCAATGGACAAGTGACAGAGGACCACGGACAAATCTATGCTGGCAACCGCGACAGCACCGCCGGCGCTTCCGAGAGCACGGGCATCTTCCGCCCGAGCGTGTAGAGCAGCCAGTTCCTTCCCGACTCGCACAGGACCACCAGCACCAGCACAGCAAAGACCCCATTGACCACGGCGTCGAGCTGGGCGTTGAAGATCAGCCGCTCGGCGGCGGCCAGTCCCGCCGCGGGAACGGCGCCCGAGGCAATTTGCTCGCTCAACCAGCGCGCTTGCGCCAGGAATCCGAGGTGGGGTTCCGGAGAAAAAATTTTCTGCCAGCTCGCCGTCATCGTGACCGCCACGAGCCACCCGAGCGGGGCGAGCGTCACCCAAGCGAATCGGCCCTTCCCCATCTTGATAAGGATGGTGGTCGCGACCGACAGCGCAATCGTCGCGAGGAGCTGGTTGGCAATCCCGAACAGAGGCCAGAGGCTGTTGATGCCCCCAAGCGGGTCCACCACGCCCTGGAGCAGAAAATACCCCCATGCGCCGACAATGACGGCGCTGGTCGCGACCACGCCGGGATACCAGCCGGTCCGCCCCAGTGGTTTCCAGACGTGCCCGAGCAGGTCCTGAAGCATGAACCGGCCGACGCGCGTGCCCGCGTCAAGGACCGTCAGGATGAAAAGCGCCTCGAACATAATCGCGAAGTGGTACCAGATGGCTTCCAGGCCCTGCATTCCGAGCGTGCCCGAAAAAATGTGCGCCATGCCGACGGCGAGTGACGGCGCCCCGCCCGTCCGGTTGAAGAGCGTCAACTCGCCGACCTTTGCCGCGAGCGCGTTCATATCGCCCACGGTCATAGGAAATCCCCAATCGGAAATCGTTTGGACGGCGCGTTCAGGGAGAGTGCCGACCACGCCGGCTGGGCTGTTCATGGCGAAATAGACGCCCGGCTTGAGCACGGTCGCTGCAATCATCGCCATCACGCCCACAAACGATTCCATCAGCATGCTGCCGTAGCCGACCATCCGCGCCTGGGTCTCCTTGGTGAGGAGCTTCGGAGTGGTGCCGGAGGAAATAAGCGAATGAAAGCCGGAAATCGCGCCGCAGGCGATGGTGATGAAGCAAAAGGGAAAGACCTTGCCGGAGAAGATCGGCCCCGTGCCGTCGGTGAAGCGCGTGAGCGGCGGCAGGAGCATCGTCGGGCGCGCGGCCAGGATTCCGAGCGCCAGGGCCAGAATCGTGCCGAGTTTGATGAAGGTGCTCAGGTAATCGCGCGGCGCAAGCAGCAGCCACACCGGCAGCACCGAAGCGGCGAAGCCGTAAGCGATAATCATCCACGCCAAGGCCACGGGGCCGTGGGTGAAATAAGGGGCGAGGATCGGCGACACCGCCACCCAGCGCCCCGCAATCACCGCCGCCATTACCAGGAAGAATCCGAGGAGCGATGCCTCGAGGACCCGGCCCGGGCGCCAGTAGCGAAGATAAAGCCCGACCACGACCGCGATCGGGATGGTCGCCGCGATGGTGAAGAGTCCCCAGGGGCTCGCCTTCAGCGCGTTCACCACCACCAGCGCCACGACCGCGATGAGGATAACCATGATCAGCAGCACGCCTACCAGCGCCGTCCAGCCGCCGAGCTCGCTGATTTCGTCTTTCGCCATCTTGCCGAGCGATTTCCCGTCGCGCCGTATCGAGCAGAAGAGCGTGACGAAGTC
>QHZN01000034.1 GCA_003225365.1 Acidobacteriota bacterium
GGGATTGAAGAAGTGCATGCCGACGACCTGTTTCGGCCGGTTGGTCGTCGCCGCCAGGCGCGTGATCGAAATCGAAGAAGTGTTCGAGGCGAAAATCGCCTCCGGCCGGCACTGCCTCTCGAGCGTCTGAAGCGCCAGCGCCTTCATGTCGAACTTCTCCGTAACCGTTTCGATGGCGAAGTCGGCGCGACCGAGCTCGGTCCAGTCAATGGTGATGCGCAACCGCGCGAGGGCTTGCTGGCGATCGGAGTCCTTGAGGCGGCCTTTTTCGACCTCGTGGGCAAGGCCACGCGAAATCCTTTCTGCGGCGCGGTCCAATACCTCCCGCGATACATCGCGCAGCAGGACCGCGAACCCGTGCCGAACCAGCTCCTGGGCGATGCCACCGCCCATTGTGCCCGCGCCTACGACGGCGATCGTTTTCGTGGCCGATGGATTGGGGGATTGAGCCATTGAGCGATGGCCTTTGCGCCTTGGCGTCTTTGCGAGAAGCTTCAAAAGCTTCACACGGAGGCACAAAGTCGCAACGAAAAAACCGCAAAGTGGAAGGACAAAAGGCGACTAAGTTTACGTGTCCCGCTCGACGGCGAGTGCGACGGCGTTGCCTCCGCCGAGGCACAGGGCGGCGATGCCGCGCCGCACGTCGCGGTGGGCCATCTCGTAAAGGAGCGTGACCAGAATGCGCGCTCCCGATGCGCCGATGGGGTGCCCAAGCGCCACCGCGCCGCCGTTGACGTTGGTGCGGGCGGGGTCAAGCCCCAATTCCTGGATCACCGCGACCGCTTGTACGGCAAAGGCTTCATTCAGCTCGACCAGCTCCACTTCCGGGAGCTTCCACCCTGTATTCTCCAGGAGTTTGCGAACGGCGTCCACGGGCGCCATCATCACCCAGCGCGGTTCGACGCCGCTCACGGCCTGGCCAACGATTCTCGCCAGAGGCTCTTTGCCGAGCTCGCGCGCTCTTTCGAGCGAAGTCACCACCAGCGCCGCAGCGCCGTCGTTGGTGCCGGGGGCGTTGCCGGCGGTCACCGTGCCGTCCTTCTTGAAAACCGGCCCGAGCTTCGCCAGGGCGTCGAGCGAGGTGTCCGCGCGGGGCGATTCGTCGGTGTCAAACATCGCTGGCTCGCCTTTATTCTGCCGAATGGCGACGGGGACGATTTGACTCTTGAAGCGACAACTGCGGATGGCGTCAGCCGCGCGGAGGTGGCTTTCCAGAGCGTAGGCGTCCTGCCGTTGGCGGGTGATCTGATATTTTTCCGCCACCAGCTCCCCGGTCATCCCCATGTGGAAGTCTTCGAAGGCGTCCCAAAGGCCGTCGTGGACCATCGAGTCCAGCACTTTGCCGTCGCCGAGGCGAAGGCCGCGCCGCAACTCGGGCAGGAGGTACGGGCAGTTCGACATGGACTCCATGCCGCCGGCGACAACCATTTCCGAGTTCCCGGTCTCGACGGCTTGTGCTGCGAGCGCTACAGCCTTCAACCCCGAGCCGCACACCTTATTGATGGTCATGGCGGCGACCCGAGGATTGAGCCCTCCTTTCAGGCCCGCTTGGCGGGCCGGGTTCTGCCCAAGCCCCGCCGAGACAACGTTCCCCATGATGATTTCATCCACTTGCCCCGGCTCGATGCCGGCGCGCGCCACTGCTTCGCGCACAACGCAGGCGCCCAAATCCACTGCCGAAAGCGGCGACAGCGCCCCTTGAAATTTCCCGATGGCCGTGCGGACGGCGGATAAGATGACGCTCTCGCGCATTTACCACTCCTCCTCCGATTATAGCTTTGCAAAGGCGATTTTTAAACGCGGTCTTTCGACGGGATTGGTTCGCCAACATGCACGGAGCTTGCCTCCGCTCGAGCGACGCCCGCGTTTCCCCACAGCTCCACAGGCAGCATGATGAAAAACTCTCGCGGGTTGTCATCCTGAGCGAAGCCCTGTCCGTCAGCCGACGGACAGGGCGAAGCGAAGGATCTGCTCTGAGACAATTCGATAACAAAGCAGATTCTTCGTCGTCCCGATGAAGTGAATCGGGACTCCTCAAAATGACATCGCGGAGGGGTTCTGCTAAAAACAGGGGTCGAAAACGGGAAGAATCGTGATATAAATTCCCCCCATACAGGGGCGGATGTTCACAACTTGGGTTCGGCGAGGGCTGGGTCTTCAAATGAGGATGGCTGCTCCGATCGGCAAAGGAAACGGTAACTGCGAGCGCCCGTACGAGCCTCCCGCGGACGGCGGGCGGCTCATCGTCCTCACCGCTCCCCTCACCGAGTGCATTGACCACGCGGGGTATTTCATTCAGATGGCGATGGCGTCGCTGCCCGTCTGGCTGGAATTCATCCTCAACAAGAAGTATCCGAAATGGCGCGCGGTGGAGCGCAACGAAGACGGCTCGGCGCGCTACATGCCCGCGGGCGTGCGGTTGGTCGAGAAGTCGCTGCTACGCGAATTCGCGCCCGACGACGTGATCGCGTGTTACCCGGACGATCTCGACCGGTTCATCGGGCCGAACACGCGCGTGGTGGCCGTTTCGACGCACAACCCTCTCGGCGTGACGTTCGCCGCCGGCGTCTATACGTCCATCTTCGGCTCGTCGCGACAGCCCATCAATTCCTTCTACGCCCGGCAAATGTTCGCGCGCATCAAGAACAACCCCTTCCGGAAAAATTTCAAAGTCATCGTGGGCGGGTCGGGCGGCTGGCAAATTACGCAGACCAACAGCTTCGCGGAGCTGGGCGTGGATTCGGTCGTCGAAGGGCGGAGCGAGTCGGCCGGAACCCTGTCGCTTTTCCGAAAGGCGCTCGACGGTGAAGACCTGCCGCGCGAGGTAAACGTCTCGCACCCGACCTCGGGTGAGGGGATTCTCGTGCCCGACCGGCGCACGACTTTCGGCGTGGTCGAAATGACCACGGGCTGCGGCCGAAGGTGCCAATTCTGCGTGCCCGACCTGAACCCGCAAATTGACGTGCCGAAAGAAAAGATCATGATCGGAGTTGGCGCGAACGTCGCCCAGGGCAACAAGCAGGTTTCGCTCGCCACCGAAGACATGTTCATCTGGGGCCAGGTGCGGACCGGAACGCCATTCTTCTTCCCCAACCGCGAAGCGCTCTTGGACCTTTACTCTTCGATCGTAAATACGCCCGGCGTCGAGCAGCACGTGTTGAGCCACGCCACCATGGCGCCGTTCGTCGCGGACCCGCTTCTCATCAAGAAACTCTCGGAAATTCTTCTGCCCAAGAGCCCCATCCACATCCCGATGGTGAGCCACCACCCGCAGAAGAAAGTCCTGACGCCGCTCATCGGCCTCGAGACCGGCTCGGTGCGCATGGCGAAGAAAATCATGCCGAGCAAAGGCGTGCCCTTCCCCATTGACGAGTGGCCAAGCGTGGTGCTCGAGGGCCTGCGCATCGCGAACGAAAACAATTGGTTCCCGATGTTGACGCTTATGGTCGGAAACCCCGGTGAGACCGACGACGACACGAAGGCGACGCTCGACCTGATTTATGAAATGGAGCGCCGGGGCCTGTTCGCGTTCCTCGTGCCCTCGATCTTCACGCCCCTCCACGACACCCGCATGGAGAATCAGAAGGGCGTCACCGAGACAAGACAACTTTCGAGGATGCAGTGGCAGTTGATTATGAAGTGCTGGAAGTTCAACCTGCGCCCGGGCCAGCAGAGTTGGTGGGGGCCGCTCTCCTGGCGAATCGGGTCCTTCCTCCTGTGGCTGGTGAAATTGCGCAAGACCAATGGCCCGAATTTTACTTGGCCGCTGCTCTTATTTGCCGGGGCCTTACCCGAAAAATGGATGGCGAAGATGGGGAAGATTTATGTCGGCAAACCTATGAAGACTAAAACGCGCAAGGAGCTGATTGCCACCGTCCGCCCGCAATGGCTTCCGTATTTTCGCACCGACAACGGCGACCTGCCCGAGGGCTACACGCCTCCCGCCGCGCCCGAGCCCGCCGAAACAGCGGACCTACGCGTGTTGGCATAGCCGCTGGTTGAATTAATGCCAGCCGTCTGACATTTTTCAATGCGGAGGTCTCTGCTTTGAAACTGCTGATTACGATTTATCAGGATGAAGACGGGGCGTACATCGCTGAATGTCCCTCTATCCCCGGCTGCGTGAGCCAAGGGAGGACCGAACAAGAAGCGGAGGCAAATATCCGTCTGGCCATCAAGGAATGCCTCGAAGTGCGCGCTGAGCAAGGACTGCCCTTGGTCGTCACCATGCGTGAAGTGGACGTGGCTGACTAATGTCCCCGGTTCCACTGCTCCGACCGCGGGAGGTTGTTCGGGCGTTCCAAAGGCTGGGCTGGACGATCGCGCGCCAACGTGGGAGTCACATTATCCTTACCAAGAAAGGAAGTATCGCAACCCTTTCTGTTCCGGACCATCCCTAAGTGGCACGGGGCACGTTGCGAAGCTTGCTTGCCAGAGCCGGAGCAACCCTGGACCAGTTCTTAGAAGCTCTAAATCACTAGCCCTATCTGGCTGATCCGAAAAGCTTGCTCCGGTTACAGGTGGTCCCAGCTTCCTTGACTCATCGGGCGCGATTTGGGAAAATTGAAAGCGGTGAGAAATTCCGGGAGAACCAAGTGACCGATTATTACATTCCGGTCGGCGAAGTCGTGAAGATGGAGCCGAAATCGGCGGGCAT
>QHZN01000035.1 GCA_003225365.1 Acidobacteriota bacterium
ATGTCTTTGATGTTGATATTCGAGTCGCCCACGATGGCGATGGTTTGGCCCGTCCCGTCCGTTCCCGCATTCCACAGGGGCAACACGTTGTAGATCGTCGCAAAATCGGTGGGACCGACGCCGTAAAAAAGAGAGCCGCCGAAAGGTAATGTGAACAGTGGCCTTACTTCGCCAGTGGCTTTCGACCGCCGAAAGGCGCCGACGACATGGTGCATGGGCTTTTTCGGAAAACTGTTGAGCGAGTCAAAGCCCGCCACGACTGGCGCCAGAGCCGATGGAATCATCGGGTCGGAGGCGTTGGCCCAGCGCGTTTCGCCCTTCACGTCGTACTGGTGAATTTCCGCGCCCAGCGCCTGGCGCACGAGTCCGGCGTTGCCGGAAAACTCAATGACGGTCCGGCCCGCGGCCACCCGCTTCACTTCAAAACCCTCGGAGGCGAGCCAATTTGTCACGGCTTGGAGGTCGGAATCGGCCGGGCCGAACTGCCTGCCAAATTCTTCGGGAGTGAGCCAGTGATGAAAATTCCCAGAGCCCTTGGTCTGTTGCTCGTCGAGCAAGTGCCGCAAGCCGGCTTCCTGCTCCGGACTGCGCTTCAAGACCAGCAGGATGCGCTCCATGGGCATGCCGTCGGGCGCGGGTCCCCGGTCGTATTCCGGCCGCGCCAGAGGGTGAGTATTCCCTCGTAGCGTCGCGAGCTTCGTTGTGTCCACCTCCTCGGTTATTTGTGCCGGGACCGTCGCGATTTGCGCCCGGGCGGGACACAGGCTCACGAGAATGGAAATCCACAAACCCGCAGCGACAAGGGCCCGGAGCAGGACCCGCTGCCGACGATACTTCGCCGTATTCAGGGAATTAGTATTCATAGAGTACCTTTCTGAAGTCAGGTCGCCACGATCATACCCTCAGGGTTGCAAAAACACCACTCGACAAATCCAAGGCCTTGAGCGTTCCGTCCGGCGGTCCATTTTCAATTCGGACGCCCAACCGGGCGCAACGGTTGCTCTGGCCTCGAATTTTTCCACGCCTGCGACTTTCCGCCCAAGGAAGGGCGGGCGAATTGATTTTGAAGGCGCCCTGTCGGAAAATAAGGCGCCGCTTCCGTATCAAGGGAAGGGGAAGGCACCGGCATGCCGAAAAAAGAGTTTAAGTGTATCGTGTGCGAAAAACCCGAAGATCATTGCACATGCATAAAATACTGCGGTCTCTGCCAGTCGGACTTCAGCGTCCGGCTGACTGAAGATGGCCAGTATTACTGCGTGGACTGCCGTGAAGCCTGCGGTTACAAGACGCAGGAGCAGGCTTGAACTGCGGTTCGACATACCCGGCGCGCGAGGCACCGAAGCCGCAACCCCTTCGAGCCAATCCCCCCGGGTCCCCCTGGGAGTGGACGTGGTTTCATTCGAGCGACAGATGAGCGCGGAGTTCCGCGTCGCAGAAGCCCACCGGCTCGGGCTCGAGGCTGACCGTGACGCCGAGCCGCGTATAGAGCGTCCGCCGGACTTCCCTCGCGAGCGACATCACGTCATCGGCGGTGGCACCGCCCTGATTGAGCAGCACCAGCGGCTGGCGCTCATTCACTTGTGCTCCGCCCACCCGCCGTCCCTTCAGCCCGCAAACTTCTATGAGGAATGCCGTGGGGATTCGGGCACTGGCCGGCGACACACCCTGTTTTCTAATCTCTCGCAGGCGGCCGAGAGCGCTCTCGCCGAATTCGGAGCGGAATCGCCCTTCGAGTTTCTCGTACTCGGCGGCGGTCAAGGTAAGGTTTTTGAAGAAAGACCCGGCGTTCCCGCCGCGCTCCTCGCGGGGGAACGGAAACTTGCGGTCGCGAATCTGAATGACGGCGGCGCGGATTTCGCGCTGGGTGGGCGTGACGCCGCGTTCGGCGAACCAGGCGCTGAGGTCCTTGTATTCGATGCTGGGCCGCTCCCGTTCAGACAAGTGGAGTGCCAGGTTGAAAATGAAGTATCGGCCCCGGCCGCTCGTATTGAAGACGGAGCTGCGATAGGCGAGGCGGCAATCGGCGGCCACAAGCGTTCGCACCACGCCCGTCGCGAAGTCGGCCACCTCGGCCGCTTCGAAGACGTCGCTCAACTGCTGGCCGTAGGCGCCGATGTTTTGCACGAGCGCCGCGCCGGCCTGGCCCGGAATGTGCGACAGGTTTTCGATCCCCCACCAGCCGCGCTCGACCGCAAACCCCACCACGTCGTCCCAGGTTTCCGCCGCTTCCGCGCGGAGCAGGACCTTTTCGCCGTCTCTGGTCCCGCCGTCCAGCCCCCTGCGCGCCGGATGAAGGACCAACCCGTCGAAGCCGCGATCGCTCACCACTATGTTGCTGCCGCCGCCCAGGACGAAAATCGCGGTGCCGTGCTTTCTCGCGAAAGTGCTGGCGGCGCGGAGCTCCTCCGGCGTGCTGATCTCGGCGAAATAGCGGGCGGGCCCGCCGATTTTGAAAGTGGTGTAGGGTTTGAGGGGAACGCCTTCCTGGATTGGCAGCTTCGTCTCAGCGCGCGCGGAGCTCATCGAAGCGCCATTGTAGCAGTTCTGGAGGATCGAACTGGAGTCGCGTAGGTTAAATGGACGCGCCGCTCCTGGCCCTGCCAGTATTTTTCGCGCAGGACCTTCTTTAGGATTTTCCCTGTGCCGCCTTTCGGCAGGGCGGACATAAACTCCACGGACTTGGGCACCTTGAAGCCGCCGAGGTGCTGGCGGCAATGGTCAAGGATGTCCGTTTCGCTGGCGCGGTGTTGGGGCCGCAGCGCAACCAATGCCTTCGGAACTTCGCCCCATTTGTCGTCGGGGACGGCGATGACGGCGCATTCGAGGATGGCGGGATGCTGGTAGAGCACGCGCTCGATTTCCGCGGACGCGATGTTTTCGCCTCCGCTTAAGATCATGTCCTTGGCGCGGTCCACGATGAGGATGTAACCTTCTTCGTCGATGGTGGCGAGGTCGCCGGTATAAAACCAATCGTCGCGAATCGACTGCAAAGTCGCCTCCGGCTGGTTCCAGTACCCGGCCATCACCACGTCGCTGCGCGTAATTACTTCACCCACTTCGCGAGCGTCCGGCCGGACGTCCTTGCCATTTGCATCCACAACCCGCACCTGGGCGCCGGCGATCGCGTAGCCGGCGCTCGCCTGCCGCGCGATGCGGACCTCCTCGGGCTCTCCTGCCAAGCGCGCCTTGGGGTGCGAAGTGACAATCACGGGCGAGGTTTCCGTGAGCCCATATCCACAAAGACATTTCGCGCTGGGGAGCTTCTTCTCGATTTCGCGGATGAGGGCGGTGCTCGAAGGCGCGCCGCCCATCATCACTTCGCCGAGGCTCGACAGGTCGTAATTCGGAAAAGCCGGATCGTTGAGTATCGCGATCAGCATGGTGGGGACGCCGTGCAGCCGTGTGACGCGCTCGCGCGCGACCAGTTCCATGACCGAAACGGGATCGAACTTGCGAATCATCACGTGGCGCCCGCCCACCAGAGTTACGATGTGCGGCGCGCCCCAACTATTGACGTGAAACAGCGGCACCGTGTAGAGGTGGACCAGGCTGTCCCGGTCCGCGAGCCGGACGGCCGCATAAAATGCGTGCAGGTAGAGGTTGCGATGCGTGAGCATCACGCCCTTCGGGTGGGCGGTGGTGCCGCTGGTGTAAAACAATTCCGCGACGGAATTTTCGTCAATCCGGCGGAAGTCAATATCGGCGGGCTCGGCCGCCTCGACTAGCTCGTCGTAAAATTTGGCATGCGCCCAGGCGGGCTTGTCGTCGCGCAAGGAAATGGCGTGCGCGACGGAGGAGGCCTTGGCGCGCAGGATCTCGGTCAGAGAAATGAATTCGGGATCGAAGAACAGGACCTTCGGCGATGCGTCGTTCAGGATGTAGGCAAGCTCTTCGGCGCTCAAGCGGATATTGAGCGGGAGCAGGATTGCGCCGAGTTGTGGCACGGCGAAATAGGCTTCGAGGAGTCGGTGGCAGTTGAAGCTCAGGTAGGCGACGCGATCGCCCTCGCGAACCCCCAGTCCCCTCAGTGCTGTGGAGAGCCGGTCCGCGCGCTCATTGAATTCGCGGTAGGTGAATCGCTCCTCGCCGCAAACCACCGCTTCCTTGCCGCCAAACACCTCGGCCGCGTGGCGCTTCAAGCGCACCGGAGTAAGCGGCAGTACCATAGGCCTGCTCCCGTTTCTATCGAATAGTGGCGATATCCGGCGTAGCAGGGTGATGAAAAACCCTTGGAGTATGTCATCCTGAGCGAAGCGAAGGATCTGCTTTTCAGGTTGAAAAGAAACTTCTTAGATTCTTCGCGAAGTTTACCCTGAGCGCAGAATGAAAGGGATTCTTCGCTTCGCTCAGAATGACAAGCGAAGAGCTTGCCCTGAGCGAAGCGAATGGGGCCCAGAATGACATGGCCAAAATCCTTTTCAGCAACCTCCCAGGGAAATTCTTTTCAATCACCCCATCACGCAATCTCTCAATTCTCAATACTGCCGCTTTTCAACCCTGGGCCGGTCGGCGCGGCTCATGGATTTGTGCTCGATCGCCGGGTGCCGGAGGCCGCGCAATTCCGAAATATTCCCACACACTTTGAGAACCGCGTCGGCGATATCGTCCACGTCTTTTCGGCTGCCGAGGAAAAGATGGTGGGGAAGCCAAACCGATTCTTCGTACGCCGCGCGCTCGGAGACCGGGCAGCGGTAGCGCCCGCGCAGATCGAGGGGCTCCGGACGGCTCCAACTGAGCGCCGGCCACTCGTTTGGGTCCACCGGAAAAAGCGCGCTCTTATAGACCGGTTCGTAAAACTGGCCATCGCACGGGATGCCCTCCATTTCGAGCGCACCGAGAAACGCGGCGCGAGGGACCCCGCCGAACGCCTCGGGCGAATACTTGAAGACGTATTGGTAGGCGGCGACGCGCGTCTGGCGGGGGTCGCGCTTGAGGAAGCCGAGTCCGGGCGTGCCGCCGAGGCGCTTCTCGAAATAGTTCATGTTGGCTCGCCGAATTTTCGCTTGCTGCGGCAGCCGGCGGAGTTGGGCTTCGAGCAGTGCCGCCTGGAACTCCGTGATGCGGTAATTGAAGCCGATGAGGCGGTGACGGAACTGGTCCGTGGCGCTGGCGCGGCCGCAGTTCATGAACGATTGGGCGCGCTCGTAGTATTCGAGGTTGCTGGTGATCATCGCGCCGCCCTCGCCCGAGGTCATAAGCTTGCTCGACTGAAAGCTGAAACAGCCGAGGTCGCCCGTCCCGCCCGCGCCTTTGCCGCGCCACTTGCCGCCGTGCGCGTGCGCGCAGTCTTCGATCACCACCAGATTCCTCTCCCGCGCGATGCGCATGATCTCGTCCATATCCGCAAATCGCATGGCCAAGTGCACGGGCAATAGGGCGCGCGTCTTGGGCGTCAGGGCCTTTTCGATAAGGCGCGCGTCGAGGCAGTAAGTGTCGGGGTCAACGTCCACGAAGACCGGAACGGCGTTGAGCATCAGCACCGGTCCCACCGTCCCTTCCCACGTGTAGGCGGGAACTATCACTTCGTCGCCAGGGCGGATGTCTGCCGCCTTCAAGGCAATCTCGATCGCTACCGTCCCGCTCGTCACCGCTAGGCCGTACTTCGCTCCATGATAGCGGGCGAAACGATTGGCAAAGGCGTCGGCGATCTTGTTCGGAAAGGGATACCCGCCCCAGTTGCGGCTGGCGAGAACTTTCTCGAGTCCGCGCGCTTCGTCCCGCGTGTAAATAGGCCAAGCGGAGAAGGGTTTCCGGCGGACCGGTTTTTCGCCGGTGATAGCGAGATTTCCCATGAGGGTTTCTCCTTCGGCTATCCGCTATACAAAAATGTGTTGCAACCAAATAACCGTGCGGACGCGAGTCAGACTATCCCTGTCCCTCCCTCCGTCCGCCACACTCTGGCAACAAATTCTCCATGTCACGGGCCGTCGGCGGATTGATGATCGGAGACCCGTCGTCTTTTATAATTTCAAGCATACTCAAAAACCCGTCTTTATCAGCGTGTAGCAAGATGGATATGGTCCCGCCATCGGCATCTTTGCAGATACCCTCAAATGGGAGTTTATACTTGCGTGGCGATGGACGACCCGAGCCGCATCGCAGACTCAGGGTTCCGTCCTCCTCAATTTGTTTGGCGGTCAACGAATCCAGTTGCGTACGCAACTCGTCGCGGCCTGAGAAGTCGGCCTCCAAGAGTTTCTCCAGAAGTCCTCTTTCACGCGCGTCAAGTTGCCGAAATTCGGAATCCATGAAACCTCCTTACTTCGCTTGCGGATCGCACGTCCCCAGGAGAAGAAAAAGATAGGTTACAAGAAATCCTTTACTGGTCCACGGGGGACTACGGCCTTCCCCCAATTTCCCTGGCTGGCGCAGACCTTCAGGTCTGCGGCCGCTGCCGGTGGGCATCCTCCCTTCGGGCGGCCCTGCTTGCGCCTGACCGCGCTGGACAGGCGCGCATCGGTGTTCTATGTTAATGCCCCTTACGGTTGCGCTGGCTGGCGCAGACCTTCAGGTCTGCGCGCGCCACGGAATATAGCACCAGCACGTGGGTTTTGGGAGCCTGCTGCCGTTCGGCCAGAAACGTGAGAAGAATGATGCCTGACAATCTGTTCCCAACGCGTCGTCGCTTACGCCATCGATGCGCGGCTCGATCCGGAAAAGAAAACCGTTGACGCCACGGAAACGCTGACCTACCACAACCTAACCGGCCGCCCGCTCGACACCTTTCCGTTTCATCTTTACTTGAATGCCTTCCAGCGCAAGTCCACGTTTATGACCGAGGTCCGCCTTGGCGGCACCCGCGGCACGGGCACCGATGCCGGGTGGGACCCGAAGCATTTTGGCGCGATCGAAGTCCTCTCGTTCGCCGTCTCTGGAATGGGTGAGTTGACGAAGCAAATTCAGTTTGTCCAGCCTGACGACGGCAACACGGACGACCACACGGTGTTTCAGGTGCGCCTGCCGAAACCCGTGCTGCCCGGCGAACACGTCGAGTTTCGGATTCGCTTCCACGACCACCTTCCTGAAGTTGTCGCACGCACCGGCTACAAGCGGGATTTCTTTATTGTTGCGCAGTGGTTCCCTAAGGTCGGAGTGTGGTGGCACGACGGTTGGAACTGCCATCAATTCCATTCCACGTCCGAGTTCTTCGCCGACTTTGGGACTTATGTCGTCCGTGTGACCGTGCCCGCCAACTACGTCCTGGGCGCGACGGGCGACGTCACGGCGATACAAACGAACCCCAATGGGACCAAAACGGTTACGTTTCAAGGCGAGGACATTCACGATTTCTCCTGGACGGCCAGCCCCGATTTCCACCTCATCGAGGACTCCTGGCAAGGAAGCGCGGGCGAGGTCAAGATTCACTTGTTGATGTCGCCGGGACATCTGCGGCAGGCGGGCCGCTATCTTCAATCGCTCAAGGGGACGCTCGCCATGTTCGACCGCTGGTATGGGCCGTATCCCTACGACCGCATAACGCTCGTGGACCCGCCGAATGGCGTCGGCGAAGCAGGCGGAATGGAGTATCCCACGCTCATCACCGGCGGCTCGACATGGTGGGAGCCGAAAGGGCTGCGCGACATCGAAATCGTCACCGAACACGAGTTCGGCCACCAGTACTGGTACGGAATGGTCGCCACAAACGAATTCGAAGAGGCCTGGATGGACGAAGGCATCAACAGCTATACCGAGGCGAAAATCATGGACGCACTTTATGGGAAGGGGAAGTCCGCGATTGATTTCCTCGGCGCGACGGCGAGCGATGCCGACTTCTTGCGGGTCGAATACCTGTTGCTTCCCGACACCGATCCCATGACGCACTACGCGTACCGGTTCATGAACTCCCAGGCCTACGGTGGCATCACTTACGGGAAGACCGCGACGGTGCTGCTGACGCTTGAAGGGCTGATTGGCGAAGAGACGATGCGACGAGCGATGCAGACCTATTTCCTGCGCTACCGCTTCACGCATCCGACCGGAGAAGACTTCTTAAAGACCATCGAAGAGGTTTCGGGAAGGGACCTCCGCTGGTACTTCGATCAGGCGGTTTATGGGACAAACATTCTCGACTACGAAATCCTGGACCTGCGCTCGGACCGCGCGGACTGGTACGAGAGGTATCCCCCGCTTACGAAGCAAGGTGAGACGCTTTATAAAGACACCGTGGTCGTCCATCGCAAGGGCGATTTTGTCTTTCCGGTGGAGGTCGAGATGCGTTTCGACGACGGAACCGGTGTCCGCGAGCAGTGGGACGGACGCGACCGTTGGACGCGCTTCACCTATTTGAAGAAAGCGAAATTGCTTTCGGCGGAAGTGGACCCGGCGCACAAAGTCCGCCTTGACAAAGACCTCTTCAACAACAGCCTGACCGCCGAAACCGACCGCCGCGCCACGCGCAAGCTCTCGACGTACTGGCTGTTCGTGTGGCAGTTTGCGGCCCAGCTTCTGGCGTGGGCTGTGTGAAGGGAGGCGTTCCATGAGGTCCCGGCGCGGCGTGCTTGGCGAAGGAGCGAGGATCGTCTGGCGGAGGCAGCGAGTGTTGTGGTGGGCATTCGCCGTCAATCTCCTCCTCGCGCTGCTGGGGACGATTCCGACCGCCGCGGCGCTCGGAAAAATTCTCGACCGTAGCCTCGCTTCCGGCGCGCTCGTAGACAGGTTCGATGTCCCGACGTTCGCGGAGCTGGCAATGAGTCCGGCCAGACCTTTCCATGTCGCGTCCGCGGCGCTCTTTCCGCTCTTGTTTTTCGCATTTATGCTGTTTTTCGAAGGTGGCGTCCTGACCGTTTATCGCGCCGACCGTAAATTTACGACCGCCGAATTCTTTGAGGCTTGTGGGCGATTTTTCTGGCGCTTCTTTCGCTTGTTGATTCTCTTCCTCATCGCTATCGTCCCGGTCCTCATCTTCAACCGCGTGACCAAAAGCTGGTCGGACCGGCTGGCGGTGGACTCTCCCAACGCGCTGCTCGGATTCTGGGTTCAAGTCGTCACGACGCTCATCGCCCTTCTCCTCCTGATGGCGGTTCGCCTTTGGTTCGACATGGCGCAGGCGCGCATCGTGGTGGAAGACGAGCGGGCCGTCCGCAAAGCGCTTTGGCCGGCGCTCAAATTGACGCTCCGCCGTTTCCCCTGGCTTTTCGGGATGTATTTCGAAATCAGCCTGGCGGCGTGGGCGGGTCTTGTGGCGAGCTTCTGGGTCTGGGTAAAGTGGGTCCGCCCCGAATGGGTCGGCGTGACTTTCCTCCTCACACAAGGTTTCTTGCTTTTCTGGCTCGGGACGCGCTTCTGGCAGCGGGCAAGCGAAATCGTCTGGTATTTGCGGCACGCCGCCCCGCCTTCAAATAATATTCCTTAAGAGCCCGCTTTCTGTAGTGCCGCCGCCCCGCCTGCGGGCCAAAGCGCGCTCTCGCTAAATCCCGCGACTGCGGGAGTAGCCGCCCCTTCGGCGGGCATAGGCCCGGCGGCTTGGTCGGGAGGCGGGCCGGCAAGTCCGATTTCAGGTCCGATCCGGATCATCGGACCTTCGGACCCCAGAAACCGGAGAGGGCGGTGCTACATGGCGAGGCGAAAGAATTCCAACCTTGACGGCGCTCTCGGGTTTAAATCCGCAGTGGCCCCTCCGGCTATCGTCGCACGGCTACGATGTTCGAGTAGGCGGACTGACCCGCGTCGTTGATCGCCCGGACGCGATAGGCGAGCGGCCCGTTAGTGGGCGCGCTCTCATCCACATATTCGGCCCGATCGGCTGGAACCTCGGCAACCCTCGTCCAGGTTTGCCTTTCGCCCAAGCGGCGCTCGACCGCCGCTTTTGTGCTTCCCGTGCCGTGGGGCTCCCAAGAGAGCTTGACGCTCCGCGGTGAGGCCGCGGCTCTGAGCCCGCTCGGCACCTCGGGCAGCACGGGCCAGTCAAAATAGCTCTCGTCCGTGATGGCCATAATGCTGTCCCGAACGGGCAACATATCGAGCGTATCTTTCGTCCCCTTCTTCCATTCGAGCGGCCGGAGCTCGCCCGTCATCACGTCCGCAAGCACGGGGTGTTCGATGCCGGTGTTCTTGACGACGAGAGTCGCGTAGAGCGGCGGGAAGACGTTCCCCGGACGACTGTGCGCGGCAATCCAATAGGCGACAATGGCTTTTCCCGAAGGCGATCGGAAGCCGTGGGCGAGGAACGGGAAGTTGGCCTGTCTTCGCAGCCGGGGCAACTCGGAAGCGGAAATCTCGACGCCGGGATCGAGCTTCGTGTCGGAAAATAGCGCCAGGGTGTTCGAGTGCGAAGCCCAGACGGGCCTGGGCGTGAAGTCTTCCGGCAAGTACTTGAGCCCGTGAATCAGCCCGAAATCGTCGCCCTCGTTGGCATCGGTCCCCGAGGCGAGCAGCCAGACAAAAGTCTTGACGCCCGAGGCGAGGTTATAGATCAACCCGCGCGGAACGTATTTCGCCTGCACGGAGTCGTCCATGCCGGTCCAGGCGCCGACGGAGTTGAATTCGTCGTCCCAAAAGGCGATTTCCTTGTGGATGCCGGGGTAATTGAGGACGAACTCGCGCAGCTTTTGAGGTCCTTCTTCCCCGTAAGCGCCCGTGTCCATAGATTCCGGGTTCATGTTCTGGCCGTAGCCTGGGTAGGTATGGTAGGCATAAACGTCGAGGCCGGAGGCGCACTGACAAACGTCGAGTGCGCGGCGCGTGAACTCGCGCCGGGGGTCGGCCTGCGCGCCATAAATCACCTTGGCGTCCGGGTCGGCGGCGTGGACGGCAGGCACGAAGGCTTTGAGCAAGCGCCCGAATTCTTCCGGGTTGCCATAGGGGTCCCAATAGCCGATGTCTTGTTCGTTCCACAGCGCCCAGTAATGGATGCGGCCGCGGAAATGCGTCACCATAAACTTGACGTAACGAGTGAAGGCGGCGATTTGGTCGGGCGTCTTGGGCGGCCAGAAAATCGAATAGAGGCTGCGGTCGTCGTTATGGACGGTGCCGGGCGCGGGCAGAATCGAATCCGGGATCCGACCTGCCCGTGAAGTATACATGGGGTTACCATAAAGCAGTTGCACTTGAACCTTGACGCCATTATCCACGAGTGAATCCACGTAATCGTCGAGCTCCGGCGCCACGGCCAGCACGCCGCGCTTTTGTTCGATCCAGTCCCAGCTCGTCCAGTCCGAACTGT
>QHZN01000036.1 GCA_003225365.1 Acidobacteriota bacterium
CATCGAAGAAAAGCTTGGCGAGGGCGGACGCGCGCTTTCAAGATCTCTTGCGCCGTGTCGGGCTTCCCCCATAACACCTCCGCGAGTACCGAAGTGACTCGATGGAAGAGCCCAAAACCGCCAGCCAAACAATCCGTGAAATCTGCGAAATCTGCGGATAAAATCCCCACGCTCGTTCCATAAAGGCCTTAACAGGTCGCTGAAAAACTTTCGGGGGCCTGTCATTCTGAGCCCGTTCGCTCCGCTTCGAACGGTCCTGAGCCAAGCGAAGGAGCTCAGGATGACAAGCGAAGAGCCTGCCCTGAGCAGAGCGAAGGGGGCTCAGCATGACAAAGCGGGTTTTTCCAGCAACCTCTTAGAAACGGACCGTTCCGCATGAAGCGCACCTTCGTGTTGGGCCTCGACTTGGGCGGAACCAAAATCGCCGCGGGAGTCGTGTCGCGCTCAGGGATGCTCGTTTCCGCCGTCCGCATGCCGACGCCTGCGCGCGGGGTGAAGCGCGACCTCCAAGCGCTTTTCGATTCAGCGAACACACCGCTGGCTGCCGCGCGCGTCCGGTGGAAAGGCATACGGGCGGTCGGCGTCGGCGTGCCCGGAGCCTTCGACACGAGGACCGAAACCGTTTGGGCGCCGAATTTGCGCGGATGGAAAAAAGTGCCGCTCCGGCGGCTGCTCGAGCGCGCCTTTCGCCGTCCTGTCTTCGTCGAGGGCGACAGAAACGTTCAGGCGCTGGCGGAAGCGTGGCTGAGCGGGGGAAATAGACGCCCTCCGCGAAATCTGGTTTTTCTCACCCTCGGCACAGGCATCGGCGCCGGGATCATCGCCGAAGGCCGGATGATTTCGGGCTCGAGAGGCACGGCAGGCGCCGCCGGGTGGCTCGCCGTCAGCGAACATTGGCGCCCGGAGTTCGGCCGGACTGGCAGCCTCGAAGCGCTTGCCGCGGGGCCGGGCATTGCCCGGACGGCCGCGCGCTTGGCGCGAGGGAAAAAATCGGGCGCACTCGCGCGCATGGCGCGGGCAGAAGGCTCGCTCACTGCTGAGGCGGTGGTTCGAGCCGCGCGAGCGGGCGATCGGCTTGCCTGCAAGACTCTTGAAGCGGCTGGCGAAAGCCTCGGTCGCGGTGTCGCAAGCATCGTCGCGCTGCTGAATCCGGAGTTGGTCGTCATTGGCGGGGGGTTGGCTGAGGCCGGAGAATTGTTGATTGGCCCACTTCGCCGAGCCGCGCTGAAATGGGGCCAGCCGCTCGCTTCACGGCAAGTGCGAATCGTCCGGACCCGGCTCGGTGAAAACAACGGTCTCCTCGGCGCCGCCCGCTACGCGATGCTCGAAATAGACGACCACGATAATCGGGGCCGAGGCTGACGAGGAGGGGCGGAGCTATGTCTGCCGAAAAATACTTTGCATGCGCCGGGAATATCTACGAGAAAATCCGCGCCACGCAGTTGGCGAATATCCGCCAGGCAGCGATGTTCGCCGCCGACTCGATCGCCCGCGGCGGCCTGGCGCACCTATTCGGAAGCGGCCACTCGGTGATACCGGTGCTCGACGTTTTCCCGCGCTACGGCAGCTTTGCCGGCTTTCACCCCCTCCTGGACGCGCGGCTAATGTGGACCCAAGTTCTCGGGTCGGGCGGAGTGCGGGAGCTGTTGAAACTCGAACGGACGGAGGGTTACGTCAAAGAGTTTCTCTCAAATTTCCGCTTCGAGCCGACTGACACGTTGATCGTCTATTCGCACGGTGGAATGAACGCCGCGCCAGTGGAAGCAGCGCTTTACGGCCGCTCCGCGGGTATGAAATTGGTGGCCGTGACGTCGCTCGAAAATGCCCGCCGCTCCGAGGCCACTCATTCGAGCGGCAAGAATCTGGCAGACCTCGGCGACGTGGTGATCGACAACTGCTGTCCCCCCGAAGACGCCCTGGTCGAAGTCGCGGGCGCGCGCGTGGCGGCAAGCTCGACGCTCGCCGTGGTGGCGATCAGCATGGCGCTGGTGGCCGAGACCGCAGCGAAGCTCGCCGAGCGCGGCGTCAAGCTCCGCGCCTTTGCCTCGCCAAACGTCCCCGGTGTTGGCCCCGAGAACAACCTCCAGGTGTTCGACGACTACGCGCGCCGAATCGCCCCGCGTCTTCGATAGCTCCGAAAGTGTTCGCTGAAGACTCGGATGCGCGGTCAGATGCGATGGTCGTCGAGCGCTGGAAATGCAGGCTGCCTATGTCCGTAAAGGTGGTAGTCCATGCCCAAGATTCTTGCCACCGCCACCAGCTCCTCGACCCAATCGCCGTAGCAGCCGTGGATGTGGTTCGAGTCGTAGGTGGCGAGGAACTCGTCGGCGGAAACCTCGAGGCGCGCGAAGGCGTGCGGCCACTCCTTGGTGGTCGCCTCGGCCTTCGCCCAATTCTTCTTTTCGTCGAACAAAATGAATTCGGCGGGCACGACGGCCAGCCAGTAGCGCCCGTTGCGGCGCGTCAGGCGCGCGAGGGTGACCTGGCCCGGCCGAGCGAAGTGCATCACCGACGCCCCGCCCGCCGGGAAATAAAAAATCTCCGGCCAGAAGTGCACGCGCGGAAGGTTCTCCTCCGGGAGCTTCGACCGGCCGGCGAAGAACGTGGCGTGCGCGCCGGAATTACAAAGGTCGAAGAAGTTGTCCTCGGCGTCGTAGTGGCGCACGTCGGCGAACAGCACCGGCTCGCCCGCGAGGTGTTTGAAAATCTCCATGGTCAGCGCGCCGTCCATGTCGGCTTCGGTGGCGCAGACCACCGGGTCCTTCGGCCCCTCGAAGTCGTAAGGGTCGTTTGCGAACGCGTCAATGATGTCCTCGGTGGTGAAGTGGTCGGTCAACTCGGGCTGCGCTTTGATTCCGAAAAAGTCAATGGCCTTTTCCTGGTTGATCTCCTGGGTCGCGTAATAGCTGCGAATCTGCCGCTTCAGCAGCTCAGGGGTGAGTTTCTTTCCGTCGTAGTGGATGTTTGGGCCGGCCAGTCGCGTCAGCCAGTCGAAGGCGTGCTCGACTCGATCGTTTGCGACCAGCTCCGCGCGGCGAATGATTTCGAACTGGTCAACGTGCTCGACGTCGATGCCAAAATCGCGCTTCCACTGGTCAGCGTCCGCGACCGCCGTGTACATGCCCATGGGCCGGCCGCCATAAAGGCCGAATGTCTCGCCTTTCAACCTGCGCACGGCCACCGCAGCACGCAAGAAGCGGCGCACCTTGGCGAACACCGCGTCGTCGGCGATGTCGCCCTGAACGCGCCCGTGCGCGCGCCCCACCTGGTCCATGGCGCCAGCCGCCGCCAGCATCCCCACCATCCCCGGGTAGCGAGGATTGATGTTCGAAAACATCAGGTAGGGGCCGGGCGCGAATTCCGTCGCGATCATGGTGAGGTGAGGAAAGCACCAGACCGCATAGTTGAGAATCGTCGCCTCGACGCCGGCTGCGGCCAGCCGCCTCCCTTCGCTCTTCGCAACTTCGGGGCGCCAGACGATTTCCTCGCCCGCCACGACGTCGTATTCCCCCGTCGCTTCCAAGCGCGCTCGGAACCTGTTTTGAAAATCCAGGTTCATCTCCCGCAGCATTTCGTGGGCGAACTTGCGCCCGTCGGAAAACGTCAAGAGCCCAACCTTTCGTTTGCGCATGATTTTTTCTTGAGGACCGTTCCCACGCAGCTGGCTTCCCAAACCCGAACGACGCCGGCCCCACTCCGTATACACCTTCGGAAGGCATCCTTCAACTTTTTGCGGTACGGGCGCGGCGGGCGGAAGTCCGGCCGGGGTAGAGAGGATCTAGCGATTGTGTGATTGAACGATCGGGCGATTTTCAAAATGTCTTTTCTCGCAATCGCTCAATCTCCCGAACACCCAATCGCCAAATGACTCATTCATGTCGCAGGGCCACCATGGGATCGACTTTTGTCGCACGCCGCGCGGGGATGTAGCAGGCCCGTAAAGACATGCACGTCAACAGAAGGGCCACCGAAACAAAGGTAGCCGGGTCCGTGGGCTTGACACCGAACAGTTGGCTCGAAAGCAAGCGCATAAACCCGATCGCTCCGGCAAGTCCGATCGCTGTCCCCGTGACTGCGAGGCGTATTCCCTTTGCGATGATCATGCCGACCAGGTCGCCTTTCTCCGCTCCCAAGGCCATTCGGAGACCAATCTCGTGAGTGCGCTGCGCAACCGAAAAAGACATGACGCCATAGACTCCGACGGCAGCCAAAACCAAAGCCAAACCAGCGAAGGCGACGAGCAGCACCATAAGCATACGCTGTTGGGCCACAGGCTCTTCGGCAATCTCGTCCAGGGTCATAACTTCGGAGACTGGTTGGTCCTTGTCCATCCAAGCCACTTCCCCCCGAATGGCAGACGCGATGGTAGTTGGATTGGACGCCAAACGGACAACGACATGTTCCGGGCTCTCAATCCACGGAATCCACGGATACTGGGTATAAGGGACGTAGACCTCCGCATGGAAGCCAGAGGCCGGACCTTGACTCAGAACGTTACCGGCGATACCGACAACTGACAGCCACGGCTCCTTACTCTCCCCGCCCCCCATTTTCAGGCGCTTTCCGATGGCGTCCTGCCCGGGCCAGCGCTCATGAGCCAGCTTCTCGCTAACAATGACAACTCGCTGCGAGACCGGTGTATCCGCTTCAGTGAAAGGGCGGCCCTTTCTCAAGGGAATCTCCAT
>QHZN01000117.1 GCA_003225365.1 Acidobacteriota bacterium
ACACCAAAACTGATGTGAGTGGAATCGAGCCAGTGGTGCGTGATAGGCGCAGTGGGGATTTCTTCGCCCGAAAAGCGGTGCATGTAAACCGGCGGGCCCAGGGCGGGCTCGCCAGGAAGACCGAAATAGGCAAAGACGGATGTGGACTCATTGACCGAGTGCGAATAGCTGACCGCCATTTCCATAAAGAGGTCGTGCGGGTGCTGGCGGTCAATGAGCGGCGTGCGTCCGTCGGCGGTCTCGCCGGTCTGCAAAAGCAGGGGGTAGCCGTTTCGGCCGATGGTCAGCGGGTCCGCCGAAACCATGGCCCGAAAGGCGAACGTGCCCCGGCGGAGATCGCGTGTCCCCATGAACCGGAACATGTTGGCGCTGTATCCTTTGGAGGCACCGCGTTTGCCGCCCTGGTCGTCGTAAACGATTTGAGCAAATCCGTGGAGCATCAGCATCCAATCATCTTTCATAAGATGGATGCCCTGATGTTGCGCCGAGTCCGGCTGCCAGCTTGTCCCTGAGGATTCGCGGGTCATCGGGTACGAGCCAAGCGTGCCGCCTATGGACATATGCATGCCGGCTCCGTGGTGGCCGCCGTGTCCCGTGGAGTCGCCTTGCGTATTGCCAACACTCCGGCACGAGCAAATTTGCCGGCCTGTCCGACTCCTCGCGCCCGAGCCAGCGACGCAACCATCGGCGAGGACCCGCGCGGTCCCAAGGCAGCAGACTGCTTGGGCCGAGCCCATCGCTCGATTGGCGAGGAGGGCTGCTGCAAGAAAGATGGCCACCGGTTCTATGCCGATTGACAATTCCCGCCTCCTCAAAATCCGAACCATGCCGCTCTCAACATGCGCATAGCCGGCGCCTTTATTTGACGACTAGAAGCGCGTGGGGCGGGAGACGCAACGTCGCCCCGTCGGATGCGAGCACAGCCCCATTCGTCCGAAACACCTGCCGGCGGCGGGTCGCATTGCCGCCCAGCCCCTGCAAGCGGCACGACACCGGTAATTCGGTGAAATTCATCACTGCCACGTGGCCTCCCATGGGGAATGCCGCGACGCGCGGCGAAGCGTCCGACAAGGTGACAGCAAAATTCGACGCCTCTTGTCGTAGTTGGCCCAAAGCATCGCCCAGCTCCGGCGTGACCTGGGCCAAGCGGTTCTGGGCGTCCACAAACGTCAGACGGGGGAGCGCGTCCGAGAAAACCACTACCGTCCCCCCACCCATCACCGCCTTGCGAAAATACTCGCCCTTCGCAAGTTCAACGGGGCCGACCGCGTCGAGGCGTGGGTCGCCGTTCAGCCGGTGCGCCAGCTCCTCGCTCAAGAACGCCGTTCCGCCTTTGCTCAGAAATTGAACGAGCTCTGAGACGAAGGCCACATCCTCGAGCGCATGCGCCGTAAAGAGCGCGACGCGCGCCTCTTGGGGAAATCTGGCGGTGGGCAGGAGCGGAATCCCCAGCATTCCGATTTGGTCGAACAGATACGCTTCCTTTCCCGGATCGCTCGACGCGGGTTTATAGGCGGGAATTCCGCGCCAGTCGCCGACAAGCTTCGAGAGCGCTTCAAGCTCCGAGCGCCGCGCGGCGAAGGCTCTGGCCTGCGCGTCGTATTCCGGAGATTCAAGCGCGCCGTAGTGGAACAAAAGCCCCTCGCGAGCACCCGCCAGAACAGTCACGTAAGCCTGGTCGAGGTAATATGTGGGATTGGTGCCGTAGGGATCGAACCACCCGCCCGCGGTTTTTTCTTTGGCAATGTCGCTGATCCAGCGAAAGATGAAGAAGCCTTCGTATTGTTGCTTGTGACCCCAGCGGTCGGAGGCGGGATCGCGCAGTTCCGTGCCCACCCAGACGCGGTCGTAGAGCGCCGATTCCTTGTCCACCACGTAGCCGCGCTCCTGGAACGTGTCATACCACTGCGGAAACTTGAGGATGACCTTGACGTTGGGATTCACTCGCTGCGCCGCGCCGAGGACGTTTTCGCGGCTCATATCGAGCATCAGCTTCTTGCGATACTCGCGCCAGCCCATCGCGCCCCGCGCCGCCGCGCATTCCGAGCACTCGCAGTCGGTGAAGAAGAAATCGTCAATCATGATTTCGTCGAAAAACCCGGCCGCGTAGGCGAAAACGCCAGCGAGGCGCTCCTGATTGGCGCGATGCGTGTAGCAGGCGACGATGTTCCAGCCCGTCGAGGGCTTGCCAAGCTGGGTCGTCGTAACGCAGCCGGAGACCTGAAGCCCCGCCTGGCGGAAATAATCCCGCGCCGTACAAAGTGTCTCCGCATCCGCCTGGTAGCCGTCCCGAAAAGTTTCGACGTAGACCTTGGAGAGGCCCATGCGGCGGCAGAAGTTTAAAGCTCGCACTCGGCCCTCGGGCGTCGCCAGGTAGTCGTGCACATCCTGCGCAGTGAAGAGCGTAGACCAGTCGGTCGCCCGGAGCGCCCCGGACGCGAACGTGGCCATCACAAAAAGCCACAAAGTGGCGGTCGAAGCTCGCATGAGATTGTGGCGGCGCTGGAGAGTTTGGAATGGGGTTCTCATTTCTTTTCGAAGCGCGAATCATAGCACGGTCGGCGAGTCCGCTCATCGCGCTCGGCGGGCCATAGATGAAAAGCTTTCGGCGGTTGTCATCCTGATCCCGCGGGCCCGCGGTCTCGGGATCGCGCGACTGCGCTGATCGCGGGAGAAGGATCTCGGCAGTTCGCTCGGGGTGAACTTCGCGAAGGATCTGCTCTGCGACCTAACGCTTGTGGGGCTCGGGTGGCATCGGAAGCTTCGCGGTCTCGGCGGCCTCCGCCAGCCGCGAATCACTCGCACAAATAACGTGAGAACCAGTCCACGGTCCGCGCGATGACCTCCTGCTCCCAAGCGACTGAGGTATAGGTGTGATCGGCCCCGGTGACGATGACCTTTTCCTTGATGCGGGCTCCCGTGGCGTCGAAAAACGCCGCCGGATGGCGAAGCGGCAGGAGCTCGTCTTTCCCCGGGTGGATGACCAACGTGGGACCTTTGAACCCGCGGATGGCCCGAAGCGGGTCCACCCGGTCGAGGCCCTTGAGGAAGCGGGCTGAAATGGTGTGCCCGTTGTACTCGCGCGCGCCGGAGCCCTCGCCAAGCGGCTTTGTGACGCTCTCGGACAAGGCTCGAAGCTCGTGAGGATAGGCCAGTGCCGACCATAGGACCAACGCCTTGGCGCGCGCGCCCGGGGCGACGACCGCGGCAATCGCTCCGCCTAGCGAAAGCCCCAGGAGCCCGATGCGTTCCTGGTGAATGCCTTTTTGCCGCCGGAAGAAATTCACCGCAGCTCGCGCGTCTTCGATCTCGCCCTGAAGGGTCGCTTGGCGAAATGTCCCGTCCGACTCGCCTGAGCCGAAGAAGTCGAATCGGAGCGACGCCACGCCGGCCCGCGCGAGCGCCCGCGCGCACTTGACGAACAGCCAGTGCGACTCCATGCGGTCGCCCGTGAAGCCGTGAAAGAAGACTACGCCTGCCGCGCGGCGGAAATTCGCCGGACGATGTATCACGCCCCGCAGGCAGTGGCTGGCCGGATTTTGAAATTTGACGAAGGATTCCATGGCGAACCTTGGCGCTCCCGCAGTGGCGTGACGGACGAGGCGGGCTTCACTCTTCGGGCAAAAGAAGGCGCCCGTGGCCTGCCGAGCCCCTGCAAAGATTGAACATTCTATGCTTGTCTCGAGCCTTCCTGCCGAGGAAGGGAAGCGGGCTTTGAACCGGGAACTTCACGCCGGCGGAGGCCCTTCATTGTGCCCGCCACATCTTCTAGTGAGGCGGGCGAGAGCAGCCGGTAGGGGAAGCACTTCGGGTTCTTGAGTTCCCGAAAGGCGATGGAATCGCAGAAGATCACGTCCGCGCCGCGAACCGAGCCCGGAGAGTCGAGCGGCCAGGGGATTTCCATGAGCGAGTGAAGGCGCCGGGTTGCGGGCGCGAGGAGGCTTTGAGCGGTCGAGCGGAAGGCTTCGCTGACGGAAACAATGGCGACTACGGAGGGCTCTTTCAATTTGCGAATGCGCTCGACGTGCTCGTCCGCGCCAGAGAAAACCAGCGGCACCGCGGGGCGGTCTCGCGGGCCGAGCGGCTCGACGTCGGACAACGCGTATTGAGGCGTAACGAGAAGGGCGCCGATAGCGATCTCGGCATGCGCCGCCAGTTCTTCCCGCGAGCAGCCGTCGGCGCTAAGCCGGAGCGCCTCGCGAAGCTCCTCCTGAATCAGCCGGCGCAGCCCCGGCTCCTGCTCGACCACCAGAAGATGGTCGGGCGGCTCCGCGATCATTCGTTGACGTATCTGGTCGCGCAGTTGCTGAAGCGAAAAGCCCAGCTCGCGCGCCGCGGCGATGGTCTGATTCATGAGGTCATCGAGGTCCGGAGTTTTGGTTCGTCCCGGGCGCACGCTCGGCTCGATGGAACCGGGGCGCGACGCCCGCACGATCAGGTTGCTGCCGCGCTTGCGCACCAGCCATGTCCGCCGGACCAGGTCGGCGTAGGCATGGCTCACCGTGTTGTGATGGATCTTCAGCCGCCGCGCCAGCTCCCGGACGCTCGGCATGGGCGTGCCGGCTTTCAGCTTTTGGGTGGCGATAAGCGCGACGATCTGTTCCGCCACTTGGTGGCGAAGCGGGACTTCGCTCTCCTTGCTGATTCGAATGTCCATGCACTCCAGCTTTGTGCCCCGTACCTAGGGGAACCGTTTCCGCTGCGGGATCCGTGGGCAAAATTATAGCACCCCCACTCCCAATGGGACACGAGCGACCGAAGAGATTGGGGAGCTTTGAGGGAGCGTTGGGGGAGTTTCCCTCCAATATCCGCCAAAAACCGCAGATTGGTGCCATGCAATATCATCTGGCTCAGGCGACCGAAGGGAAAGGTGACGGTACAGGCGCGCTCCAGGAGTTTGTCGAAGCCTGCGCCCTCGAGCCCGGCAATTCGGAGTTCCAATCCGGTTTCGACCGGTTGGGCCGAATAGTGGAGGCGCTCCGACATCCGTCTTATGGACCATCCATTCACCAAGATCACATCCACGCCGGGCGCCGGGATCGTGACACGTCAAAAAGTGTCACCTTCAAGGTCGTCGAATCCACACCGGCGCCACTAAACTCAATCTTGGAAGTTCGGAGTTGAGGATGAGAGCCAGCGCGCTTGAATCAGAAACCAATTCGAATTACTGTTACGCCACATCCGTCGGGGGCAGCCCGGATTTACATTCGCACGGGCAGGCAGTCCGTCGGCCCTTCGACTCATCGCTCACCGCTCGACTTCGCTCTCGCCGCGGCGAGTTCCTGAGCGAACTCGAAGGGAGCGAAGGCGAACCGCTGGCGGGCACGGACACGGGCGGTTGCCGCCCATTGCCTGAGAAGAACGAAGGGGCCCCGGAGCCAGAGATGGCCAGTCAAGGATACAAGAGGGTTCTCGAGCGGCCGGGCTTCGCTTACCTGCTGGCCGCGCAAGCCCTCGCCGTCTTCGACGACAACACCTTCAAGCAACTCCTCATTTTCTTCATCATCGGCCAGGGGTTTGAAACTTCCAGAAGGAACTGGCTGATTGCGCTGGGAACGTGTTTATACGTACTGCCCTATATCTTGTTTTCATCCTACGCGGGCCAAGTGGCGGACCGGTTTTCGAAACGACAGGTGATTATTGCCTTGAAGCTAGTGGAGGCGGGGCTGCTCTCTGTCGCCACCGTGGCGGCGGCCTTCGGCCACCTCACCATCATGCTGGCGACGTTATTCCTGCTCGGCATCCACGCGGCGTTTCTCGACCCCGCCAAGGAGGGCATCTTACCGCAAATCTTCTCCGAAACGTCCCTGTCGCGAGCGAACGGCCTGATGCAGATGACCGTTTACTCGATGATTGTTCTCGGTCCCGTTGTCGCGGGCTTTCTGAGCGACGCCTTCCCTCGCAACCGCGCCATCTCGGTCGCGATGCTGATTGGCATGGCGCTTCTCGGGCTGTTCTTCGCCACCGGCATCACGCGCGTCCCGGCCGTAAGCGCGGGCGAAAAATTCCGTTGGAACCTGGTGGCGGAGTTCTGGCGAGATTTCGGAGAAATCCGCGCATCGCGGGCGCTTTTCCAGACAGTCCTCGCCATCGCGTATTTCTGGATGCTCGGCTCCGTGTACCTTCAGAACGTCAACGCCTACGGCCGCGACCTGCTCCACCTGGGCGACACGGGCATCAGCACCCTGATGGCGGCGGTCTCCGTCGGCGTGGGCCTCGGCGCGTTCGTTGCCGGCCGACTCTCGGGCGACCAGGTGGAGCTGGGCCTGGTGCCGATCGGCTCGGTGGGCCTCGGGGTGTTCGGAGTCTTCATCTTCTTCGCCCATCATAACTTTGCGGAAGCCTGGGCAGGCCATTTCCTGCTGGGATTCTCGGGTGGCATCTTCATCATTCCCCTCCAGGCCTATTTGCAGGCACACGCGGGCGAACATTCAAAGGGCAAAGTAATTGCCGCTTCGAACGTGCTCACGTTCACCGGAGTTTTCCTCGGGGCGGGGCTTTGCGGCCTGCTTTCCGCGGTATTGAAGCTCCCCCCGAACCAAATCCTGCTCGTCATGGCCGCGATTTCGTTTGCGGCAACGATTTATATCCTGACGGTCTTGCCCGACTTCGCCATCCGGCTTGCCCTGTGGCTGCTGACGCACACGTTTTACCGCATCGCGGTCCGCGGCGAGGAAAACTTCCCGACCCGAGGCGGAGCGCTGCTGGTCGGCAATCACATTTCCTACATTGACCCGTTTCTGATCGGCGCCTGCACCCAGCGTTTTGTCCGGTTTGTGATGTACCGGAAATTTTATGAGAGCACCGGGATCCATTGGCTCGCCAAGCTGATGCGGGCCATTCCGATCGCCGAGAGCGACCCGCCGCGCAAAATCATCGAGTCACTGCGCGAGGGGCAGGCGGCGCTCAAAGCGGGCGAGCTGGTCACGATCTTCGCCGAGGGCGCCGTCACGCGCACGGGCAGTCTCCTTCCTTTCCGCCGCGGCTTCGAGCGTATCACCAAAGGAGTCGACGTCCCCATCATCCCCATTCACCTGGACCGCGTCTGGGGAAGCATCTTCAGCTTCGAGCGCGGCAAGTTCTTTTTCAAGTGGCCGCGCCGCATCCCTTATCCGGTCACAATCAGCTTTGGCGCGCCGCTTCCAGGGTCCTCGACGGCTTATGAAGTCCGCCAGGCAGTCATGCGACTCGGCGCTGAGGCCTTCGCCCATCGCGACGCCGTCGAGCGCCCGCTCGCCGCTTCCTTCGTCGAGACGGCGGGGAGCATCTGGAACATGCACCGCTTTTCCATGGCCGACTCTTCGGGCCGCAAACTGAATTTCTTTCAAGCCCTGGTTGGCGCGGCGCTTTTCCGCGGACTGGTTCGGAAGCGCTACGCCAGGGAAAAGATGATCGGAATTCTCCTACCGCCCTCGGTCCCCACGGCGCTCTTGAATGTCGGCGTGGGCCTCGCCGGAGCGGTGCCCGTCAATCTGAACTACACGAGCGGGCCCCAGGCGCTCGCCATCGCCATCGAACGTTGCAAAATCAAGACCCTTTTCACCAGCGAAAAGCTTCTTGAAAAAACGGGTATTCCGCGCACGCCTGGGATGGTCACGATTGAAGAGGCGGCAGGCAGTTTCTCGGCCGGCTCGAAGCTCGCGGCCACGCTCGCCGTCGCCCTTCTCCCGCGCTTTATTTTGCGCGCCTGGCTCGTGCCGCCGAGCATCGGGCTTGACACGCCCGCTACGGTGATCTTTTCCAGCGGCTCGACCGGCATCCCGAAGGGCGTCGTGCTCAGCCACCGCAATATCGTCTCGAACCTCGAAGGCATTCAGCAAGCCATCAGCGTGGACCGCAACGACCGCCTGCTCGGCATCCTGCCGTTTTTCCATTCCTTCGGGTTCACTGGCGGATTATGGCTCCCGCTCGTCTCGGGCTTCGGCGTAATCTTTCACGCGAACCCCATAGACTCGCGCCGCATCGGCGAGCTCTGCCGGAAGCATCACGTAACGGTGCTCATCTCGACGCCGACTTTCGTTTGGGATTACGTGCGACGCTGCCAGAAAGAGGATTTCGCGTCGGTGCGTATCGCCATCGTGGGCGCCGAAAAGCTGAAGCCGGAGCTGGGCGCGGCGTTCAAAGAAAAATTCGGAGTGGACCTCTTCCAAGGCTACGGCTGCACGGAACTTTCACCCGTGGTCTCCGTCGAGACGCAAGGATACTCGGGGCGCGGGCAGAACCAGGTGGGTCACAAGCGCGGCACGGTCGGTCTGCCCATCCCGGGTGTGTGCGTCAATGTTGTGAATCCGGATACGCTCGAGCCCATCGGCCCCGATCAGGAAGGGATGCTCATCGTCAAAGGCCCCTGCGTCATGACGGGCTACCTCGATGACCCAGAAAAAACTCGCCAGGTCATCACACCCGACGGATGGTATGTCACCGGCGACATCGCGCGGCTCGACTCGGACGGGTTCATCATCATTACGGACCGCCTCTCGCGCTTCTCAAAGATCGGCGGCGAAATGGTGCCGCACATCCAGGTGGAAGAAGCTCTGCAAAAAGTCCTCGGCGCCGCGGAGCCGAAGCTCGTGGTCACGTCCCTTCCCGACGAACAAAAGGGCGAAAAGCTCGTTGTCCTCCATACGCCGTTCGAAATCAGCGTGGATGAGCTCCTGAAACGCGTGCGCGAAACCAGCTTGCCCAAGCTCTGGCTCCCCCGCCGAGAAAATTTCTACCCCATCGAGACGCTGCCCATGCTCGGAAGCGGCAAGTTGGATCTGAAATTGATCAAGGATCGCGCGAAGCAATTCGCCGCCGCGCAAGGTGCGAGGGTTGGCGGGGACGGGGCTGCGTAGGGGCGGGTTTAAAACCCGCCCCTACGCCTGTGGCCTGCGACTTAGCGCCCGGTGGAATCTGTCACGATGAAATCGGGAGCCGGGCAGTGGCGGGACGCCTTGGCTTGCCGTTACAGGCTTCCTGACAACCATACTGACGCGACGCATTCTCTTTGTCTCGTCACATACGAAACGGTAGACGGTAGCTTGTTAAGGAAATAGTCCGCCGCTGCGTGGGCACCCCTACCCCAGCCAATTCGGGTTGTGCCAGGTGCCGTCGAAGTTGCGCGTAGTCTTAAAGAGCTCGAACTCGCCTCGGGCGCCAGCCTGCGAGGTTTTGGCAAGCAAGGCGGAGAGTTCCGGCTCGCTCAGTGTGTGGAACGTGCGCGCGGCCTCCAGCCCCTGATTGAGCCGCTCCATCGAGTCGCAACCGTGGATGACCACTGAGGTCTTGAGGTTCATCGCGTAGTGCAGGCACTCGGTTGGCGTCGCAGTCTTGCTGTTCAGAATGATCCCGCCGCCGAGCGGCTTCATCCCAAGCACCCCAATCTTGTGTTCGACGAGCACAGGAACGACTTTGTGCGCGAAGCTCTTGAAGTGCGCGTCCATTACGTTGAGCGGCATCTGCACGGCGTCGAAGGTGAACCCGCGCGCGAAGCCGGTGTGGAGCATTTTCAGGTGGATGTCCGGGTCCTTGTGGCCCGTGAAGCCGATGTATCGAATCTTGCCGGCTTGACGCGCCGCCAGGGCCGCTTCGAACGCCCCGCCGGGGCCGAAGATCCTGTCAGGGTCCGTGGGCCGGATGATTTCGTGGAACTGCACCAGGTCAATGTGGTCGGTCTGAAGGCGCCGCAGGCATTCGTCGAGTTGCCGGTTGTAAACGTCTTTCACCTGCCCGTCGGTCTTGGTCATGAGGAAGACTTTTTGGCGATAGCCGTCACGCAAGGCTTTCCCCATGCGGATTTCGCTGGCGCCGTCGTTATAGTCCCAACAGTTGTCGAGGAAATTGACGCCTGCATCCACGGCTGCGCGGATGATGCGAATGCTTTCGGCTTCGTCGCGCTGGGTGCCGATGTGATAGCCGCCGAGGCCGAGCAGCGAGACTTTTTCGCCGCTCCGCCCAAGCACACGATAGGGCATGTCGCCGACCTTGGTCGTCTCGGAAGCGTCGGCCATCATCGGCGCCGCCAGCCGCGCTCCCGTGATTCCGATGGCCACGGTTCCAATAAATTCCCTCCGGCTCGATTTCTCGCCGCCCATGAGTGACCCCCTTCTTTCAATCTACCCGCGCATCCGGGCTTGCCGTAGCGGCGATGTCCTCATCGCCGACAATGTCAAAGCGATGGCGGGGACGCCGCCGTTACAAGGGTCGCGGACTGGCCCAACCCCACCCGTTTCCCCGCCGGGAAAAAATGATATCACAAAGGTCCCGCCGTTTCAGAGACCGCCGAGCTGCGGACGGAGGCTGCGCCGATAATTGGGCCAGGGCGTGTCATGCCGACCGTTGCTTGTACGGGGTTAGACGTGCTCCGAGCCGCGGAGCGGCATCAGAGAGTGGCCCACGGCGTGAGCCGTGGGTTCGTGAGCTGCCCCTCTCCCCCGCCCCCTCTCCCCGTCGGCTGACGGGGAGAGGGGTGTCATTCAGCTGACGGACGGCGTGCAGGCCGCTCCACCCAGGGCTAACGCCCTGGGCCACATTCTTGCGGCCCGACGGGCCTGTAAAGCACGTCCGTTCTCACCTCTTTTGGGACGTTTTCCGAATTTACCTAACGTAGTAGTACTAAGTTGGGGGAATGCCAGCCGGGAAGTTTTTTACCAGTGCGTGTCAGAATTCCGCAACCGGACGACCTGCCGCAAGGGTCAACCCCCGCGCCGGCCGCCATTTACCGCTTAGTCGGACGGTGACTGATTTTGGCACGAGATTTGCAAATCAAGTCTATGAGCGAGTGCCGGGTTGAGAAATCCAGACGGAAAATGCCCGGCCCCTGAACCAGCGCGAGTGCATGTATCCTCGACCCATGTCCATAGGTCGGATTCTGGCCAGAAATAATAGCGCGGTGGGTCAGAGAGGTGCTACGCTTCTGGGGAAACTCGCAGGAGGTTTCTATGAGCGCAGGAATTCGAACCATCCTTACCACAGTCATGATCGCCGCCTTAGGAGCAGCCGGGACATCAATCCTCCTGGCGCAAGAGCACGTGGTCTCCGCAGCAGATTTGCAAAGCGAATTGTCAGAGTCAGCGGCGACCCGGCAAGCCAATCTGGCCAAGGTCAGGAACTTCCTTTCTTCCGAACCGGCCCGAAAGGCCCTGAAGTCCGCCAAGATTGACCAGCAAAAGGTGGAGAAGGCCGTTCCGTACCTCTCCGACGAGGAGCTGGCCCGCTTGGCCGCACGGACCGACAAGGTCCAGCGGGACATGGCCGCCGGGGCTCTCAATAATCAGCAGATTACTTATATCTTGATCGCGCTGGGGACGGCGGTCCTCGTGCTCATCCTCGTTAAAGCTTAAGCCCGTGGTCGCGATGCGTGCCTCGTCCTCGAATATCCTGTGGGTTTCGATTGCGTTCGCCGGGCTGGCGTTGGCAGCGGAACCCACGGGAGTCTGGCTGGACGTCCCCTTCGTCAAACAGCACGGCAATGGCTGTGGCGCCGCATGCATCTCGATGGTGATGCGGTATTGGAGCGGGCATGGCGGCCCACCGGGCGAGGATGTTGCCACGATTCAGCGCGCGCTTTACTCAAAGGAAGCCAAGGGAATATTTGCGGCCGAGATGAAGGCGTACTTGGCGGAAGCCGGCTTCCGTACGTTCGATTTCTCGGGAACCTGGGCGGACCTTCGAGAACACCTGTCCAAAGGCCGGCCTTTAATCGTCTGTCTAGGAGAACAAGGTCGCCGGGGCCCTCTTCATTACGTCGTGGTGGCCGGTTTGGATTGGAGGCAAGACCTAGTGATGGTCAATGACCCGGCGCGGCGGAAGCTTCTGAAGATTGACCGAGCAACCTTCGAACGAGACTGGGAAATCGCCGGCCGCTGGACTTTGCTGGCTCTGCCGCGCGAGGCGGCCTGATGCCGTTGCATTTGGCGCTGCTGCTTCTGCTCGGGCCCCCGGCAATGCCCGAGACCCGCTCCCCCAGGCCCGGCGACGACGTAGTGACCGCCGTCAAGAAACTCTACGAGGAAAATCGCTGGAATGAGGTCATCGCCCTGGCGGCAGACTCGCCTCAAGCACCCGCCGAGCTTGACTACTATCGCGGCATGGCGCTGGCTCGATTACAGCGCTGGAAGGAAGCCCGGCAAGCTTTCGCCGCCGGCCAAAGCAAGCGTCCTCTCGACGAGAGATTCCCGCAGGAGCTTGCGGGTGTGGCGTTCAAGGAGCGGAAGTTCTCCGAAGCGGAGTCTCACTTGAGGCGCGCCCTCCGCCTCGACCCAAAGGACGCCTATGCAACCGATTTCCTCGCCACCCTGTACGCGTTGGACAGCAATCTCGAGGCGGCCCTCCGCGAGTGGAACCGCATCGGGAAGCCGTCGATTGGGGAAATCCGGTTCAACCCGCAGCCGCTTGTCAATCCGGTGCTCTTGGACCGCGCTTTTGCATTCTCGCCGGCGAGTGTCCTGCGCCTCGATGAATATCGGACCACCCGCTCTCAACTGGCACTCCTCGATATCTTTCCGCGCTTCCAGTTCGAGCTCGTGCCTCGCCCTGTCCAGAACGAAGGGAAAAGCCAGACGTTCGACGTGGTCTTTCGCTCCACAGAACGGAACGGCTGGGGGCTCAACCGGACGAAGGGGCTGATTTCTCTCCTTCGAGGAACGCCTTATCAAACTGTCTACCCGGAGTTTTACAACCTTCGACACAAAGCGGTGAATTTGACTTCCTTGGTGCGCTGGGATGCGCAAAAGCGCCGTCTGTCTGCATCGCTCGCGGCGCCGCTCGGAGGAAATCCGCAGCGGCGGTACGAATTCCACTTGGACGGACGAAACGAAATCTGGGACTTGAGCCAGACGTTTCACTCGCCGGGCCTCCCGCTCGATAACCTGAGTGTTGGGACGGTCCGCGCAGGAGCTGACATTCAAGAGATCATCAGTGGCCGTTTCACCTGGAGGAGCGCTGTGGATTTGACCTATCGCAAGTTTCGAAACCGTGATGTGGCCGGATTGCCGGCAGGTCCATTTTTCTCCAACGGCGTGGGCATCGAATATCAAGCCGGTCTGAATTACAAGCTCCTCGACTTGCCGGAGAGGCGATTGACCGCAGAGACGAACGTCTCAGGGCAACTCGGCAGATTGTTCGTCCGTTCGGCTGGCCCATTCGCAAAGTTGGAAGGCTCGCTCGGGATTCACTGGTTCCCACAGCCTCGCGGCGACGACTATGAAATGACGTGCCAGTTTCGAGCCGCTAAGACCATAGGTCCTGTGCCCTTCGATGAGCTCTTCATTCTTGGGTTGGAACGAGACAATGATCTCTGGCTCGGCGCGCATATCGGAACACGTCATGGCAGGAAAGGAAGTGCCCCGCTCGGACGCGATTACCTCCTCTCAAACTGGGAATTGGACAAAAGACTTTATGACGGCGGGCTTCTGGAGCTGAAACTCGGGCCCTTCCTGGATGACGGCGAGATTTACGATAATTCGGGCACATTCGGTTCCCACCAATGGCTTTGGGATTCAGGGGGTCGGCTGAAGATCAGGATTCTGGGCAGCGTAGCCGTGACGGTGTCGTACGGCAAGGATGTGCGCACCGGCCGAAACGCCTTCTACTGCCTGGTCGGTCGGTAATCAACCAATTCGGAACGAGCCGTTTCTGAAATGGGATGCAGTGGGCACGAATGGCCCAGTTTCGCTTTGGTGAAGATCCGTCCCAGCGGGCCCGCCGACAGTTCATTCGATACAATAGAGTAGCCCGTTAGTGAGGACTGCTCGGGCCTTGCTCTGTCGTTTGTCCAACGAACCCGTGTGAGACGACCCCGCAATTGGTATATTTTCCCTACCGTTGGGGCCGTTGTTTCCCTACTTAAGCTCGAGGAACGCATTGATAATTAAGGACTTCGAACTTAAAGGGCTTGGAAACCCAACCTTTGGCACTCTCATTGCTCCCAGCAGGGCGAGGTGCCATTTATGACCAAATATGACCGACGTGCTACCGATGAACTCTCAAGCGCGCGATCCAAAGGAGCCTTGCTCGGCCGCGTGGCTTCAGCCGATGAGTCGAAGTCGGTAAGACCTGCTGCTCCGACATCACGCCTCGGCAGCCTTCGCCGAATGGCCTCGTGGACAGGCAAGTACACCACCTTTGCGTTCTTGTTCACACTCATCATGCTCCTAACACCAGCGATATCCCAGGCGCGGTGGGGCGTGGTGATTACAATCGCTCCGGCACCACTGCCTGTTTACGAGCAGCCCTTCTGCCCCGGACCCGGATATATCTGGACGCCGGGTTATTGGGCTTGGGGCCCTGGCGGCTACTTCTGGGTCCCGGGCACCTGGGTGCTTGCGCCTTTCCCTGGCGCGCTGTGGACTCCGGGCTATTGGGCCTGGGACGCAGATGACGGCACGTATTTCTGGAATGAGGGCTACTGGGGACCCGTCGTCGGATTCTACGGCGGCATTTACTATGGCTACGGCTACACCGGCTACGGGTATGAGGGCGGATATTGGCGCAACGGAGGCTTCTACTACAACCGAGCGGTGAATCACGTCAACACGACAAACATCACGAATGTCTACAACAAGACTGTGATCAACAACGTTACAGTGAACAATGTCAGTTACAACGGGGGAAACGGCGGAACAGCCGCCCGACCGACCGGGGCAGAACTGGCCGCCGCCCATGGGCGACGCGAGCCGCCGACACCTGAGC
>QHZN01000037.1 GCA_003225365.1 Acidobacteriota bacterium
AAATATCTCTTTCCCACTTTTTGGTTATGGCTGCGTTTCAACGCGTTCGTCGTTTCAACCGATCAATCAGCGATAGAACACGCGCAGTGCTACCTTGCTCTGGTCCACAGGAATGGAAATAGTCTCGCGCTCGGAATCGAAATTGGACCAGGCGCTTCCATTCAATTCGACACGGGTGATGCGCCTGCCCTGCGGATGGCGTATCAGCATAACAATATCTCGAGGGGGGTTCCGTTGCGGCGTTGAAATCGTGGCCTCAACAAAACCGCGATCAACGTGGGATTGGATTCGGAAGCTCGCTTGCCCGAAAAACGTCGCGGCGCGTTCCACGTCAATCGTCCGGCCAGTTAGGAGCCACTCCCGCGGCGCGCCGGAATCCAAGTAGAGCCGATCACCTGACTCGCGGACCAGCGCCAGCCTGAGCCAGGTGAGAAATGCCGCTTCGTCCGATGTTTTGTAGAACGGTCCCCCGCCAATTCCAAGCGTCGGAACCCACTCGGTGAAGGCATTCACATCCGGGTAGTAGCTCACCGCGAAATCGTTGAACAGCGAGCGCAACTCCTGCGGCAGTTGATCGCGCTCGAGATACGACACATAAAGATTCACCAGGTTTGGCTGGAGCGCAACACCACCCCGGCTGAACCAATCACGATCCGGTACCGAGAGCGAATCCGGCGCCATGAGCAGGTTATCCTCGTAGTCTTCCAAGGTCCACGTGGTCACGAGCTCGTCCGCATCGAAGACGCCGCAATCGACCAGCGCATGCGCGCCATAAAGGACATTTCGAATCCAGCCGAGATCACGGCCATGAAGGGACGTGCGGGAAGGAATTGTTGGAACAAAAGTGCCGTCGCGCAACGGAACCACGGGGGCAATCGCCATAGCGTGCAGCGCGGCATGGCGGATATCGTCGCGGTAGGTTACAGCTTCTTGCTTCAACCGCTCGCCCTCACGGGAGTCTAGTGCCGAGATGGCTTCCGCCGCGGCACGCAACCCGCGATAGGCGTAGCCGTTTACCGCAAACCAGTACTCCCAATCTTCGTTGTCCTCGAGCTCACCCGCCGGCAGAAGCCCGTATTCCGGCACGCCCGTTCCGTCTGGCTCCCGCTGCATAGTTACATGGCGCTCATCGATGATCCAATTGGCCGCCCTCGTCATCCGCGGCATGATGCCCCGTAACCACGAGTCATCGCGCGTGAACAAGTAATGCTCCGCCAGCGTCCATAGCGTCCATCCGTGGTTGAGGTTGTAGCCGCTGTGAGTATAGTCATGGTCGGCGTCGACTTTCACGCCGTGGAATTCCGCCGACGTATCCTTGAAACGCCCAGGAAACGGCTTCGACCCTTGCAGTTCGACGAGGGGACGCAGGCACTTCCAGGCTTCCTCGTGCAGGCCACGCATATCGAGCAGGCGCACCTGGACATCTGTCTCGTTGGCGAACATATTGTAGTCGTAGGTTCCACACGGGCACATAGTCAGGCCCGTTTTCACGTCCCGCTCTTCGGATACCAGGATGTGCTGCAGGACCGATTGATAAAAGCTGTTGAGCGTCTCATCCGGCGTGTGGAGCGACATTCCACCCGAATTGACCCGTTTCTTCCAATAGGCTAGCGTCTCGTCGAGACGCGTGTCGAAATGGATCTGCTCCACGCGCCCTTGGTCTGCCGCCGACACCATAGTTCGGAACGGGATCTTGATATCAAGGACCTTTGCTTCGTGGGCAGCGAGCGGAACAGTCCAAACGACCGCTCCGCCGCCATTGGCATTCGCGTGAGGTTTCTGTTCCTCGACCTCGGAGCCCCGCACATCAATGGACGGCTCGACCGACGCCGGTGAGTCGCGGACCTGAAGAGTGGCCGGCTCGGACTCGAGGACAGCACGAAGCCGGGGCTCGCGATTAGCGCCGGGCGAATCCCCAACTCCAACTAACATTTGGCCTCGCAATTCCAGGTGCTCGGACGGGCTGACTTGGAACCACACGGCAGCTCGGCTGGAGTTCGGGCCTGGATTGTGCGCGCGCAGCCGCAGCATCAGGATGCTCGGCTCGTCGCCGCGCAAGCGTACATCATCCAGGGGAGCGCTGAGCATGGTCGCGTAAGCCTCTTCCTGGTACTCAATTCCCTGGTTGCTCCAATCCGTCGTCACCAACGGCAACGCGTCATCAAGAATCTCTTGGCTCGCGCCGAGCGGACGTTCCCGGAAATCCGGTACCTCGCCCGTGCCGATGCGGAAATATATTTCGTCGCCGCTCCACTGCATCGAGGCAAGGTCTTCCTTCATGGCCTTCGAGCTGTGCTTGCTGATGAAGACGTTCCCGTTGAAGTCGAGGCCGTACTTTTCGCGACTGGCCGGGAAGCCGAGCGGAATGTAGCGAAGGGAATGCCGTGAGGAGCGGCCAGTGAGCGAAAGCCGTGGGATCTCGCCTATCGCGTTGTTTAGCGACTGTTCGGCATGACGCGACGTCCGGCTGATGATGTCTTCGCCGGGGCGCATCGTGCCTGAGGCTTGAAAGGCCGTCCACTCTTCGCGCAGTGTGGCATCGCCTAAAAAGATTCCAAGAGATTTGACGTAAACCGCCCTGCGTTCAATCACGTCATCAACATTTACGCCGAAGGCATATTCCGCGCCGCGAATCGTTATGATTGTCCGGTCGTCGGAGCCAGGATCATGCTCCGTGTAAAGAACCCTGAGCCGCAGGCCAGCGGGATTCATCTCCACCGGCGTTGTGCTGAGAATCACGCCGTTATACGCGGTGGCCGTGAGTTGGGCGGCGGGTTTCCCTTCGCAGCCCGATTGAACATTGATCTCGCGGATGCTCCACCGCGAATTTCCGTAGGCGACGAGACTGGAATACCCGGCGCTGTCGCCGCTAACGCGCAGCCTAATCTTGAGCGTCTTGCGGAATGACGGCGTGAAGCCTGGAGTATTCTTGGCGTTCGGATTCTCGGCGGCGGAAAGAGTTTGGAAATGGAAGACCACTCTTGTGCCGCTCACCTCGCGGTGAGCCGCCACCTTGCGCCACTCTCCCTGCCATGGAGTATCCGTCTTCGTCCAGCCCCCGCTCGGAACCGGCGGCCAGCTTGAAACCCAATACTCGACGCTCAGGGCGCCTTCTGCAGGCACGTGCTGAGCGTCCGTGAAATTGACATCGACGCGCCAAATTTCTCTGGGCTCGTCCCACTCGACGCCCGGATTTCCATCCCAGATCCGAGCATGACCGAAGGGAGCGAGATCAACCTCGTCGCCCGGACGGGGCGCTTCGGTGGCGAGAAGCTGAAATGAAGTCAGAAGAACACAAACGAGCAAGCGCATGAAAACCCCGGAGCGCCGACCTTCAGAGCCTGCCCTGAGCGGAGCGAATGGGTCGCACCTTGGAACTGTGCCGTGCTCCCGATAAGATCGGGACAAGTTCCGCCCGACGCTACAAAGCGAAATTGCGTTCCTACGGAATGATCCACCTCTTGAAGCGCAAAACATTAGACACTCTTTTTTGACTTCGCCGGCGTTCTTGACCTGCGCTCAAAAATGCACGGCAACCTGCATGGTTCCTGATTTGAGCGGCAGTCGAATGCGTTCTCCCGCCGCGTCGAAGTCCGACCACCGCTGGCCATCGACTTCGACCGATTTGATCCGCCTACCGCCCGGTGCGCGAACCACCAGCCACGCTGTTTTGGGAGCATTCCGAGTCGGCAACTGAATTCGTGCACTTACGGCAGATTCAGAGGCGGTAGTTTCCAGGCTCGTGGGCCCGAAGTACGTCGCCACATCATTGAGTTGGATTTTCCTGCCGGGAGCAAGCCACCGGCGAGGGATTCCAGCGAGCAGCCAGAGTGTCTCCCCATCTTCACGGACGAGCGTGTCTCTGACGCGGTTGACGAATCGCGCCTCGTCAGGGATCTTGTAAAACGGCCCGCTCCCGTGAATCCACTGGTGATATTCTTCGGTAAAGGCATTCACGTCCGGGTAGGAGCAGGCGACGAAATTGTTGTAGAGGTTGCGGATGGCTGCGGACACCTCATTGCGCCGCAAATAAGCCAGCACAGGATTCTGCAAGTTCGCTTGAAATACCATGCCCCCCTGGCTAAACCAATACTTGTCGTCCACCCAGCCGTGGACGTTCAGTCCGAGAGGGCTTGACAGCGTAACGTTGTCTTCCCAATCGTTTAGCACCCAGTCGGCGAGAGGCTCGTTGGCATGGAAGATGTCCATCGACAGCAGGATCATCGGGCCGTACAGCACTTCGCGGTCGGCGGCGAGCCGGAAGAGGGGCTTGGCCTTTTGCGGGTAGCGCGTGTAATACGCCACGCGGAGTGGACCAAAGAGCCGGAATCGCTGATACGGCACCGGCGGAACCCAGGCCA
>QHZN01000273.1 GCA_003225365.1 Acidobacteriota bacterium
GAATCGTCGGGGAGCGACCCGTGCACCACAGTCACCGTAAACGGAGTTACGATCGTGGACTGCAACAACACAGGTAGCTCTGGGGGAAACCCTGGCGGCCCTTGCAAGCTCCTGAAGGTCGGCTTCGGCGGTGGCTTGCAGCCTGATGAGCACCCCTGCCCCCCTCCCATAGGCGGGGGCGGGGGAGCGTCTGGCAAGGCACCCCTGAGTCCCAAAGACCAAGCGAGGTATGAGAAACTTAAAGACGAAGCAATCGATCAGATTCTCAACAATCCTGACTGCATAGCGTTTCTTTGCTCACATGGCATAGACCCTATCGAGCTTGCCTTCACCATAAGGAGCCAATACGCTTTTAACGGCGGCAAATCAACAATTACAATGGGTGATGCTGGCTTGGTGTCTCCGAGCTCCAACCCAGCCGTTCAGGATGTTATAAACCGCATGATGGATATGACTGTACAACAATTCTTCAAGAATAGTCCGACCGTGATGGGTATCTCACAGCTGGGCGACATTGACACGTATTACAGGCCCGGAAAGGCAGGTATCACCGAAGGAAACATCATCCACGAGGGCCTGCACAACTCGGGTTTTTCCGACGACGATCTTAAGACCGCATTCGGGAAGCCTGCGGATGCCCCTACGTCTGTCATCAACGATGCTCTCAAAGAGGGTGGCTGCATAAATTGAGAAACCTATTTTATATGCATTTCTTAAAGGGAGAGAAACCATTCGTCAAAAGATGTTCTCCATTGCGCTAGTTATGCTGACCTTTCCATTCCTGGCCACAGGAAGCGAAATTCAGCAGTTGCCCCGGATCGGAGATACTGCGGCCCCTGGGACAATTCAAGACTTCACTATCAGCAGCGACGGGCGCCTTGCAGTGATCTCCGGCGTCGAGGGCAAGATCATCCGCCTAGACACCCTTACTGGACGGAAGCGAACGCTCGTCAGCCGATACCCGTATTCTGTGTACGCCATGGCAGTCTCCCCCCCTTCGGGCATCGCTGCAATCGGAACCCTGGGCGAGATTGTTCTCATTTCACTTGATGATGAGAAGCATACGCAGCTCAAGATGCGAATCGGCGCCGATGTCGTAGTGGAGGGACTAGCGTTCTCGCCCGACGGAAGGCTTCTGGCAGCTTCTAGCTTGGACTTGTCCTACATCACTATTTGGAACCCTGCGACGGGGTCAGAGGTAGACCGACTCGTCCCTTGCGAGGGCGGAAGCAAATCTGTCGTTTTTAGCCCTGATGGTCGCGACTTGGCCGCCAGCTGCGGCGACAATTCTGTCAAAATCTGGAACCTGGACACATCACACGAAATATCCGACATCTCCATTGGCTCCGGCGCGTGGGTTAACCGGATTGAGTTCAGCAAGGACGGGCGATGGGTGTTCGCTGCAACTGGAGGGACCAACACGATTGAGATGTTTGATGCGGGCTCAGGCGCACGCGTCCTCGCGCTTAAAGGTCACACACAGCAAGTTGATTCGATTGCACTTCGGACTGATGGTGTCTTGGTTAGTACTTCTGACGATGGAACCGTCCGACTGTGGAACGCAGACACGGGCACGCCGATTCGTACCCTCGAGATTCCTGACGGACTGATCGCAGGGGACGGATCAGTCGTGTTGGCTCAGGTAGAGGAGCCCGGTGTTTTGCAACTCTGGAACGCGCGCACCGGCGAAAAAATAAGGACATTCCACGTTTGGGCTGATTCGAAGCATGATCGAACGGCACGGCACTGAGGTTGGCTAACAGCTTCTACTCGAACGGGGACGTGAACGTCGTAACGAACAACCGCGACACCGGGCGCACGGCTACGTATACTTACGATTCGTTGAACCGCCTCATCACCGGCAAAAGTACCGCCACGTCGGGCCCGGACTGCTGGGGACAAACCGTCCCGACGGGCGGCTACGACCGCTACGGGAACTTGCTCACGATCAATTCGTCGCAGTGCAGCAATCCCGTTCTGAGCCTGACCGTCAATACGTACAACCAAGTCACCAACACCGGCTTCTCTTACGATGCTGCGGGCAACCTGTTGGGCGATGGGCTGTATACTTATGCCTGGAACGCCGAGGGTCACGTGACTTCGGCCGCAGGCGTCACCTACACCTACGATGGGGACGGGCAGCGCGTTAAGAAATCGAGCGGCACGCTCTATTGGGACGGGCTAGCGGAGAGTGACACCTCCGGGAACACGTGGACGAATGAGTACATCTTCTTTGCTGGTCAGCGGATCGCTCGGCGCGACGGCAGCGGGAACGTGTTCTACTATTTTGCGGACGCGCTGGGCTCGTCGCGAATCATCGTCCAGGCGGGGCAGACCGCGCCGTGCTACGACGCCGACTTTTATCTGTTTGGGGCCGAGAAGATCCTAACCAACACCTGCTCACAGAACTTCAAATTTGCGGCGATGGAATACGACACTGAGAGTGCCGACTATCATACTTGGTTCCGCCAGTACACGCCGAACCAAGGGCGCTGGCTCTCCCCCGACCCGCTCGGCGGGGACGTGACGAATCCCCAGTCGCTCAACGGCTACTCGTACGTCATCAATAATCCAACGAATCTCGTGGACCCCCTAGGCCTTAAGGATTGTGCTAAGGGAAACCCGCAGACACACAAACCCCCGCCCGGCTGCATCCCGAGCCAAGTGCCTGAGATGGCCTTGCTCTACGGCCCGGAATGGCAGATTTATCTGGAGTTTTACCAGATAGGCCTCATGCTTATCGCTGCGCTCCCTGCGCATGGTTTCGTCCCCATGCCTCCAGGGGCCGCGAAAGACTGTCCCGGTTGTTACACTAATCCTCTGACGGACGAGATCTGGTACCCGGGCAACTTCTTACCATCGGCCCGGGCGGCTCAGAGCGCTTGGGAGAGCGGTCACTACTGGAACCCGATAGACCAGGCGGTGAACAGAGAGCACCCTGGTGAGTGGACCTTCCGGGCAAAATGGACCACTGTCTGCTCCGACCACATGACCGTGAGCATGACAACGGGCAAGGAGTCGCATCACGTGGACACGGTGAACCCACTGCCACTCTGGCCCGTGCTGTTCGGTCCGCCAGGCACCTCCCTCGTGTGGTTTAGCACTTTCATCGGTCATGCGACGGCCGATGTAGCGGGGCTGCTCCCGTCCAATGTCGCTTGCGGTCCGTAGCTGGCCGAGGAGCGGGGGTTCGCTAGTTCGCGGGCGGGGCATGGGGAGGACAGGGAGATATAGAAACGGAGGAGGAATTGAAAAGAATTCTGGCCCATCCGTACAGCGTAGGCTCGCTATTGGCGGCCACCATGGAGACAGTGATTGTGTTCGCGTTCACTAGCGGGCCGTACGCGCCCTCGCCGATCACACCGGGCTCGGCACTCGCTCGATGGCTGGTGGCGGTTTACCTGTCTCTTGGGCTCGGCGCAACAATTCTTTCCGCACTCGGACTCGCGAGGGAGAAAACCAAGAAATACGCGGCGTATTCCTTCACGGCAAGTGTCCTCGCGGTGATTGTCTGCGGGGCTCGCCTCGCGGTTTAGCAGTGGGCGACCGTGATGCAAATCCAGGATGGGCGGTGGCGAGAGATGGCCCCATGTTCACAATGACATGGGACGCAGCGCAATGAAGAAGGGGGTGAGTGGAAGGTGAGAATCAGGCAGCACGCGTACAGCTTGATTGCCATTACCCTCTCCGTCGCCGAGGTTGGTGCTGTTTTCGGGCTTACGAGCAGTGCGTACACGGCAACCGCCTTCGTGCCAGGGTCTGGGTTAGCCAGGCGACTGGTCCTCGCGAACTTGGCTCTTAGCGTCGGGTCCGTCGCGCTGTGTGCTCTTGCGGCGGCGAAGGAGCGTCCCAAGGCGCTGGCTGCTGCAGCGGCCGTGATCGCGTGCATCGCGTTTGTCCTCTGTGGCTTCCGACTAGCAGTATAGCGTCCGCAATTAGAACCGCTACGGCAACATGACCTGTGTGATGAATGCCCAGACGCACGGGCCTTCTCCGAATTTGACTGTCAACACGGCCAACAACCGTGTCACCGACACCGGCTACGCCTACGACGCCGCTGGGAATGTCACCAACGACGGGTTCCACACGTACACTTGGGACGCGGACGCGAACATGCGCACGGTAGATTCGACCAGCGTCACCTTTGATGCCCTCGATCGCCCTGTGGAAAAGGCCGTCGGGACGACGTACACTCAGTTCGTGTACAGCCCAAT
>QHZN01000274.1 GCA_003225365.1 Acidobacteriota bacterium
CGGACCCGTGGACACGGTGCGCGAGGACCCGGTGCGCAAAGGGCTGCTTTACGCTGGCACGGAAAATTCCGTTTATGTTTCGTTCGATGACGGCGACCACTGGCAGTCGCTGCAGTTGAATCTGCCGCACACTTCGATGCGAGATCTGTGGATTCATGACGACGATTTAATCGTCGCCACGCACGGGCGCTCGTTCTGGGTGCTTGATGACATTACGCTGCTGCGGCAAATTCCCGAGGCGGCAAAGGCCGAGGCATTTCTTTTCAAGCCCGCGCCGGCGGTCCGCGCGCGCCGCGATACGAATACCGACACGCCGATTCCCCCCGATGAGCCGACCGCCGAGAATCCTCCGACCGGCGCCGTGATTGATTATTTCCTGGCTCAGCCTGCCACCGGGCCGGTGACGCTTGAAATTTTCGACGCGCGCGGGAAACTGGTCCGGCGCTATTCGAGCGCCGACAAGCCCGAAGTAACTGAAGAAGATTTGCGGAAAACCCTCTCTGTCCCGCCCTATTGGGTGCGCAGGCCGCAGACTGTTTCGGCGGAGTCCGGCGCGCACCGCTGGGAGTGGGATTTGCACTACCCACCGCCGGATTCTCTTCGGCACGAGTACCCCATCTCCGCCATCCCGCACGACACGCCGCGCCTGCCGGTTGGCCCGCGCGCGCTGCCCGGCCGTTACTTGGTTCGGCTGACGGTGAACGGACACACCTTCACTGCTCCGCTCACCGTCAAGATGGACCCGCGCGTCAAGACGCCGCCTGCGGGCCTGAACGAACAGTTCCGCGCGGAGACGCGGCTTGCATCCATGATGACTGAGACCACGGGGGCGCTCCGCCAAGGGCGCGCGCTCCGCGAGCAGCTCGGCAAGCTCAAGGGACAAGCGAGCGGCTCGCTAGGCGAATCAATCCAAGCCCTGGACAAGAAACTCTCGGCACTTTTGGGAAGTCCGGGAGGCTTTTTCGGCGCGGTGCTCACCGGATCAACCCTGACAAGGCTGAGCGGCAACGTGGGAACGCTTTATGGCGACGTGGACAGCGCAGACGCTGCTCCCACCGCCGCTCAAACGAAAGCTGTCGGAGAAAGCGAGCGCGACATCACCGAGGTCATGAAACGTTGGAACGAGCTTAAGAAGAAGGACATTCCGTCGCTCAATACTCAGCTCCGCCAAGCCAACCTGCCGGAGCTTCGGCTCGGGCCGGAGTCCCAGCCGGGTGAAGCGGACTCGACAGAGACCAACTTGGATTAGGAGAATCTCCGCCCGCGCGTCGTGCTCGGGCCGGACCCGCCCAAAGTACGAAAGCAGGTAGCCACGGTCAGCGCTGTCCTGACCGTGGGTTGTATGGACCCCTCAAGAGCCCACGGTTAGGAAAGCACCAACCGTGGCTACCCGCTTTCTGCGACGATTCACAAATAAGCGCTGCGTGGGGCTGGCGTGGCGCGGTATGAGCATTCGAGCTAGAATGGCGAGGATGATCGGTCGAGGAAAAAACGCGGCGCGCGGCTGGATGCCGGACTGGTGGCGCACGGTCACCGAAGACTTCCACTGGCACATCGAAATCTATCCGGAAATCGAGGGCCAGCGAAGCTATCTCGGCACCGATGGCTTCCAATACAATCCTATTCCCGCAGAAGGAGCGGCTCTGGCATTGCGGACGCTCGCTCCGGGAGTCGAGCCGCTGGGTCCGGCGGCCTGAGGACGGTTCCGAGCCATGGGGATTCCCCAGGACGCTCTCCAAGAGATTCGCCTGCTGATCTTCGACCTCGACGGAACTCTTGCCGATACCCAGAAGGACCTTGCCATGAGCGTCAACGCCATGCGCGAGGATCTGGGCTTGCCCCCCTTGTCCGCTGAGACCATCTCGACTTATGTAGGGCGCGGGGTGACGGTGCTCGTCCAGAAGGCGCTCGGCAATTCTTTCACCCTCGCGGAAATAAACCGAGCGCAAGATTTTTTTCTGAAACATTACCGCCAGCACATGCTCGACCACACCGTGGTTTATAGCGGAGTCCTGGAGGCTCTGGAACAGTTGCGCGGCCGGCAACTCGTGGTCCTCACAAACAAGCCTGTCCGCTTCAGCCGCGACATGCTGGCCGGCCTCGGAATTGGCTCGTACTTTTTGCGGGTGTACGGCGGCGACAGTTTCGAGCGAAAAAAACCCGACCCCGCGGGAGCGTTTCGGCTGATGGAGGAGACGGGCATCCAGGCGCGACAAACGCTAATCGTCGGGGATTCCGATACGGACGTACAAACGGGGCGGAACGCGGGCGCCTGGACCTGCGGCGTGACGTACGGTTATGGGGCGCCGTCACTTAAGACCTTCCCGCCGGACGTGCTCCTATCCAACCTGCGGGAGTTGCCGCGGATGCTCGAGGGAAGCGGCTCGCTCCCAACTTCGCCTCCGCGGGGTGCATCTTAAAAAGAAACCGAGGCTGAAGGTGGCGCGCTTGATTAGGATACCCACGAAAAGCGCTCGTGCTCGTATCCCATTGGCCCGTTGGGGAGTCCTGATCGCCGGAGTGCTCGTGGCAAAACCGCAACAACCGTCGGCAGGAAAAACGCCGGACGTGACGAGCGAGTCAGTGGAGCCGCTCCCGGGCGATTGGGCACCCGAGTTGCTCTACGCCATCCTTAGCTCGGCAAATCCGGACGCAAGCGACGCGCTTTACCGCGCTGCCTTTTCGGCGGGTCCGGCCATCGCCCCCCAGCTCGAAGGGGCGCTCAAAGACGACCGCACCGCCGAATTCGCCGCGCAGTCGCTGGCGTTCATCGGCGGCCCGAAAGCGATGGATATCCTCGCCGGCTTGGTCAACGACCCTCGCGACCTTAACCTGCGCCGATTTTTCTACGGCGCACTTGGCGAATTCAATAGTCCGCAGGCAACCGGGATCCTGCTCAACGCAATCGCGCGCAGCAATTCCGAGCCCGACCGCACGGTTTCAGAAGCGGCGATTCTGGCGTTGACGGTGCGCTCGGACCCCAACCTCCTCTCCGAGCTCAAAAAAGAAGAGGGCCAAATCAAAGATGTTGTCATTCACGACGACCTCGACAACGCCGTCGCGGTCATCGAATCCCGCTCCAAGTACCTGGCGTCGGAGGAGGGGAAAAAATCGGACGGCTCGATTGACGCGGCGGTTCGGACATACTTCATCCCGGCTCTCGAGCCGCCCCCCGAAGCGGCATCGACGGCTCCAGGCCACGCCGCCCTTCGACAAGATCACAGTTCGACTTCGCTCACTGTCCCTGAGCGAAATCGAAGGGAGGACAATGACCCTTCACTGCCTCGTCGTCAGTCTGAAGAAGTGAAGACTGAGCGAAGTCGAACGGCCGCTCGGAACGGCGAGGCTCGCGAACCCGTAACGGGAAAACCGGCGCCGCGCGCCAAGCCTCCAGTTTCAGTGGAAGTGTGGAACCTGACATTTTCGCCCGACCAGTCTCGAGCCCTGGCCCGAGTGATTTTCGAAGACCCTTCGGCGGTCGCGAATTACGACATGGTTCTCCAGAAGCAAGCGGGAAACTGGACGGTGGTCAGCGTGTGGCTCGGGTCTGAGACGCCGAAGCCCGTCGCCCCACCCGGCCCCTAACCGCCCCCGTCTCGACCCCGGTCAACCCGAGGTGAAGTGGCCGTCGCAAACTCGATCGCTTAGGATAAGTCGGTCCACAACCCGAAAAACATGAAATACGTGATCGTAGGGACGGCGGGGCACATTGACCATGGGAAGTCGGCGCTGGTCGAGGCGCTGACGGGGACGAATCCCGACCGCCTGGAAGAGGAAAAGCGGCGCGGCATCACCATAGACCTGGGGTTCGCCCACCTCGATCTTGGCGGCGGGCTGCGCATTGGGTTCATTGACGTCCCCGGCCACGAGCGGTTCGTGAAGAACATGCTGGCAGGCGTGGGAGGCATGGACTTGGTGCTGTTGGTCATCGCCGCCGACGAATCCATCAAGCCGCAGACCCGCGAGCACTTCGACATCGCAAATCTTGTCGGCATCCGCAACGGGCTCATCGCTCTGACGAAATCGGACCTGGTGGACCGCGAAATCTTGGAACTCGCGAAGCTGGAGATTCAGGAGTTCGTCGCCGGTTCGTTTCTTCAGG
>QHZN01000118.1 GCA_003225365.1 Acidobacteriota bacterium
CTTCGCGCGGTGCCGGGGCGAGGCTGCCCAGGGAGCAGACCACGTGCTGGCGGGGACCCTTGGGAGTGTGCACGGACTCGACGAGGAGATAGTGAGTGTAGGTTTTTCCCTTGTCGACTTGGTGGTCCGAGGGGGGTACATCGGCCATAATATAAGCTAGCACAAGCAATTACGTCAATGAGAATATTTAATCCATTCGTCATCATTATTTCTAACTCTGGACACACTCACATTGAAAACAAAAGGCCTGCTCTCTGAAACGGCTCAAAATTCATCCTTGACCGCGGAAGTTGCGCTAGATTCAATGCGAACAAGGTTTTTGGTATGGACAGGGGGCAGCTGACGCCATTTTCTCGATAATTTCCACGATGGCCCACAGGGAACCCGAAATGCTAGGAAGAACAGGTGATATGCCAAGCACGCCCGGCGCACGCGCCGCTGCTTTTCTGGGACGTGGGCTCTAACCCAGACATGCCTACCCACACTTCACCTCGCAACAAGACGCGTCTTGCGGCAGTAGAAGAATGCTCCCACGCCTTTTCCGTTAGTCGGGCACCGATTCGTCAACATGCCATGTCAGCTAAAACCCAGCACTCCGTTTAGTGCGATCCTAATTGCTCTAATCTTCGCTGTAACGAGCGCAGAGAGGGGTCTCCCGGGAAGAGCTCAAGACCTTTCCTGACGACTCGCAGGCTTGCAGAATATTGGTGGGCACAAAAGTAGGCATGCGCTAGGGCATCGTACGGTTGGCCGGAATAGGGAGCCAACTCCACGGCGCGCTTCAGAATTTTGATGGCTTCCGCGATTTGCCCGGAGCGCGATAGGAGATCGGCCAAAAGCTCATAGTCTGGAATTAGTTTTGAACCGAGCTCGATTGACCGGGACAAGTATCGCGTGGCTTCGAGGTTAGCCTCTGTTGTCCCCTCCAATAAAATCTTTCGGGCAAGTGCTGAGAGCACATAAACGTTATCTGGCTCAATTCTAGCGACCTGATCGAGTTGCTCCCGGAATCGTGCACCATAGTTTGGATGGTAACGCATTAGCTCACCGTAGGCTTGAAACAGCACGAGGGGTTTTATGGGAAGTGTTTCTGCTCCGGGAATTGCGTTGATATGAATTAGGTCAGGCAATTGGGGTGTCGTCTGCCGAAACGCGGACTCGGGGTAACGTTCTCCCTCGTAAGTGATGATTCGGTGATTTGTAAGTGAAGCATGCGAAATGAGTTTGAGATTCTGTTTCGGCATGTGACAAACCGTGCAGTCATCAGCGGGAGTTCGCGTCAGGCGCCTCACAAGTGGCAACTTGCAGCTATATGATTTATGGCATGCCAAGCATCTAGCCCGATAATACACGGGGACTTCCGACCTCGAGGGCTGTTCATGAGGGTTGTGACAGGTAATGCAGCTAAGTCGCCCGCCATCTTGGCGGTAACACTTGCTTAAAATCATCATCATATAGTGTTGTAATAGTGGGTCAGCTGGCAGCGATTGTCGGCTAAAAGGCGCGGAGAAAATTGCCAATGTGTTATCCAAGGGCGTGCCGGGTCGGAAGTCAGAATAGTCCTTTCCCGGCTGTAAAACCCGAGTGTCTCCGGTTTGGTGGCAGTACATGCAAATGTTGTCAGCGAGCCAGCCAGGAAGCTTCGCGGGATTGACAATCGTTTGATCCACAATATCTGAGACCGGGGCTCCTCGCATGCGTTCCACTACGTGCAATTGGCCAGGTCCGTGGCAGTTCTCGCAGCCAATGGCTAGCTCGCCGAATGGTGGATCCCTGAATTGACCATTCCCTTCCGGAACTGGCCGTGCAAAACCACTATGGCAAGCGACGCACCCAGCAAGAATAGGTCGGCTAAAGACGTAATTTTCCAATTCGTAACCTGGTGAAAGGTCCCAGGCATTTTTTCTCGAGTAATAAGTAAGCGGCGCTTCAAATAGAAAATCGCCTCGTCGGACGATATAGCTTGTGCCGTTGACGCCAGAACCGACGGCGTATTCGATTTTTTGTGTATCTCTAAAAATTTCCCTGCCATCAGGACCTAGTTCATATTCGCTCTGATAGAGATTGGAACCTTCTCGAAAAACCTGAAAATACCGATTGGGCCTCTTGTCGAAGACCGTGACAGGGCTTGAGACCTTTTCCAATTGCGTCGGCTCGCTGACCAAAGACATCGATCGTCCCATATCCGTCTCAATGTAATGGTTGTAGATATCAGCATGACATTTTGAGCAAGCTTTTGAGCCCACGTACGCTACGCCCGGCACCGCGTTTTGGAATCTAAGGATTTTCGATTCTTGGCCTGCCTTCTGCTGTCCGTTCGCTGAAGCCGCGTGCTCATTTCCGAGGCTAGGTAGCACGACCGCCAGCGCCAACACCAACCCCTGGCGTAATGGAAAAGCTGCACGAAGAGTGTTCCGTCTTTGCCGAATAGGGGACCCTCTCAGGGAGGAATTAATTGCCCTTGATGCGACCTAGTAACTTTTTGAGGCACATTTCGAACAAACGATCGGCGAAATTTCATTTCATATATTTCTTGCGGGAGCTTCAATCCACCACGGAATTAACGCACGAATTTCTCGGTTCTCATCACTCCTTTTCCTTCCCGGACTACGATCAGTTGGTTCGCCAGAACATCGGCCAGACGATCAACTTGACCGCTCGGCCAGCGGATCTCGACCCGGTCAGCTCGAGCAGCCTTCCCGAGTCCGAAATGCACGCGCAAATCATTCTGCGAAAGGTAGCTCCCGCCACTCCGAACTTCTTCCATCTGGCGATGACCTCCCACGACGACCGTCACTTGGGCTCCAATGCCATCACGGTTGGACTTGATTCCGATAGTTCTAATGGATAGAGAATTGTTCCGAGTGCGACTTCGGTTGAGGAGGAGGGTGGGAGGATCATTCTGATTGTTTACCACGATGTCCACCTCGCCATCATTGTCGAGGTCGCCGACGGCCACGCCGCGGCCGGACCTCATCAGCTGCAATCCGGGCCCGACGCTGCGCGAAAGATCTTCAAAGGTGCCGTCCCCGTGGTTCTGATAGAGCAAACATCGTTCCCGGTAAGGCGTGTCGAGCCCGTGTTTCTCGAGCTCCGGGTACACGTGCCCGTTGGCCATGAAAATGTCCTTCCAGCCGTCGTTGTCAAAGTCAACGAACCCGCAGCCCCAGCCGAGATATTTTACGTTGTTACCAAGATGCGCGTCGAAGACTCGGTCGGAAAAAGTGCCGTCTCCATTGTTCCGATACAGGTTCGGCGTGTCGTCGGAGAAGTTCGTCTTTAGGATATCCAAAAAGCCGTCACCGTCGTAGTCGCCCGCCGCGACGCCCATCCCAGCCTGCCCTAAACCGTCCTCGTTGTAGGCAACGCCTGCCTGAACCCCGACTTCCTCAAATGTTCCGTCACCTCTGTTTCGATAAAGCAAGCTGGCCGTGGAATCGCAGGCGACATAAATGTCCGTCAGACCTCGGTTCTCGAAATCCGCGGTGAGCACACCAAAAGCGTAGTGCTCCCCCTTTACCTCGATCCCCACTTTTTTCGAGACGTCGGTAAACGTCCCATTGTGGTTGTTGTGATAGAGATGATTCGACTGGCCGCCGAGGCCCCGCGGGCCGCAAAATACGGGAACGCCTTTCCAGAAACAAAACGGATTTGCGCCAGGCTCGGGGTCTCGAGCGATGTCGAAATCGACGTAGTTGGCCACAAAAAGATCGAGCCACCCATCGCGGTCGTAATCAAGGAAGGCGCATCCCGTTGACCAATTATGATTGCCCATCGCCAGCCCCGCCGCGTGGGTCACGTCCTGGAACGATCCCTTGCCTGTGTTGCGATAGAGGCGATTCGAGCCGTAGTAAGTCACGAAGAGGTCTTCAAAACCATCGTTGTCATAATCGCCACTGCAAACTCCCTGACCCCAGCCAGTACTGGACAGTCCGGCGCTCTCCGTGACATCCACAAATTTCAGATTCCCTTGGTTGCGGTAGAGATGATTTGTGGGAGGCGGTCCGGGCGGCAGGCCGCTGAGACGGGTACCATTTACTAAAAATATATCCGTCAAGCCGTCGCCGTCATAATCGAGGAGGGCAACTCCACTGCCGCTGCTCTCGATAATGTACCGTTTGATTTCGTCTCCACCATTCAGGTTCATCGCTGTTAGGCCTGCTTGCGCAGCGATGTCCTCAAGACGTATCGATGAACCCACCGCTGGGACTGAAGTCTGAGTCTGGGCAGAGGGCTTACTTCCACAAAGGCTTTCGAAGAGTAGTATGCCCGAGGCAGTCCCGGCGAGGAGGGAAAGAAGCCAACCGCAGGGGCCAAAGGTTTTGAAGACTTGCCGCAGCTTCTCGACCGGAATGATGAAAATCGTCGGTATCACAATCTATGCCGAGTTACTATAAGGCGGCGAAGTCGCATTTGGCTAGTGATGAACTTGATTATCGGAAAGCCGAAATCCAATATTGGGTTGTTCCGTCACCAATTCAGCCGGACACTCCTCTTCCCCACCCGTGCGCTCGCACTCAGGACAGCGCACGATGTCATCCTATGGTGCAGTTTGGCATGGGCGATCGGAGGAGTTCTTGGACCAATGCAAGCTGCCGCGCTCCTACAGCGCGAAAGCAACCCCGGTCGCACGCCTAGCGAAGTTCAACCCGCTGCTCCGCGTCCAGGCAACGACGAAGCGCTCTTATTCTCGCAGGTCGATCATTGCATCGCTGACCGAAAACTGGATGAAGCCGAGGTCCTCCTACAGGACTATCTTCACCGAAGTCCCGACTCCGCAGGCGCGCTTTATCGGCTTGGGCGGGTCTTCTTCGACCGGCACAACTGGTCTGCATCTACCGCTTACTTACTACGCTCTTTGAAAATCAACGACCAAAATGATCGGGCTCATCTGATCCTGGGATTGGACTACTTTCAACTGAACCGTATCGAAGAAGCCGGGAGAGAATTGCTCACCGCGGTGAAGCAGAACCCACAAAGTGACGAGAACCAGTATATGGCCGGTCGCTATTTCTTCACGAAATCCAAGCGGACCGAAGCTCTAGCCTTTTTCTATGAGGCTGTGCGACTGAACGCTGAGAACTTCAAAGCATATCACTCCCTCGGCTTGTGCTTTGCGAACTTGGGGAACTATGCCTTGGCGGAAAATTACTACAAACAAGCCATCGAGATTGCCGAGAAACAAAACATTAAATTTCAGCAGGGTTATTTGGACCTCGCAGATCTACTAACGGGCATCGAGAGTACGAAAGTTTCTGAAGGCGAGATTTTCGCGCGACGAGCTGCCGAGTTATCACCCGACTCCTCGGAGGCGCATTTTTTGGTGGGCAAGGCACTTTTTCGCGAGGGGGAACATATCAAGGCCTTACCGGAATTGCTTAGATCAATCAATCTCGATCCAAAGGATAGCAGACCACATTTCCTGCTCGCCAAGATTTATCAAAAGCTGAATCGCCAAGCTGATGCGGAAGCAGAATATGAAAAATTTCGACAACTGATGAAGTTCCAAACAGAAAGGGGCCAGACGGCATCATCGCGAAGCCTTTCGCCAGTCCATTGAGGCGATTTCCCTGGACCAACCCGGACCCCAGGACTCTTCAGTCGAAGGACGCAGTTCAATGCTAATCATTCAGCCGCATCGGCCGCTCGATCGCAGGACGTTCGCTCGAGGCACAGCCCGGAAATTGCTTTTGTTGCTGGTCTGCGCGCGCGGTTCTTTACAGGGAGCGCAATATCATATTGACCCTTCGGCCGGTGACGATAGCCGTTCGGGTTTTTCACCCGCCGAAGCCTGGAGGACGTTCCAGAAACCCAACTCGATGACGTATCAGCCGGGAGACGAATTGCTCCTGAAACGAGGCGGCCGGTGGCACGGCACTTTGCATCCTCTCGGCAGCGGGACTTTAGAGCATCCGATTCGGCTTGCAACTTTTGGAGAAGGTCCGCGCCCCGCCATTGACGGAGGGGCGGGGCCCGCCGTACACATTAAAAACCAGGACGCCTGGATCATCGAAGGCCTCGACTTGAGCAACGCGAAGAATTCAGGCCAAGACGCTCTATGGATCTGGGCCGAACCGCGCCGGCCGCATTACCGCTTCATCCGTATTCGTGACTGCGTGGCGCACGACGCCGGACGATCCGGTATCCATGTGGGAGAAGACAGCTACGGCAATTACGACGATGTGATGATCGAAGATAGCGTGGCATTCAACAACCAAGATAGCGGAATTTTCATCCAGGGCAAGGACTTCGGCGAGGTCCGAAAGCTTGCCATCCGAAGGTCGGTGGCGTACGGCAATGGTTGGGACGGCATTAAGATTTATAGCGGATGCGACAGTGTGATTGAGCACTGCACCGCCTATCGGAACGGCTGGAAGCAAGATGCTCGCGTGGGCATCTGGTGCTGGAATTCCGAGAACATGGTGATCCAAAATTGCGAGGCCTATGCGAACGTTACGCCGTGCCCGAATGATGGCGGAGGGTTTGACATCGATTGGTCTTCGGTCGGCTGTGTGATTCAGTATTGCTACTCGCACGACAACGACGGAGCAGGGTACCTCTTCATGGGCTCAGGGCGCGGCTTCACGACGCGTACTGTCGTTCGCTTTAATGTATCGCAAAATGACGGACGCAAGAACGATTACGGCGGTCTTCTGTGCTACGGCACACTTCAGGATTCCGAGGTCTACAACAATATTTTCTACTTCAAGGGGTCCAAGAAGGGAGCCGCCATCAACTTTCGGGGCGAACAGGAGGCGGGGTATCCCAGTAATGTCCGGGTGTTTAACAACATCGTCATCGCTGAGGGAGGACGAGCCTTGTTACGATTAGCCCTGCGAGCGGCGAAGCAGAATAACACTTTTGACTTCGACGATTACTTCTCCACGGCCGGATTCAGGATCGTGTGGAATGACAAAGAGTTTTCCGATTTCGAACGCTTCCGGAAGACGACGGGCCAGGAAAACCAAGGGCTTCGCGCCGACCTCGCTTAAAGGGTGCTGGCCGTGCCGTCGCGGGAAGGCTGCCGCCCGAAGATTACCGGCTGCTCACCCATTCGCCTTGCTTAAGGACGGGAAGGGAATACGCACCTGAATTTGGCACGCTAGATTACTGGGGCAAAGCCCTGGAAGGAGTTATAAGAATGAATATAGGCCCTGAGCAGTGAGACACCTAAGGGGTACCATTTCAAATGCCTACCCTCGATGAGGGTTCCCCTGGCAGGGAAACACCCGCCCGAACCTTTCTTTACAGATTCCGCTTGACACGATAAACCGTGCGTGCTTTATTGGGTGCAGTTTTTCTGTAAATTTCTTCTCAAGCGCCGGGAATCCGGCCGAGGAGAGATTCGATGATAGTAGCACTCGGTTCACTCGAATCCGTTGCAGAGGTGTTTTCGAAACCCTTTCATGGCAGCTTGCATTGGCGGCGCCTAGCAAGGCGCTTGAGAAAGCAAAGTTGGCTTTCATTACTGGTCGTTCTTTGTCTGAGTGCCTATAGCCCGACGCTTTTCGGGCAAGTGACCGGGGGCACGCTGACGGGAACAGTATCGGACCCAGGCGGCTCGGTGGTGCCTGAAGCAGTGGTCGTCGCAACGAACCTCGGAACCAATTCGGAGTCCCGAACCAAAACAACTTCAGCAGGCCTTTACGTCTTGCCGAACCTGCCGGCTGGCATTTACACCCTGTCTGTTGAAATTGCGGGATTCCAAAAATACGTTCGAACTCCGATCGAAGTCTCCCAGGGGCGTACGATTGGTGTTGACGTGACCCTTCAGGTCGGTCGTGTCACGGAGTTGATCGAGGTCAAAGCGCAAGCGCCGTTGCTTGACACTGCCACCTCGGAAATAGGCCACCAGGTGAGTTCCAGGTTCGTTAAGGAGCTCCCGCTGGTTGCTGGTGGGGATGTTCGCGACCCTGAGCGATTCATGTTTATTTTGCCCGGGGTTTCCGGCGATTCCTGGAACGCCCACGTTAACGGCGGCCAAGCGTTCACGAAGGAAATCACGGTGGACGGCGTATCGAATAACCTTTCCACTGTGCAGGGCTCATTTTTTGAGAACTCGCCTCCCTATGAGGCTTTGGCCGAATTCAAGCTCGACACGAGCAACTACTCGGCCGAGTACGGAAGCGCCCAGGCGGGCATCACGCAATATCAGCTCAAGTCTGGGACCAACAACTTTCACGGGAGCGTGTTTTCCTCGATTCGAAACGAGGTCATGAATGCAAACGACATTCTAAGTAACATGGGACTGAGCGGTGAGCCGCCCGACGCGCATGGGAACGCGTTTAAACCACCCGACAAATCGTGGGGCATTGCTGCGTCAGCGGGCGGACCGGTGTACATTCCGCACGTATACGACGGTAAAAACAAAACGTTCATCTTCTCTGCGTTTGAGGGAGCAACGTCACGGAGAGGGGTATTTGGCGCCAGGAATACCTTTCCTGTCCAAGACTTCCTACAAGGGAATTTCTCAAGCCTACTTGGCGGCCCAGTAGGTACGGATTGCTTGGGACGTACTGTGCTGTCCGGACAAATCTATGATCCTACCACCACACGCCAAGCCACTTGCACCGACGGGAGCGAGGCATTTGTCCGCGACCCCTTCCTCAACAACCAAGTTCCGATCCGGAGCTCGATAGCCAACAATCTGCTGCATTTTTTCCCCAGTATTCCAGGTCCCCAGACGACGGGCAACTTCGCAGGGACGAACGGAGACCTTCAGGTCAGGAAGGATATCCAGTACTGGCTGATCAAGCTCGATCAGACGATTTCCCAGCGACATAAGCTGAGCGCTTCCTTTAACCTTACCCGTCGGCCCCGGGAGGACACCAACGGCGGTGGCCTTCCCCCTCCTAACCCTCTGACTAACTGGGACAATCAGAAGGTCACAACCAAGAATGGGCGCTTGGCTTACGATTTCACGCTCCGGCCGAATCTGCTCAACCATTTCACATTCGGATACTCTCGTTTCAACAATCCCCACTTCTATATCAACTTCCATCAGGATATCTCTCAGTTTGGATTCAAAGGTCTGCCACGACTCGACCAGGGTCTGCCGCCCATAAGCTTCGCGTCCGAGGGCTCTTTCGGTTACCAATCAATTGGTGGAGCCGCGCCCAAAAATCAGGTCATTGAAAACAACTTTCTCTTAACCGATAATCTGACCTGGATCAAGGGTCGCCATTCTTTCAAGTACGGTGTCGAATTTCGAGCCAATCGGCTGAACAACCACATTTTTGACTCGGTGGGCGGAAGTTCCGGTTCATTTAAATTCTCACCGCGTCAGACCCGCCTTCCAGGTTTCGCCCAGACCGGAGACCCGTTTGCCAGCTTCCTCTTGGGCGCAGTTAATACTTTTCAAGCCAGCGAAGAGGTTGACGCGGCTGCCAGACGCAGACGTTTCTCCTGGTTTGTCCAAGACGACTACAAGGTGACCCGCAAACTGACGCTGAATATTGGGCTGCGCCACGACATTCAGTATCCGACGTACGACGCCAATAATCGGTCCGAGAGCTTTGTGCCTACCCTTCCCAATCCTGGCGCTGGGGGCCTGCCTGGTGCCATCGCGTATGCAGGCCGGGGTGGGTTCGGTCGCCGCTTTGCGGATACTTGGTACAAAGGCTTCGGCCCACGCTTCGGTTTTGCGTACGCCATGACGGACAAGACAGTCCTTCGCGGCGCCTATGGAATCTTCATGGGTGGCTCCGGATTTGACGACTTCTTTGGCATTTTCAACCGAGACTTCTACTTTACTGTGGATTGCTCAGAAGATCTGAACCATCGCGACCCGGTATTCTTCATTGACGATGGCCCTCCCGCGAATTGTCTTACTCCTGCGCGGCAGACTGCTGATGTCGAGAATGGAAAGAGCCTGAATGCCACAACCCCGCCGGGCCACATTCCGAAGACGGGGGGATTGCTACCTTACGTGCAGCAGTGGTCCTTTGGGATCCAGCGCCAATTGACCACGAACATGAGCGTCGACGTGAATTACGTGGGAGCCAAAGGGACCCATCTGCACAATGAGGCCATCGACTTTATCAACCAACTGGACCCCCGTTTTATTAGCCTAGGGAGCCTCCGGTCCAAACCTATCGGGGATCCAACAGTTCAGGCACTGCCGGAAGTTCAAGCCTTTCCAGTTGACCCCGCCACGGGCAACCACTCTCCCTTCGCGGGGTTCGAAGCGCTTTATGGCGGAGGTGCAATCCTCAGTCAGGCGCTGCGACCCTTCCCCCAATTTCGCGATATCGGAACAAACCTTGCGCCGGTCGGAAACTCCAATTACAATTCCTTCCAGCTATCGCTGACCCGCCGATTTTCACAGGGGCTCAGTTTTATCACCGCTTACACAATCTCGAAAACCATAGGTGATTCGGAGCAGAATCTGAGCGGGTTTAATGCCTACTGGAATGGAACCAATCTGGGGACTAACACTTACGACCGGCGCTCGGAGCGCTCTGTTCTCTCCTACGATCAGCCGCAACTCCTCACTATCAGCGCCGCCTACGAACTCCCGGCAGGACGCGGCAAGCGGTGGTTGAATCGTCGTGGCGCAGTGAACCAGGTCCTGGGTGGTTGGCAACTTGCGGGCACAGCGAAGTACGCTAGGGGCTTCCCGATGGCGGTCAGTCAATGCGACGCCTTCGGTTGCCTCGGCAACGGGACCATCTACAATTGGTTGGGTGGCGAAGCCAGCCTGTCAAATCCCAACATTGTGCAGGGCCAACCACTGAAGAATCCCAGCTACAATGGGACCTACCAGAGCCAGTACGTCAACCCCAAGGCCTTTACGGAGAGCTTTGACACCTTTGGGAACGCCCCGCGCTTGCTCTCCCGGCTAAGGACTCCCGGCCAGCTCGCGGAAGACCTTTCACTCCTGAAAACCTTCCCAATCACCGAGAAGGTCCGGTTCCAGTTCCGGACGGAGTTCTTCAACGCTTTCAACCGCCACCGGTTCGCGCCAAGTTTCACAAACTATGCGGATACGTTCATATTCTTTGGTGGATGTGGGTTTGGTGCGCCTGGCACCGGATGCACCTTGAGTACCCTTGCGGACAGTCCGCGTGCAATTCAGTTTTCCGGCCGTCTTGATTGGTAGTCGGACTCACGGTGATCGCGGGGAAGGGTATGGTTTTCCTTCCACGCGACCCTCATTTTGGCCAGCTCCTGCTACTTTGCAGATAAAATCCCCGGCGGTAGAATAAACGACTGATTTCTCCCCGGAGGTCCGAGTGCTAACCCCAAGACACTGCGTGGGCGTTGGTCACAGCGCGCAAGGTCTCAAAGTGAGCATTCTGTGTGCTCGAGCCAGTTTCGCTGTTCCAGTCGCACGAAATCTGATTGTGGCGATCTTACTTCTTATGCCCTTTGGTCTCACCCAGGATCTCGAAGAGCAAATCCAATATCACTATGCGAGGGCCCAGAAGGCTATGCTCGAAACCCATTTCGAGGACGCCGAAAAGGATTACTCGGTCATTCTGGTGCTTAATCCTGCGTTGGCTGAGGCCCACGCCAATCTGGGCATCGTGTATTACCTTGAGTTCAAATATCCGATGGCGGCGGAAGCTCTCGAGAAGGCTTTAAAGCTCCGACCCGATCTCAGCCGGGCTAGGCTGTATCTCGGCCTATCACAGTCATCGTTGGGCAAGTACAGTGAATCCATTCGCTCTCTGGAGAAGGCTCTTGCCGGTGACATAGACGTTCCGTACCGCAAACTGGCGCGCACCAACCTGGCGCGAGACTACCTGTCGCTCGACCAGGACGAAAAGGCCGTAACGATCTTGAAGTCTTTAATTGATGAGTACCCGCAGGACACGGATATCCTGTTTACGCTCGGGAAGGCCTACCTGCGCCTTTCCGCCGCCAGCGCTGAGCAACTGGCCTTGGCGGGGGACACAGCTCGGGTTCACCAGATGTTGGCGGAGAACTTCGTCAACCAGGGCAAATTCAAGGAAGCCATTGACGAGTACGGCGCCGCCTTGGCCTTGGATCGCGATCTTCCTGGTGTACATTACCCGCTTGCCCTAATGCTGTTGCGCGAGGGGAAAAGTGAAGACGGAGAGCGAAATTTGGAGGCCGCAGTTCTTGATGAGCCGCAAAATGAACGGGCTCGGAGGCTTCTTGCGCAATCGCGTGTGGGCTCGCTAGCAAAGTCAGCCATAGAAGAAGCCCTGTCTTCCCCAGCGTCCGGCACAAAGCCAACAGCTTTGGGTTTTATTGACCCGCTCCCCGCGGCGCCAATCTCGAGAGCCCAGGATGCAGGGCGAAGCCCCGTTGAGACGGCGCAGCTACTCTATCGCCAGGGCCAATTTGACGACGCCGTAAGTAAGTTTAAGGAATTGGTCCTGCAAAATCCGCAGGACGTCGATGCCCTATACTGGTTGGTCAAAGCATACCAAGCCCTCTCGGTGCGAGCATTTGATCAGATTGGTCAGACGGCACCCGATTCCGCCCGCGCGCACCAGTTGCTAGCGGAGGGCTTTGACAAACAAGAACGCTTCGACCAAGCCGAGGCGGAGTACCAGCGATCCCTCGAAAAGGATACGCGGCTCCCAGGCATTCACTACGCCATCGGACTCGACCGAATGAAAATGGGCCAGTGGGAGGAGGCGAGAAACGAATTTAACACCGAACTTAGGCTTGACCCCTTCAATGCCGGTGCGAATTTTCGCCTCGGACAGATAGCCTACCGATCGACAAAATACGACGAAGCCCGGGGATATTTTTCGCGCGCCATCGAGATCTTCCCGGCATTCGGCGAAGCTCGTGCCCAGCTCGGTCAGGTGCTTATCAAAGAAAGGCGCTACAAAGAAGCCATCCCGCACCTTGTGGCCGCCACGCGGCTGATCCCTGACGATCATACGGTCCATTTCCAGTTGTACCACGCTTACCGGGCCTTGGGGGAAAAGGACCGGGCGCAAAAAGAACTCGAAACCTTCCAACGGATGGAGAACCAGAAGAAGGAAGCCACTCTCCGCAAGGCGGCGCAAAGTATGGAACTGCTCCAAAAGATCCGGAAAGTGAAAGATGAGCCCGTCGATCCTGGATCCACTCCCACTCCGTCTCCTCCGCCCTAGAATGGACTACCGAACGTCAATCCGATGGGGCAATCCGCTTCGACCGGGAATGTGCTGCTTGATCCTTGGCGCGATGTCACTGTCTTCCATGCAGACTCCGAAACTGGAGTCGTGGCCGAGCCCGGAACAGAAAAAGCTCAAGGCAGAGCAGGCCGACCGATGGAACAATCAGGGGCTCCACCTTTTCGCTGAAGGAAGATTCGCCGAAGCCGCAGAAGTTTTCCAGAAAGTTTACGAACTTTTCCCCGACGTCCCGGACGTTGGCTATAACCTGGGGCTGGCCTATCAGCAGGCAGGAAAGTATGAGCTATCCCTTGAGCCGCTCCAGAGATCGTTGACGCATCGACCCGGCGATCCTGCGGTACTCCGCGCCCTGGGAGTTTCCCTGCTTCACTTGAACCGCCTGCGGGAAGGCGCCGACCAGCTTGAGAAGTCAATTCAAGCTGACCCCAAGAACGTGGACACCCTTTACAACCTGGCGCTGGCTTATTACGGGTTAAAGGAATTCGATCGCGCCGAAGTGTGCCTTCGCTGGATGTTTGAGCGCAACCCGGACTCCGCATTACTGCACCTGCGAACAGCGAACGCGCATCGGATCAGCCGAAGGTACAAGGAAGCTCTTGCCGAACTCCAGAAAGCACTGGCGCTTGACCCTAATCTGCCAAGTCTTTATTTGGAACTAGGCCTGACCTACATCGGTCTGAAGAACGGAGTTGCGGCGCGAGGGGCGCTGGAGGAAGAAGTTCGGCGTCATCCGGGTTCCGCGGAAGCGCAACTAACGCTCGGCGAGCTCTTCCTGCTGGTGGACCACGATTACGCCCACGCCGTAGAATTCATTCGCCGAGCCCGAGAGCTGGGCATTGCGCCCGTTCGAGCTGAATATGACCTGGGGGATGCACACCTGCGGCTTAATCAGCTCGACCAAGCCGAAGCGCACCTAAGACGAGCGATCGTGTTGGATCCGAACCACCGTCGCGGTCACTACCTACTAGGGCAGGTTCTACAGCGCCAGGGTAAGTCGTCTGAGGCGCGTGACCAATTCGCGCTCGCTGAGTTTTTGCAGAAGCGTGAACAAACTGAACTCGTAACTAGCTTTCGGACACTAGTCGAAGACAAGGAAGGCCCAAACCAACCAAAGTGAACGCCTGTGGTTCGCCATAATTCTGGCCGACTGCAATATCAATAACATAGCTGCCGCCGTAGCGTCCGAAAACTCAAATGAAGGGCAGTTCCCTCGGCTCTGCGAGGCCCGTGCGCGGCGCGAGTTTCCGCTGGATCAAGGGTCGTTTCTCGTTCGGTCCTCCCGGGTCCACGCGCCTCACGGCTCGGGACGACCGGCTGTAACCAGCCCGGGAACGGTCCGCGCACTCCACTGGGA
>QHZN01000119.1 GCA_003225365.1 Acidobacteriota bacterium
TTCCTCTGCGGTAGACTTCTTCCAGGTGCGCGTTCAGCTCGGGATGGGCTAGCCGAGCCGCGACGTGGACGCGCCGTCCGGCCTTCGCCTCGAACTCCGGCAAGAGTTCGTAAAGCGGGTCGTACATCGGGCCCGCCACCAGCGCCACGTTCACAGCGCCCGCTACCGGAGGCCGAATGAAATAGCGTGCGTCCACTCTTGAAGTCACCGCCATCCTGTTAGAAAAGCGAAATCAAAATTCAAAAGGCAAAGAGCAAAGGTCAAAAATGCCGAGAGCATATCCATTATCCCCGGGTCTTGGCCTTTCCTTTAGCCGTTGCGACTGCCTTTGAGAGCATCGCGACAACCTGGACTGACTCGTCAACTAACGGAACAAGCCGCTGGTGAGGCAATTTTGCGGCCCTATCAACGACGCACAACCAGTAATTCGCTTCGCGTGCTTCCTTTAGCGCAATCTGAAGTTTATGAACAAAGTCCGCCCGTGATTCAGCGGCTTGGGCCTCTTCAAAATTGGCTCCTACAGACAGGCCGGACCGAAGTAGTTGGTCGCCCAAGGTTCTTCCGACCGAAGTCTTGGGCAACGACTCAACTACCTTAGTAATTCTCACTCCAAAGCTGAGGAGCCGCTCTCGAAGATCGACTTGGGCAGGCATTTTTGATTTTTAATTTTTGCTATTTACCTTTTGATTTTCTTTACGATTCTAGGTCTTTAATATCAAGCCGCCCTTCCCGTTTCAGCCGCTCGAAAATTTCGCGCGTCTGCCGGATGCCTTGGTCGAGCGGCGTGCGCGGCACGTCGCCCAGGTCACGGACCAGGGCGTGTCCCCGCGAGGTCAGCTTCGGCGCACTTTAGAAAAATCCGCGCGGTGTCGTTGACGTATTGCAAGTCCACGCCGCCGGAGAATCGAATCGTGTAAGGGCGCTCTGCAACCGCAGCCTTGATGGCCTTGGTCGGCCCCGAAGTGATGCCCACGTCGCGCCCCACACCGTAGACCGCCCAGGGGCGCAAGCCGACGCTCGAGACGCCGTGGTCGAGCGCAAAGACGCGCGCGTTCGCTTCGTTACATTGTTTGAACGCCCCGTAATGCGTGCCGGGAAGAAGCGAAGCGCCCTCGGGAACGCTCCGGCCGCCGTAAAATTCCTCGGGGCCGAAGACCGCGGCGGAACTGGCGTAAACAACCCGGCGGACCTGGTCTTTTCGCCGGCGCGCCACCTCGAAAACGTTGAGCGTGCCAACTACGTTTACCTCGGCGCCGCGGCGCGGGTCGGCGGCACATAGTGGGACTTGTAGCGCCGCCAAATGGATCAGGCGCGAGATGCCGAGGTCCGCCACCGCGCGGTCGAGCGCTTCGAAATCGGTGACGTCGCCGCGCACGAAATGGACCATTTCAAAAGCTTCGCGGCTAAGAATCGCCTCAAGTCTGTGGCACGCAGGGTCCTGGTCGAAAATCCACGGCCGCTCGCCGCGCTCGACCAGGTTCTTGACGATCCAGGCTCCGATAAAGCCCTTGGCGCCGGTGATGAGATAGCGCGGATTGTCTGGCGGGTGGGGAGCCGGCGGCATAGCCCCGGATTATATGGATTGAAGAAGCAGAGAGAAAGAGGCTTTCAGGTAACCCGCCCGTTTAATTGGCGTAGGGGCGAGTTTAGTTCGGCAGGTACCGGCGTAAAGCCGCCGCTACGTCGAACCGCGCAACACCCCCCAAAAAAAGGGACCGCATTCTTAGCGCGGTCCCTCACCTGTCAACTCGGAGAAAGGCTAGAAAAAGAGTCGAAGGGCGAATTCGAACTGTCGCTGGTCAAGCCCTTCGCGGGCAAGGTTGATCGTGCCGGTCACGGTCATAAAGCTGCCGTCGGACGACCCGCCTGGGAATCCAGCCGGGAGGCCGTCGCTCACAAAGTTATCCGGCACATCGAAGTGTGGCGTATTGGTAAAGTTGAACGACTCCATGCGGAACTCCAGGTTGTACCGTTCCGACAATTTAAACCGGCGGTAAACTCCGAAGTCATAATTGGCTATACCTGGGCCACGCAGAATGTTGAACCCGGATGTGCCCAGCCGCGCAGCGTTTACATCCCCAAAAGCAAGAGGGTCGTAGAAAGGCAGACCAGGGTCAACGGATCCCAGCTTGCTCACATGAGCTTTCACCTGATCCGCAGTCTGATTGCTTCCCGGCGTGTCAAAGCCCGAGCCGCTCGAGTACACCGTGAACGGGGAACCTGTAATAAAACTCGCCAACCCGCTCAATTGCCAGCCGCCGGCAACTTTCGATAAAACACCGCCTCCAGCCAGCCAACGTTGCCCCGTGCCAAAGGGCAAGTCCCAAACGTGGTAGATCTCGAGGTTGTGAGTGCGGTCGTAGCCGGCCAGGGCACGGTTGAACTTGAGCAGGCTCAGAACTTGGAGCCTTCCGTCATCGTCACCGGGATTTTCGTCGCTGTTGTCCACCTGATCGATCGCTTTGCCCCAGGTGTAGTTGACCGTGAGCGCCAGGCCCTTGGTATACCGTCGCTGGAGGGAGGCCTGGAGGGAATCGTAGTGGCCGGAACCGAAAGGTCTTAGTTCGATGGTGGCGGCGGTCCTGGCATTGGGGTTCGCAAATCCGCCCGTTTCGGCAAACAGCGGCTCTCCCGCGCTGCCGGCTCCGACCACTTGTCCCGAGTTAAGGTTAAAGAATCCCATCTCGCGCACTTGCCGTGTCGCCACGTACCCGACCTGACCCGTGAAGCCCCACCGCAACTGCTTCTGGAGGGTAAGGTTCCAGGACTGAACGTAGCCGCGGTCGAATTTCTTTGGCCAGCCGGAGAAACCAACGTCACCCGCAATGTCGATCACCCCATTACTGGGGATGACGGGGGTGGGTATGGCTGGAAGTCCTTGCCCCAGGCTGCCTACGGGGAAAAAGCCGCCCAAAGGATTAGACTGATTGAGCTGAACCATGACCGGGTAATTGTTGCGCAACGACTCCAAGCCGAAATAAGGGTCGTACGTGATACCGTAACCGCCGCGCACAACGAACGTGTCCGTGGCTCGGTATGCGAACCCCACGCGGGGGGCAAAGAGCCTACTGCTAACCTCGATTCCGCAATCCTTGGGTACGGTCCCCACTCCGCAAACCAATACCTTATTAAAAGTCGCTGAGGCCGGGTCCGGGTCATATCGTTCGATGCCCCGGTCAGGCCGTGCCGGAACGGGATAATGCTCCCACCGGAGACCATAGTCGAACGTCAGCCGCGGACTATAGGTCCAACGGTCTCGGAGGTACGCACTATATAGCCAGGCATGGATGTGGTACACGTCGGGGACCTGGAACGCCTTCCCCCGGAAATCGGACAGCCCCAGAACAAATGACGCAGCACTGTTATATCGCGAGTCGGCCGAAACGAAATTGCAGCTATTGTCGGCGTTAACGGCCCCGGGGACGGGAAGGCAGCTCGTTGTGACCCCGCGGTTGAAGTCGAAGCCGCCCTGAGCGCCAAAAGCAGCACTCAAGAACTCCGCCTGCGTGTGGTTGAGGGCCTCGCGAGCCAGGTCCGACCCGAACCGCAGGTTGTGCTTGTTCTTGATCCAGTTGAAGTTGACCACATACTGGTTTTGCGGATCCTGGCGGAAGTAAGGCATGAAGTTGGAGTCGATGCCTATGGTGTCAAAGCTGTCGATATCGAACTCGGGCCAGCCGCTTTCGAATCTTCGCGTGCCGTTAGTCCCGGGAATTCCCAGTGTATCCAGCCCGATGTTCTTGCCGAGAAAAGGCTGTTCAGATGCGGTCCCCTGCTTCGCATACCCGAAGTGAGCGTCCATCAGGAAGTTGGGCGAGAAAGTGTAGGTTCCCATGATGGTCGTGCGGTAGGTGTTGCCGTGTCCGTGTCCGGGGTTGCTGGTACCACCACTGCCGCTCATGACGTTTCCGAGCGCTGGGCCGAGCCGGGTGGGCGCCAAAGAGTCGTAATGAAGGAACCCAAACGTCCCGATGAAACGTAATTTATCCGAAGCGTAGAGATCAATCTTGTTGTCAACTTGGTTTCGGTGGAAATGGAACGGTCCCGAGACAAAAAGATTGCGCCTAGCTCCGCTGCGGTTGGGCAGGGCAACAAATTGCGCCGGGTCGAGCATTATCTGGGCAATGGGGTCGAGCGTGTTGCAAGGCGCGATCACGTTAATGGCGCCGCCGCACGAGTAAACTTGGCGTCCAAGGGCACTCGCCGGATCGCCGGTATTGGGATTAAAGATCATGCCATCTTGGGCCTGGACGGAAGTGCCTTCCGTGGTCGTTACCATGACTGGCGCGATGGTTGTGCCCGCGGCGGCCGAGGGGCAGCCCGGCGACGAGGAAGTCTGAATGGATCCGTCCGATTGAAAACAATCGAAATCGCCGAGGCCTCCGGAAAAGTCGCCGGCCCGCATTGCCGGAGTCAGAACCGAGGCGAATGCCTGCAAGGTGCGATGGTTTAGTGTTCCTTCATAGCTGGAGAAAAAAAACAGCTTGTCCTTCTTTATCGGCCCGCCGACGGCCCCCCCAAACTGGTTGAAGACGAGCTTTGGTTTGTTCCCGACATTAGCGGCCGCGTTGTCAAACAGCATCGGCCAAGCCGCCGTGTGATTGTTGCTGTGATACTCGAACAGGGAGCCGTGAATTTGGTTGGTGCCGCTCTTAGTCTCGACATTGATGGCCGCGCCCCCGGCGAAGCCTTGCTCCGCGTCAAAGCTGTCTGTGACGACGTTGACTTCCTGGATGGATTCCAGGCTCGGGACGTATGAAGCGACGTGCGGCAACTGGACGTTGTAGGTGCTGACGCCGTCAATCCGCGTGTTGTTCTGATTGTTGCTGGTGCCGTTCACGTTGAATGCCAACGAGCGCGACGGATTGGTCGGAATTGAGTGCGAGTTCGATGGCGGCGAGAAACCGGGCAAGGCCCGATAGACTTGCTGATAGTTCCGGCCCAATGGGACGGGAAGCTGCTCGAGAACCGGCGCGTCCACGTTGGCGTGGACCTCGGAGGTGTCGGTTTGTAGCAGCGGAGCGGCGGAGGTGACCTCCACAGTCTGCGTCACGGCCCCGATGGTGAGTCCCACGTCCACGCGCGCGACAGCGTTGTTCGTGACGGGGATATCTTTCCGCTCGAAGGTCTGGAAACCCTCTCGAACGAGCTGGAGGGTGTACGGCCCACCCACCACATCCGTGAAAGTGAAATCACCCGCCGAATCCGTTAAGGCGACCAGTGAAACGCCCGTCCCCTGATTAGTGAGATGCACTTTCGCCCCCGGCACAGCGGCGCCGTTCGGGTCGGTGACATGGCCGACCAAGGTGCCATAAAGGACCTGGGCGCGGGCGGATGGGACCGCCATGAGGCCGATCGTTAACGCGGCCCCCAGAACCGCGCCTAGCTTAAATCTCAACACTGCTTGCCGTGTCCCTTCCATCGTGTCCTCCTCGCCTATTGGCAATTGGTCGGCGCGGTATCGAAGCGCACCCCAACTGCTTTCTGCTCAAAGTAGAAACGCCGCGCGGCCGAAGCCGTGCGAGACCCCCTCCAACGCTCAACGCGCGAACAGGAACAATCACTTCTACAATTTGAATCTGGAATCTACCTTATTTCTTCCCTTGCCCCGACGCCACAACTTGCAGTGTCGAAACTCCATCAATGACGCTGAATGTCCCACACTGGCGGTTGGTTGTCAAGCGCTTACGTAAGATTGTTACAGTGGTTTCAATTGCGATGGTTGAGTGGCTTTCGAAAGAGAGCGAAACCAAAAGCGGTTGGGCCCGGGGTCCACCCCCGCGGACCCGATTAAACCGTGTTAGCGCCCTATTGGAGCTCTCTCACGACCCCTGCTTCCAAGACCCATCCGGGCGTTGACACGGGCATGCCGTTGATCGTCACCGGCCCGGCCTCGTAAAACAGCAGCCCTCGGACGATGAGCGTCTGAGTGCTCGTTAGCGACGGCAAGTCGGTGAGCCCGTTTTCGTACTGGGTATCCGAAAACGTCACCACGGTAACGGGCTGCCCCTGGAGTGTGGGCGAGCAGATCGTGAAGCTGAACAATCCGGCTTTGGGGTCGGAGGCGGAAACGGTGGGCGTTCCGGAGAGATTCCCGAGGTAGCCGTGTTGCCGGAGGACGATGCCGTTGGCGTTAAAGATGGATTGCGGCATGCTTCCGCTTATCGGAACCAGCACTGCCACGTGCTCGGCCGGGGTGATTGAAGTGGTGCTGAAGAGCAGGCCCGCTTGGTTCACGCTCTGGGCGCCGAACGCGACTCGCATCACGGTGTTCGCGGTGATATTCACAGTGACCTGGGAGCGGAGCGGGACGACGTTTTCGACATCCGGGAACTCTTCGCGCACAAACAGCCTAAACGAGCTCGCGCCCCCCAGGCTCGGCGAGACGGAGGTGACCGTGCCGAACAACACCGCGCGGGTCACGTCGGTTTGCTCTTCGACCTCCACTTCCTCAGCGGTGATGTTTCCCTTGGCGTCCACGTGGGCGTCGAATTCGACAAACATCCCGGGGGCGAGGCCGCTCAAGCCAGAAACGTTTTCAAATTCCGTCGAGTTGGTGACGTTCACGAGCAACGTCCGACCGGAAGGCCGCTGGAGGGTGAAGCTTCCGACAAAGTTCGGGTCGCTGCTGGTTGTCGAGACTGACTCGACCGTCCCGTGCAGGTCATCCAGTTCGCCGAGCCCCTTCACTAGCGTGATCACCGAAGGCAGAACGCGGAATGTCGGGTTCACCACGCCCGTCACTTGGCCCGACCCGTCCACCTGAATGGATTTGCGAAGATTGAAATCCAAGATGAGACCTTGAGGCGCGCCGTTTTGAATGACCAGAACGGGGTTGATGTTCGGATGGGCGGTCACCGTCGCGGCGGAGCTCGGAAAGGAGGTCGGAATGGTTTCGGCCGCCGGCGGATTGACGGTCGTATCGAGAATGGTTATTTGGGGGTTCGAGAGGGTGATCTTGGCCTGGCTGTAAGTTCCCGCCGGTACAGTCGCGAGGTTCAGAATAGTGTGGAAACCGGTCAGCGCCGCGAAATCCACGGAAATGGCGTCGGAAGACGACAGCGCCACGACGGACGTTCCACCCCCTTGCGGCACCAAATCCACTTCCGTCACCTCGACTTGGAATGAAAGCACGCCGCACTCGGGCGCGTCCCCGCCGAAAACGGCCAATGAGGCCGAGCCACCACCGTTGCTCGCGGCCTGAAATCTAGTATTCCCATTGCAGCCGAACTGAAGCAACAGCCCCAGCCCCAACAGTATCGTCAAGGCAATTAGTCCGCGTCGCATAAGCTGACCCGCCTTCCGAATCGCTGAATGCCGAAACCCCCAATTTCTGCGCTACCAGTTTGAACACGCCTGCCTCGAAAAGGTTGCGCTCACATTTCGAACCGCAGGCAGGTCGTCCCGCCCCGATGTCATTCCCGGGTCCCCCCGCTCGTCATTCCCGCCTCTTCCGCGTTTGTCATTCCTGCCCTTCGACTCCCGCTCACAGTTCGACTTCGCTCACTGTCCCTGAGCGGAGTCGAAGGGAGGGCCGTGAGCCAAAGTCGAACGGCGGAAGCGGGAATCCATGGAAAATCCAAAGTGGGCCCCCGCTTACGCGGGGGCGACACGCGACGACGACGCGGGGGTTGAAACCTTGGGGGCACGGATCAGAAGCAAGACGCAAGCTGTCGCAATGAGAGGCGCAAGGGCTGCAACCACGAAAGCGGGGAAGTAGGAGAACTTGTCCACCAGCCACCCCACCACCAGCGTAAAGCCCGACGATACCAGGCCCGCCCCCAGCCCGCTTAGTCCCGTAACCGAAGCGACGACATCCTGCGGAAAGAGGTCGGAGGGAAAAGTCAGCCCCATGGTGGACCAACTGGCGTAGCCCCAAACCGCGAGGCTGATAAATGCCAGCGCCCAAAACGCGTTGTGGGCGAGCGCGGCCGGAATGCCGGCCAGAATTGGAATCGAGCTGACGACGCAAACCCATTTCCTTGCGGGAACCACTTTCACGCCGCGCCGGATAAGATAGCCCGATGCGAAGCCGCCCGTGAAGTTTCCGATGTCAGCGGCGAGGAACGGAATCCAGGCAAAGGCGCCGATTTGCTTTAGGCTGAAGCCGCGCGCGTCGCTCAAGTACTGCGGAAGCCAGAAAACGTAGAACCACCAGATCGGATCAGTGAGCGAGCGCCCGAGCACGATGCCCCAGGTGTTCGGCTGCCTGAGCAAACCGAGCCAGCGCGCTGCGCCCCTTTGGGCTGAAACTGTCGCCGTGTCGCGCCCAATACAGACGAGCTGGCGCTCCTCGGGAGTGAGTCTCGGGTGTTTGTCCAACGGGCGGTAGAGTATCAGCCAAGGGATGAGCCAAAAGAATCCGAGCAGCCCGGCAGTGAGAAAAGCATATCGCCACCCAAGAGCATTCGCCACCAAAACCACGAAAGGTGGAGCGATGACCGCGCCCACGCTCGAGCCGCTGTCGAAGATGGCGACGGCGAGCCCGCGCTCCCGCGCCGGAAACCATTCGGCGACGGTTTTGCTGGCGCCGGGCCAGTTGCAGCCCTCGCCGAGGCCGAGCAGGAAACGGAATAGACTGAACTGCGACAATGAATGGGCCAGTCCGGGCAACATGCTCGCCACGGACCACCAGATCATCGCCAGCGTCAGCCCGATGCGCGTCCCGATGAAGTCAATCAGCACGCCCCCGATCAGCCACATCCCCGCGTAGGCGATCTGAAACGCCGACACGATCCGCGAGTAATCGCTGTGGGTGAAATGGAATTCCCGAATAATTACCGGCGCGAGCACCGAAAGAGTTTGACGGTCGATGTAGTTGATGACTGTTGACGCGAACAGGGTCCAAACGATCCACCAACGCAGATGTTTAATGGGCTTCATCGAATCCCCTGGCGGCGCGGCTCGCCAAGCGCTCCTCGGGCCCGCTTTCGATCCAACGTATAAACGACGACGCCGAAGACGAGCGGCGCGGCCATCCAATTGACCGCGAGTTGCGCCGGCACGGGCGGCGTGGTCATAAACAGTTGGGTCCACGTTAGTCCGGTCAGGAGCGTCATGAAGACCGGAATCCCCCACCGGCTCGCTCGAGGCGCGCCCGCGCCCGCCGCAATCACATAGAGGACCGCACCGGCGCCCGCCATCAGCGTCTCAATTGAGAGTTCGAGCGGCATGTGATCCCAAAGCGCCAACCCGAGCTTCGGCGAGTTTTCTCCGGCCAGCGGCAAGCCCGCGATATGCACGAGACCGTCCAGCAGGAAGTGGGAAACCACGACGGCGGCGAGGACAAGGAAGGCGCGCCGCTGGTCCAGCCTCTGGGCTCGGGAGACGATGTACCCGAAAAGTCCGCCCCACAAAAGCAGTGGTACGAGGCCGTGCGAATAAGGAAAAGTAAAGGTGAGGTAGTGGCGGGAGGCAAAGTCGGCAGGGACGTGAGCCTGTTCGAGGCCCACCGTGGCGAAGATGCCCAAAAGGAAATCTGCGAGAAACGCCCCAAAAACCAGCCAGCCCGCGTTCAGGCGAGGAGAGGCTCTCGAAGCGCCCAGTGCCACCGCGGCGTGCCCCACACCCATGCGTTGATCCTTCTCCTTTCGACTGCCGTCACGTTCTTTTCCAAGGATAGTCTATCTTAAATTCGGACTGGCAGGGCGCGCCCCGCAAAGAGAGTCAACCCAGTCACGACGATGAGACCGGAAAGACGAATATCGTGGTGGCGGCCCAGTCGCGAATTCCAACGGGACTGCAAGCCGCAGAGTTAAGAAGGATCTCTACTTGCTGGATCAATTCGATTTCGATTCAGATGCTGATCGACGATCTCTGGCCAATTTGTTGACGAGCTGTTTCGCAATTTTTCCGGCGGCAATGCTACCGTCAAAAGCAGTCACTCTGCCGTCCTCAAGGACAATTGACGTCCTAGGGTCAGTGATCGAGTACGTGAAGTAATAAGTGAATAATGGACGATCGATGGTGATGAGAAGGTCCGCCACGCGCGCATCCTTCACGATAGTTAAGCCCAGACCCCCAAATGCCTTCTCCTTAAGTAGCCCTTTCTCAAGACTATCGGTCGTGAAGAACGTGGTCTTCGTGAGAACTACGATCGTTTTTGCCGAGCGAAGAATCTCCTGTGGGTTCGCCGCTACCACAGCCGCCGATGAGGGCGTCTGGTGACTCCGCGGGATCTGCAGCGCGGAGCCGCTGCCGAGTGGGAGGTTCATTGTGCCATCGGCCAATCCAATCACCGATTCGATAGGGACAGCAAAACCCGGCCCAGAAGGAACTGCTCTTGTGATAACACCGATCAGGTCACCTTTCGCATCAACTAGCGGGCCGCCGCTGGCACCCCCAGCAACGGATGCCGTGAATTGGATGACCCGGTATCCTTGGCCTGCCCCTTGTATCTCGTCCGCAAGCCTTGACGCAGCGAGAACCCCTTGGCTGGCACTCCAAGGAAGCCCCGCGGAATTGGAGACTACGTACACAGTCTCTCCTGCCTGATGGTTTTGCCCCGAGCCCACAGGGAGGGTCGGAAGATTCGTGGCAGTAATCCTCAATGCCGCGACATCACGTCGCTCGTCTAGACCGATTACAACAGTTTGGTCATATACGTCGCCGCCCTTCAAACGAACTTGAACTTCCTTGGCATCCTTGATGGCATGATATGCCGTCAATATGACTCCGTTTGAACGCACAATCACACCGCTACTCGTCGAATTGAGCCTGCCTGCGCCCTCACCTGACAGCACTAAGACGCTTGCCTGGGTTACACGGCCAATGACATCTGTGGCGGATGGTCCGGCTGCGTTCTGAGGTAGAGCGAAGGTCATCAAGGCTGCAGCAATGGTGGTGGCGCAGAAGTAAGTCATGGGACGCCTCCAGTTTGCTGGGCGGTTTTTTTGAAAGCAAGCTGAGAACCTGGGCAATCCACCCCGCAAGTTAGCTCATATGGTACAACGATCGGACGGCCCGCACACATATAGATTTTGTAGCGGTCAGCGCAGACTTCCGTTTTTGGGGCTCCGGCTCTTGTCTGGCAATGGTCTTCGCCGGGTCGCATTCTATTGTCGTGTCGCGCCTCCGTCGTCCCTTTCTTTCGGACCGATATTTCTTCATTACAGTGCGCCTGCTCAGACAGCGCGCGAATTTGACCGACCGCACGCACAACTGGAAGAGCCACACTCCGCAAAAGCGGCGCTCTGCGCTTACGACGGCACCAGCCCTTTGAATCAAAGACTTCGCTTGCGTCCTGACTTCGGGGTGTAGAATGCGCGCAGCGATCAAGCGGCTGGTTTCGGAGGAGGGAAGAAAAGTGAGAAGAGGAATCTACGGTGTGCCTTCGCGTGTCACCCACGCAGAAGCGGGGGTCCAATTCGTTTCTTCGCGGATTCTCGCTCCCCCGCTTGCGCGGAGGACAAGCTTCGCCGTTCGACTTTGGCTCACGGCCCTCCCTTCGACTCCGCTCAGGGACAGTGAGCGAAGTCGAACTGTGAGCGGGAGTCGAAGGGCGGGAATGACTGCCGTGATCGCCATGGCCTGCATGTCGAGCTTGGCCCTGGCCGAAGCCCAAAAACCGATGCTCGTGCGCGAGCCAACGGTCAGCAATACCCAAATCGTCTTCTCCTTCGCCGGAGACCTTTGGATTGTGGGTCGCGACGGCGGGGAGGCAAAACGCCTGACCTCGAGTGTGGGCATCGAAACGCATCCCAAGTTTTCTCCCGACGGCCGCTGGGTGGCCTTCACCGGGGAGTACGCCGGCAACCCGGACGTCTACGTGGTCTCGGCGGAGGGCGGCGTCCCTCGCCAGTTGACCTACCACCCTGGCGCCGACGAAGTTGTAGGCTGGACTTCCGACGGGCGCTCGATCCTTTTCCGCTCACCACGCGCCAGTTTCACCTTCAGCGACACTCGGCTCTACACCGTGTCTCTGGATGGCGGGTATCCAACCGAGGTGCCGCTCGCGCGCGCGCGGGAAGGCTCATTCTCATCCGACGGTTCGCACCTGGCTTACGTTCCGAACGCCCGGTGGCAGGCGGCCTGGAAGCGCTACCGAGGAGGACAGACGACGCCCATTTGGATTGCGAACCTCGCTGATTCCAGCATCGAGGCCAAGATCCCTAGGGAAAATTCAAACGACTCCGATCCCATGTGGGTCGGCGACACGATTTACTTCCTGTCCGACCGCGACGGCCCCGTCAGCCTCTTCGCCTACGACACCAAGTCCCGAGGAGTGAAGGAAGTCATCACCAATCACGGGTTCGACATCAAGTCGGCCTCGGCGGGGCCGGGCGTCATCGTTTATGAGCAGCTTGGCTCACTCCACTTGCTGGACTTGAAATCCGGCGGAGAAAAGGAGGTCGCGGTAAGCATTGCCGGTGATCTGCCGGAAGTTCGTCCGCACTTCGAGGCCATCAAGCCGGAAACTATCCGCGCCGCCGGAATTTCGCCGACGGGTGCGCGAGCGGTCTTTGCGGCACGAGGCGAAATCCTGACCGTCCCAGCCGAGAAAGGAGATATCCGGAATCTGACTAAGACTCCGGCCACGAACGAACTCGACCCGGCTTGGTCGCCGGACGGCAAATCCATCGCGTACTTCTCAGACGAATCAGGCGAGTACGAACTCTACATCCGCGCCCAGAGCGGCCTGGGGGAAGTCCGAAAAATCAGCCTCGGCGACCCGCCCACTTTTTACTATTCGCCCGTCTGGTCGCCGGACAGCAAGAAGATCGCTTATACCGACAAGCGCCTGAATGTCTGGTTTGTGGACGTCGACAAGAAGACTCCCGTGCGCGTGGATACGGACACTTACGCGGGTCCCTACAACCAGCTCAACCCCGCTTGGTCGCCCGACAGCCGCTGGATCGCTTACACGAAGCAACTGAATAATTACCTCCATGCGGTTTTCGCTTATTCGCTCGACCAGTCGAAGAGCTTCCAGTTGACGGATGGGATGAGCGACGCGCTCTACGCCGCCTTCGATAAAGGCGGTAAGAATTTGTTCTTTACAGCCAGCACTGATACGGCGCTGAGCCAGGGCTGGCTCGATATGACCAGCCTCAACCGCCCTGTTACTCGCAACGTTTACGTCATGGTGCTGCGAAGCGATGAGCCCTCGCCCATCGCTCCGGAGAGTGACGAAGAAAAGGCGGAAGCCGCCAAGGGTGAAAAACCGGCGGCGGAAAAGGACGAGAAAGAAAAGAAAAAGGAGGAGCCGGTCAGCGTCCGGATTGACATGGAGAATATCGGCCAGCGTATTCTCGCCTTGCCTATCTCCGCAGGAAACTATCAGGCGCTGGAAGCCGGGAAGACGGGCGAGCTGTTTCTGGTCGAGGGCCCGCCGGTGGACCTGGTTGGCGAAGAGGGGCCCGGGGCGAAATTGACGGTTCGCAAGTTCGACCTTAAGACGCGCAAGACCGAACAGATTCTCACGGGAGTCCAGTCGTTCGACTTAACGTTCAGCGGCGAAAAGATGCTCTACCGCCAGGAAAAGCAGTGGTTCATTCGCGCGGCGACCGTCGAGCCGCCCAAGCCCGGCGAGGGCGGGCCTCTGAAGCTCGAGGGGATGGAAGTTTATGTGGACCCGCGCGCCGAGTGGCGGCACATGTTTTACCAAGTCTGGCGCGACGAGCGCGACTTCCTCTACGACCCGAACCTGCACGGCGTCGATATCGCTAAGATCGAAGCTCGTTACGCCCCCTTCCTCGCGAACCTCGCGAGCCGCGACGACCTGAATTACCTGTTCACAGATATGCTCGGCGAAATCACCATCGGCCACATGTTCGTGGGCGGCGGGGACTATCCCGAAGTCAAGAAGGTGAGCGTCGGGCTGCTCGGAGCCGATTACACAACCGAGAGCGGCCGCTACCGATTCGCGCGGGTGTTCAATGGAGAAAACTGGAACCCGCGGCTGCGCGCGCCCCTCACGCAGCCCGGAGTCAACGTGAAGGTCGGGGAATACCTGCTCGCCGTCAACGGCCGCGAGTTGCACAGTTCCGACAACATCTACAGCTTATTTCAGGAGACGGCAGGCAAGCAGGCCGTCCTCAAAGTCGGTCCCCATCCCGACGGCTCGGGCTCCCGCGAAGTGACCGTGGTGCCGGTGGAAAATGAAATTGCGCTTCGCAACCTGGCCTGGATTGAAGACAATCGCCGGAAAGTGGACGAAATGACCGGCGGCCGCGTCGCCTACGTGTATCTCCCCAACACTGCCGGAGCGGGCTTCACGAACTTCAACCGCTACTATTTCGCGCAGGTCGGCAAGGAGGCGGCAATCATCGACGAGCGCTACAACGGCGGCGGCGACATCGCGGACTATGTCATTGAATACCTGCGGCGGCCGCTCTTGAGCTTTTGGACGCTGCGCGAAGGCAAGGACATCACCACGCCCATCGAGGCCATCTTCGGACCCAAGGTCATGATCATTAACGAAATGGCCGGCTCGGGCGGCGACGCGTTGCCGTGGATGTTCCGTCATACGGGTATCGGCCCGCTCATTGGGAAAAGGACCTGGGGAGGATTGGTGGGGCATTACACGAATCCCGCGGATTTGATTGACGGCGGGTTTACGGGCACTCCGAACTTGGCGTTCTATACCACCGATGGCGCCTGGGACGTCGAAAACCACGGCGTGCCGCCGGATATCGAAGTGGAATACGATCCCAAACTCGTCCGCCAGGGCCACGACCCGCAGCTCGAAAAGGCGGTCGAAGTGGTGCTCGAAAAACTCAAGGAAAACCCCTTGCCCACACCGCACCGGCCGCCTTATCCGAACTACCAAAAGGCGGCGCATTGAAGGCGCGGCACGGTTGGGCCATGAATGCGAATGTGGTTTGAGATTGTACAAGGGCGGCCTTTGCTGTAGCACCCTGACGCGTTGCGGTGCCTTTTGACCGCAGTGCTGCTTCGGCCCCTGGCGTGGGCCAAGGATACCGCGCCCTCGCAACCCTCCGATTATCAAATCTGGGAACCGCATGCATTCCAGACCCAGTGCAGCGGGCCGCGAAGTCCCATGCGTCGGTGGAGCGTGCCGGGCCCCTACAGGGCTCGCTTCGCCAACCACCTTGGATTGAGAGGCGCTTGACGGCGAACGCGCCAAGCGTGCAGACTATCGTCGCGTTGTAGCGCCGGCTTCCAGCCGGCCTGGGCATGCGGTCAAGCTTGCCCTGAGCCCGTTCGCCCTTCCGCTGCGAACGGCCCTGACCCCAGGGAAGGGGCTCAGGGTAAACTCCGCGAATGGGACGGTCGCGCCACAACGGAAACAATGGCAGGACAGGGAATCGAACGTCGGGAAGTGCTTCGGATGCTGGCGCTCGGCGCCTGGGCGAGCCAGTTCCCGGGCTTCTCGCGCTGGGTTTATGCCTGCGAGCATTTGTCACCCGGTCCGGCCGAAATCCGACCGGCCGAGTATTCCCCTCGATTCTTCTCGCCCGCAGAGTACACAACCCTTGAGCGACTGACCGATCTGATCATTCCGAGTGATGGCACGCCGGGCGCCCGCGAGGCTGGTGTGGCCGAGTTTGTTGATTTTATGGCCTCCGCCGACTCCTCCATCCAATACCGGTTCCGCTACGGCCTCTCGTGGCTCGAGGCGCACGCTCAAAGCCTTTACGGAAGAAGGTTCATGGACCTTGCGGCCGACGAGCAGAGCGGCCTCCTCGAACACCTAGCCTACAAAGACCACTTTCGCCCGGGCGAAGAAGACGGGCGCGCATTCTTCGAACTGATTCGCGATTACACCGTGATGGGCTTTTACACTTCGCGCATCGGCATGGAACAGTTGGACTACCCAGGACTCAAGCTATATTCGGAGTCTCCTGGGTGTCCACATAAGAACGACCCGGAGCATAAGCATCTGCTCTCGGTGAACAGTTGAAAGTCGAAGGTCGAGGGTCGAAAGCGAAAAGCCGAGGGGTGAGGCGGGAGGACGAAAAACCGCCGCTTACGAGAGCCGATACCTTCTGACCTTTAACCTTCGACCTTAGACTTTCGACTCTTAGACCGAGCTACCATGGCTGAAAAAACCTACGACGTAATTGTCGTCGGCACGGGCGCAGGTGGCGGAATGGCCGTCAAGACGTTGTGCGAGGCCGGGCTGAAGGTCTGCGCGCTGAGTGCCGGGCGCCGCCTCGACCCGGCCAAGGACTTTCGCAATCATCGCCAACCCTTCGATATGAAATACCGTGGCTTCGGCGACCCGAAAACGCGCGCCCAGTCCTACGGCTACATGGACAACGAATACACGGCGGGCATCTGGGAGCACGAGATCACTTACACGACCGCGCCGGGGACCGAATGGATGTGGCCGCGCTGCTGGGCGGTGGGCGGGAAGACGAATTTTTGGGGACGCTCGTCGGCGCGCTTTGGGGAGATTGACTTCCGCGCCGCCAGCCGCGACGGTTTCGACACGGACTGGCCGGTGGGCTACGAGGAGATGGCGCCGTATTACAGCCGCGCCGAGCGCATGATCGGCGTCGCGAGCACCGTACAGAATCGCCCGAGCAATCCGGACGGCGATTACCTGCCGCCGATGAATTTTCGCTGCCTGGATTACATCCTGAAATCGGGCTGCGACAAATTGGGCGTCCCGTACCTCCCCGACCGCATCGCGCAACTGACTCAGGAGCACGCGGGCCACCCGGCCTGTCATTTTTGCGGCAACTGCACAGAGGGCTGTGACACGGGGTCGTTTTTTTCCACTCCTTGGTTTTTCCTGCCCCTCGCAGAAAAAACCGGCAACCTCGAACTGGTCCAGAACGCTTTGGCGCGTGAAGTCCTGGTGGACGAAAACGGCCGCGCCAAGGGGGTCGCGTATGTGGACCGCGCCACGCGTGCGGAGCGCGAAGTTTACGGCCGCGCGGTGGTCATGGCCGCCTCCACGGTCGAGACCGCGCACATCATGCTGAACTCGAAATCGCGCTTCTGGCCCACCGGCATTGCCAATTCCTGCGGCCAGCTCGGCCGTAATCTTTGCGACCATCTTTACGGCACGTCGGCCTACGGCTACCTGCCGCAGTTGCTCGGGCAGCCGAGCTTTCCGGATAACGTTTCGAGCAGCACCGTGGCTTGGATGCCGCGCTGGCAAAACCTCGAGAGCCCCCACCAGGAAAAATTTATCCGAGGATATTCGGTCTATCCTTACGGAGGCACGGAAGAGCTTCCTTGGTATTACAAACGGCTCGAAGGCTTCGGGTCAAAATTCAAGCGCGACATCAAGCGCTATTACCCGACGCCGGTCAGTTTCACGGTGCAGGCGCCGACGCTTCGCTCCGACACCAATTACGTGGATATTGACCCGGAAGCAAAAGACATTTACGGCCGGCCGGCGGTGCGAATCCATTTCCAGTGGGACACCAACGTGCTCGAGATGTGGGAGCACTCAAAGCAAGCGTGCGCCGACGTACTCAAAGCGGCGGGCGGGGAAAGGTGGGGCGTGGCCGACGCCCCGGAAATCCCCGGCTACAGCCTGCACGAGACCGGCACCTGCCGCATGGGAAACGACTCGAAGCGCTTCGTTACCAACCGATTTGGCCAGTGCCACGACGTGTCAAACCTTTACGTCGCCGACGCAAGTGTTTTCCTGAATTGCACCGACAAGACGACGACGATCTCGATCCTGGCGTTTTCCCTGCGGGCCTCGGAACATCTGATCGAAACTCTTCGCGGCGGATAGCCGACTCCCCAGTCCAGGGATCGGGAGGCAACTCTACTTGGGAATTCGGCTTGCCATTACAGGCAGCAGCGGCTATCTGGCCGAGCGCCTCATCGAGCGGCTGGGCGCGGAGCCCGACTGCGAATTCGTCCTGGGCCTCGATATCCGGCCGCGGGCCACGTCGGTCGGATGCCTGTCGGAGTTCCTGCAATTTGACCTCACCGAACCGTGGAGGAAGCTGCGCGACCTGCTCCAATCCCACTCCATCAACACCGGGCTGCACCTGGCCTGGCAATTCAATCCCATTCATGACGCGCGCCGTCATCGGCAAGTGGATCTCCAAGGCTCCGAGAATTTTTTCCGCGCCGCAAACGCCGCCAGCCTCCGCCGCGTCGTTTATGCCAGCAGCGCCACGGCTTATGTGAATCCCGCGAATCCTTCGGAGCCTCCATTTCTGAGTGAGGAGTCGCAGGTCACCGGCACCCCGCGCTATCTTTATTCGAAGCACAAAGGCGAAGTGGACCGCAAGGCGCAGGCGTTTGCTGCGGAGCATCCAGCGGTCTCGACGCTCATTCTGCGTCCCGCGATCGTGCTGGGCCCGCACACGCGCAATATCGTCTCCACGATGATGGAATGGCCGGCGCGAGGCTTTCCGTGGATGGCCGCGGTTCGCGGCTCGGACCCGCCGATGCAGTTCATCTCCGAGGAAGACATCGGCGAAATCCTCTATCGCGCGATCAAGAGCGACTGGCGGGGGATTCTGAATTGCTCGGGTGATGGGGTTGTCCCGTTCAGCGAGCTCGCGCGAGCACTGGGCAAAAAGCCGCTGCCTCTGCCCGAAAATCTCATTTACCCCATCGTCGCGCTCCTTTGGAGCTTGCACTTGTCGCCTTTTCCCGCCGGCGTTCTCGACATGGTTCGCTATCCCTGGGTAGTGGATTCGACACGCCTCAAGACGGATTTCGGGTATACACCGCGCCATACCTCCCGCCAAGCGCTCGAAGCGTATATCAAGGGCGTAGCCCAGTCGGAAAAGCGGCACGTTCAGGTGAAGCCAAGCTCGGCTTGACGCGAGGGCACGCCGAAAGTGATAAAGTAGCGGGCAATCAGAAGCACCCTGCGCAAGCGGGCTTGCCGGTGGAGAGCGCGCTGGCTGGCGCTCATGCCAGCGCTACATCGAGACGGCGTCAAGGAGGTTTAGGGTGGGCAAACCCCGAAGGATCGCGCTTTTTCTTCTGGCGCTCGGCGCATTCTGCTCCCGCGGGCTGCATGCCGGCGATGATCTTTACTTCGTCACTTACAGCCACAACATGGAGGAGCGGGGAAACCTCGAAATCTCCCCCAATTTGGTCCTGGGTGTGCCCAGAACTTCCAATCGCTTTCTGGCGAACTGGACGGAACTTGAATATGGGGTGAACGGCTGGTGGACCACCGAGCTTTATGTGGAGGGCCAGAAGACTCTCCACGATAGCGCCGTCTTCACCGGCTTCCGTTGGGAAAACCGCTTTCGGCCTCTGGAGGGCGAGCACTGGATCAATCCTGTAATCTACGTCGAGTTCGAGGACATCAGTGACGCCGACAAGACGATGAAGGAGGTTGTGGGATTCGACTCGAAAGATGACTTCATCGGGAGCAATTCGGAATTGCGCGCCGTCCGCAACCACGAGGTCGAAACCAAGCTGATTCTCGGCAGCAACCACAAGGGCTGGAACGTTTCTGAAAACTTCATCGCGGAAAAGAACCTGGCCAACGCGCCTTGGGAGTTCGGCTATGCCGTGGGCGCGAGCCGACCACTGAAGCTGGCTGCGATCTCCGAAAGTTGCCGGTGGTGCGGTGAAAATTTTCTGGCGGGAGTGGAGTTCTACGGGGGTCTCGGCACCTGGAATGCCGCCACGCTCCAGGGCACCTCGCATTATGCCGCGCCTATCCTGGCCTGGCGTGTGGGAAACAGCGTCACGCTGCGGATCTCTCCCGCCTTCGGGCTTAGCCGAAACAGCCTTCCATTCCTGGCGCGGATTGGCGTTTCTTACGAGATCCCAAGATTCGATCGCCAGATTCGGAGGTGGTTCCGATGATCTGGCATTTCGATGGCCGTCGGACGGCGACGGCTTCGATCATCGCTGCTTGGGCGTTATGTTTGATGGCCGTATGGGCCGCGGCCGCGCGCAAGCCGGGAAAGCAGGAAGAAGGGCCTGCGGCCCAGCTTAGTAAAGCTCCAAGATGGGCACGGTCTCTCGGGAATCCGTACCAGGGTCAAGCGGAAGCTGCTGCCGCCGGTAAAAAATTGTTCCAACAGCATTGCGCGGAATGTCATGGCCCAGACGGGCGCGGCTTGGAGCATGCGGCGAATCTCCATTCACCCCTCATCCAAAACGCTCCGGCAGGCGTGTTGTTCTGGGCGTTGCGAAATGGCCGGCTTCGCAAGGGCATGCCGTCGTGGTCCGCACTGCCTGACCAGCAGCTTTGGCAAATGGTCACCTATGTCAAGACGCTGAAATGAGCCCTTCCCCTCGGGCGCGAGAGGCGGCGACAACTCCGAGCGCTCATAAGCTTACTCGCTGGCTGCCGCCGTGAAGCGCTATTTTCGACGCCTTCCAAACTAACCAGCCGTTCACTTTCGGAGGCAAAGAAATATCGGCGTCGAGGTGGTCGCCCTGGCGGCGATAGGCGACGCGGATTTCACCGAGCGCGTGCGGAAGCGTAGCTTCGACCGACCGAAGCGGCCCGAGGTGGGGCGCGATGACGACTTGGGCGAAGCCAGGCGCAGCCGGCTCAATGCCGGCAACGGTGGCCAGCAGGTCGAAGTTCGGGTGCGCGCTCCAAGCGTGGCAGTCCGAGCGTGTGGGCTCGGGGGTTTCGGCCCAGGTGGTGAGGCCAAGCTCGAGCATGTGCTTCCAGGGCCCGAGCTGCTGGAGGTACTCGTCTGCCAAGCCCGCCTTCTTCATGGCGCGAAACAAGTAAAAGCGGAAGTAGTAGGAACACTGGGTCAACGAGGAGTCGCTCAAGGCGGTTCGCATCACGCCGGGCTGGTCATCGGGCGGAATCGCGCCGGCGAGGACTGCCAGGATATTCGCGTGCTGGCTGAAATGTTTATGCGAGGGCGTGTCCGCGATAAGATGGCGCCCGGGGGCCCAACAGGTGCGATGAACGGCGGCGGTGATTTCGGCAGCGAGTTTCCGGTCTTGAGCGGCGATACCGGGGTTGCCGAAATCCTCTTCGAGGTCCGCGGCGCTTTCGAGTCCAAGGGCAAATTGCAGGCTCAAAATGGAGGACTGGCCGTCGGATTCCTGAGGCGGGACGCCATCCTCGAAGTCGCTCGTCCAATCCGCGAAGTCCCACCATTCGAGTTTGCCGAGAAGGCCTGAGCTAGTAAGCCTGGACTCGAACCAACCCAGGACCCCGCGCGCGTTGGGGAGAAGCGGGCGGAGGAATTCCCGCTCGCCGCGGTACCACCAGAGGTCCCGCATCATGCCGATCCAAAAGAGCGAGAACGGCGGGATGTACTGCGGAAGGAACGACGGATAACGGCTTTGGGTCAAGCCGTCGGGCGTGCGCGATTCGTTCAACTGTTCGATGGCATTTTTCACGAGCCGATCGTCGTCGGTGAGGGAGAGCGATATGAGAGCCTGAATGCGCGTGTCGCCGCCGTACTGCAGTTGCTCGTAATACGGGCAGTCCATGTAAGTCTCGTGCGCGCACAGGCGGGCCGTCCGCCAGCCGACTTCCCAAATCTTGGCGAGCGTGGGGTCGTCGGAGGTGAACGTGGCCCGCGTCTGGAATGGGTAGGCGGTAAATTCAGAGGCGATATTCTCGAGCACTAGGGGCTCGTCTGCGGTCGCGAGGTCAACCTGGAAGTACCGCCAGGTGCGCCACCACAGCGGGCGGTACGTGCGATGCGCGCCGCCATCAAGCAGGAAATGGTCTTCCAGGCCGCGAATCTCTTTTCCCGCCGTCTCGTTTCGGTTGCCCTTCGAGTTGCCCGCGAACAGCGCTTCGGCGTAAGTCGCGGTGACCTCGGCGCCGGCGCCGCCGCTCACCGTCAGTTCCGGATAACCTGTGGTGAGGTAAGTCTGGTCGAAGAGAAGCGTTGCATGTGTATGGGGCGGCACGCGGATTGGCGCATGGCCCTTAAGAAAGCTCTCGAGAAACTGGTTGCCGCCCGATGCGCGAACGACCCGCTGCAGCCGCTCTTCGCGCGCTTCCATGAACGGAATGGTCCTGGGGACGAGCATCCAGCGCGAGGGGCTGTCCTGAATGCCGCGCGGGCCGCCCTCAGAGATTTCGTTGGCGAGCTTCCACGTGGAATCGTCGTAGTCAGGCGACGTCCACCCCCAGGGGACCTTGTTGCCATCCACGTGTTCGCCCGGCCCTACCACGAAATAGCCGCCAATTTTTCGCCAATCTGGGGGGATCATCTCCCGAGCCGCGTCCTTTAGGCAGCGCCAGGACTTGTCCGTGTTGACGGCGGTTTCCGCCGCCGCTTCACCTTGGACAATCAGTCCGGTTTCGTTCGTCATCTGCGCCATGGGAGCGGCCTCGGCGAAGTTCCAAACGATGGCGGCGAGAAGATTTTTGCCAAGGCGCAGGCGAGCGGCAATATCGAGCGTCTCATAGCGCCAGTGGTCAAGGTCGCCTCGCGCTGGGCCTTCGACCACGCGCGCGCCGTTGACGAAAAGCTCGTACCGGTTGTCCGCCGATGCATGAATGATGAAATGATTGGGGACGGCCGCCAGCTCGAACGCCTTGCGGAAATAGTACACGCCGAATTCGCGCCGAGGGCCGTCGAGCGAGGCGATCCAATGCGCCGGCCAACGCTCGCTCGTAAGGTTCGGGCTATGTTGCTCAGGTGCGAGGAGCGGCACGGCCGAAAGGACCGTGAGCCCCGCAACCCAGCAAGTTTGGGATTTCCAACCCGCGTGCATCGGTCAGCCTTCCCCTTCTACATTAGAGGTGTCTTGGGCCGAGCCTCGCGTTGGTGTGCCATCTCTTCGTGTAGGGGACCCTCCGGCCTCCTGCATTCGCTTCGCCAAGGCCGAGTTCTTACCACGCTTCCATATGTCTGGCAAGCGCCGGAGGGGTAAGACCGAGCGAAAATGGTTTGAGTTTTGCAAGGTCGCCCGGATGGTGTAGATTAGCCGCAACGCTGAGCTACAAGGCTGTCGAATGATCGGGCAAACTGTTTCACACTATCGCATCACCAGCAAACTGGGCGAGGGCGGAATGGGCGCGGTGTACCGGGCCACCGATTCCAAGCTCGGCAGAGAGGTGGCGTTGAAAGTCCTGCCGGAAGCGTTTGCCAAAGACGCGGAACGCATGGCTCGCTTCCAGCGCGAAGCGCAGATCCTCGCCTCGCTCAACCATCCCAATATCGCGGCGATATACGGTCTGGAGGAATCCGGGGGTATCCAGGCGCTCGCCATGGAACTGGTGGAAGGGCCGACGCTTGCTGAGCTACTGCAAAAGACGAAAATGGAAATTCGAAACTCGAAAATCGGCTGGAGTTTCGATTTTCGATCTTCGAGTTTCGATCCTCTGCCCATCGCCAAGCAAATCGCGGAAGGGCTCGAAGCCGCTCACGAGCGCGGCATCATCCATCGAGACCTGAAACCCGCCAACATCAAAATCACGCCCGGCGGCACGGTAAAACTCCTCGACTTCGGTCTGGCGAAGGCGCTCGATATATCTGTGGCGGCGGCGTCCTCGCCCTCGCAAGGCGCGGCGATGGGGACATCGCCGCTACAGGACTCTCCCACCTTGAGCATGGCGGCGACGCAAGCCGGGGTGATTCTGGGCACCGCAGCATATATGTCGCCCGAGCAGGCGCGCGGCAAACCGGTTGACCGCCGCGCCGACATCTGGTCGTTCGGCTGCGTGCTCTTCGAAATGCTGGGCGGACGCCAGCCGTTCGAGGGCGATACGGTCACCGACGTTCTGGCCGCGGTCGTCCGCGCCGCGCCCGACTGGGAGGCGCTGCCCGCCCAGACGCCGCGCCTTCGCGTATTGATTCGTCGCTGCCTGATCAAAGATCCCAAGCAGCGCCTGCGCGACATCGGCGAAGCGCGGATTGCGATAGAAGAAACGCTGAGCGGCGTCGCGGACGTAGGGGCGGACCAACGTGTCCGCCCCGAAAGGGGCGCATCCCGCGCACGCGGGACGTCCCTACAGACCTGGCAACGTATCCTCCCGTGGGGGTTGGTGGGCCTCATGACGGTTTCTCTGATAGGCGCTCTACTATCCCTCCGGCGTGCGGAGCGCCTGGTTTCCCTGCCGGTCGAGAGGTTCGCACTTACGCTCCCGGCGGGCGACCTGCCATTCGGCTTCGGCGAAGGGCCGGGCCTTGCGCTCTCGCCGGATGGGACAAAGCTGGTCTATGCCGCCACACGTGCCCCATCGCAGCTTCACCTCCGCCGCTTTGAGGCCCTTCAAGCTACGCCGATGCCAGGCACCGAAAGGGGGCAAGCGCCGTTCTTTTCGCCCGATGGGCAATGGATAGGGTTTTTTGCCGACAACAAGCTTAAGAAGGTCTCGACGGAGGGTGGGCCACCCGTCACGCTCGCGGACGCGCCATTAGGCCGGGGAGGGAGCTGGGCTCTGGACGGCACGATCGTGTTCTCGCCCTCAGCTACCTCAGGACTGATGCGCCTCTCGGATGGCGGCGGCAATGTGGAAACGCTCACCACCCCCGACGCTGCTGGCGGCCAGCGGACGCACCGCTGGCCGGAGGTGCTACCGGGCGGTAAGGCGGTACTATTTCTCATCGGCAAGCTGACGAGCCCCTCCTTCTTCGACGACTCCCAGATCGCCGTGCTGTCGCTTGATTCGCGCAAGTACCGCGTGGTCTTGGAGCATGCCGCGATGGCTCGGTACGCGGCGACCACCGACTCGAGCGGCTACATCATCTATGCCCACTCTGGTGACCTTTTTGCGCTGCCGGTTGACCTGAAGCGGCTGGAAGTCACAGGTCGGGCCGTGCCAGTTGTTCAAGGGGTATCCGAAGTGGAGGGGAACGGTGCGGCTCACTTCGCCCTCAGCCGGAACGGATCACTCATTTATTGTCCGGGCGGCCCCGAAAATGAGAATGGAAATCTGATCTGGCTGAACCGTAAGGGCGATGAGCAGGCCATCCCCGCGCCGCCCCGCCCTTACTCTGTCACTTCGCTCTCCCCGGACGGTAAACGCGTGGCAGTGAATACCTTTTCCACCAGGGTGGGGGCCTTGGGAGACATCGAGATTTACGACTTCGCACACAACACGCTCAACCGGCGAACCTTTACTGGTGACAATAATGAGGTGCCGATCTGGACGCCAGACGGGAAGCGGGTGGCTTTTTACTCCGCCAGGGCCCAGAATCCGGGCCTCTATCGGGAGCCTGCTGACGGCAGCCAGCCTCCCCAATTGCTGACTCCTATGGCTTCCAATGGAGCTCCCACGTCTTTTTCGCCTGACGGTAAGTTCCTAGCTTTTATCCAGCAGGGTGTTCAGACGGGTGCGGATATCTGGGTGCTACCTCTCGAAGGTGAGCGAAAGCCCCGACCGTTTGCACAGGAGCGATTCAATGAGGGGTGGGCGAGCTTTTCGCCGGACGGGCGCTGGCTTGCCTACATGTCGGATGAATCGGGTCAAGGCGAGATTTACGTGCGGCCTTTCCCAGGGCCGGGTGGTAAGTGGCAGGTCTCGAGCGGAGGCGGAAACTACCCCGTCTGGGCCAGGAGCGGGCGCGAGCTGTTTTATGTAAACGGGGACAAATTGATGACGGCACCCGTCGAGACCAGTCCAACATTTTCCTCCGGCACGCCTCACCTGCTTTTCGTGAAGGCAAGCCTGCTCATCCCCCAGACTCTCGGGCTCGGCCCATACTTCGCCAAGCCCTATGACGCTGACCCGGACGGCAAGCGGTTCTTGGTTGTCAAACAATCAGTGTCGGCCCCCACCCAAATCAACGTCGTGCTCAACTGGTTCGAAGAGTTGAAGAAGCTTGCGGCAGAAGGAAAACGATGACGATCGTGACAAGTAGCAGGCTTGGCCCTTACGAAATCCTCTCGCCGCTGCGCGCGTGCGGAATAGGGAAGGCATCGAAGAAGCCAAATAACATATTGGCCCGGATGGCAGACACGAGGGGGGAAAGCAAGAGCGAATTGCGCAAGTTCAACAAGTGCGTGGCCATCCTCCTCATGGCAAGGAGCCGCACGTAGCCTGTCGCGCATGAAAAGGCGAAAATTCTTGAAGGCCCT
>QHZN01000120.1 GCA_003225365.1 Acidobacteriota bacterium
TCCGGGCTCGCCCAACTTGGTGGTTGTGGTGATATCGACCTTGATTCTGAAATCGAAGCCTTCCTTTGTTTCGACAAAGTTGAGATGTTTCTTCGCACCACGGGCGTTGAGCTTTTGCAAAAGTTCCAACGCATCGACCTCCTTCCCTTCAATGAGGACCTTGACTTCTCTATTGGCTGATGCGGTTGCCGCCTGCGTCACCGAAAAGGTTTGCTCTTTCGGTTTGGCCGAAGCCTTTGCCGCAACAAAAAACACGAGAATTCCGACGCACCCAACTATTTTGCGCTTCATACAATCCTCCTCTGTCATCGCGCACACCGAGCCGCCGGGGCCGAGAACAGGAAAATTCCCCTGCTTGAGAAATTGATGGACCGGGTGTATAGTCCCCGTCAACTGGCGACAGATGGCAATAACTGGCTATTGATGGCGCGGGGCCCTTTTTCCCTTGGTTGGGGGGATCATGGCTTCGGTGGGCAACGAAAGGCTGGACTCCTGGAAAGAGATAGCCGAATACCTCCGCCGAGACATCACGACCGTGATTCGGTGGGAGAGGGAAAAAGGCTTGCCGGTGCATCGCGTGCCGGGCGGCAAGCGCCACGCAGTCTTTGCCTATCGGCAACAAATTGACGCTTGGCTGGCGAACGGGGATTCAGGCGCGCGGAATGGCGCGGCGTCGCAAGCGGCGAGTTCATTTCCTAGCGCGACTCATGCGGGCGAGACGCCCGCGCTACGACCAACCGGATCTTCGCCTGCGGGCGGGCCCGATTTCGGGGCTCCGATGGAGTCCATCGGGCTCCAGAAATTGGAGACTCCGACGAATCGGGGCAGGCTGCTCACGCCTCCGCGCATTTCGGTGCTGCCCTGGCTGCCCGTCGCTGCCTTGGTTCTGGTTTTCGCTCTTCTGATCACCAATTACCTGGCACGTCCTGTGCCTGTCCCCAAGATTTCCAGTTTCATTCAGCTCACGAACGACGGTTGTGCGAAGGGCGGAGGGTTGGTCACCGACGGCGGTATGCTCTATTTCGTCGAATCAACGGCCCAAGGCCGTCAGATTTGCAGGGTGCCGGTTTCCGACGGCGAAGCAACACCGATTTCCGGCTCCTTCAGCGACCCCTCCATTTCGGGCCTTGACCGCAAGAACTCCGCGCTGCTCGTGCTGGACGGCGCGAGCACAGCGAAGCCGGGTACGCTATGGGCGCTGCCGGTTTCGGGAGGAGAGCCGACGCGAGTAGGGGATGTGGTCGCGTATGCCGCCGCCATGTCTCCAGATGGGCAAACGCTTGCCTACTCAAACGGCCAATCCCTTTACCTTAGTAAGCCCGATGGCTCTGAATCGCGAAGAGTGGTTTCACTGGCCGGCAGAATTGGGCCGATTTCCTGGTCGCCTGGCGGACAATTACTCAGGTTTGGGGTGGACCCGTCGAAGGGTGGGGTGTCAAGGATTTGGCAGGTGTCTGCGGGCGGCTCGGGCCTTCGCACGCTGCTCGCCGGATGGCACGAATCCGAGTCCCAAGTTCCCATTCAGTGGACGCCCAGCGGCAAGTACTTCCTTTACTCTGCGGGCGCCGACGATCTCGCAAATGTCTGGGCGTTGCCGGAGGAACGCGGCATCCTAGGCCGCTCGGCCGGTGCGGCTGTCCAACTGACCTTTGGGCCGGAGATCATAGGAGCGTGCGCGCTCAGCCCAGAGGGAAAAAAACTATTCGTCGAAGTGTCGCAGGGTCGTCACGAGTTGGTCCGGTTTGACCCCACGACGAAGCAATTCGAAAACTACCTTCCGGGCATTTCAGCCGATGGAGCCGATTTTTCGAGAGATGGCAAGTGGGTGGCCTACACCGTCTCCAACAACGCCGCCCTGTGGAGAAGACGGCGCGACGGCAGCCAGCCGCTCCAGCTTACCTTCCCTCCGATGCAGGTCGAGCTGCCGCGATGGTCGCCGGACGGGAAGTTGATCGCCTTTATGGCCGCCGAATCGCCGAACACTTCATGGAAGGTTTACTTGGTCCCCTTCGAGGGCGGCAAGCCCCGCGCACTCCAGGTTAATGCCACCAATCAGGGAGCGCCGACTTGGTCGCCGGACGGTGCGAAGCTGGCTTTCGGCGATCTTATAAACAAAGGGAACGCGCCAGTTAATCAAGCTAAGATCCACATATTCGATCTCAAGACCCGAGAGACAACTGACCTGCCGGGCTCCGGCGGCCTATGGACGAGCCGCTGGTCGCCCAACGGCAACCAGATGGCGGCGCTGACCGCGGATTCACGGACGGTGATGGTATTTTCAGCCTGGATCGGCCTGACGCCGGACGGCTCGCCGCTTGTCTCTCGCGTCACTGCCCGGGACGAAATCTTTTCCGCCCAATGGCAGGAACCGTGATGGAATTGAGTGATTTTGTCATCGGGTGATTGGGAGATTGAGTGAATGGGGGAGGGCTGTGCCCTCTGCCCGGCCTGACCCACCCGACATTTCGAATCAGACCTTTACTCTCACCCCATCTTCCGCGAGCACGGCGCGCGCTTGTTTGCGCCCGGCGATGTTCGCGAGGTGCAGCGTGCGGACGGCCTGGTGGCCGATCTCAACCGTGGCATTGGGCTGCTTTCTCGACCTCACACATTCGAGGAAATTGGCGACGTGGGGCCCGGTGGCCGTGAGGTCCCCCGGCAGCTTTTCGACGGCCGGCTCCGGGCGCCTGAAGTGGTCTCCCTTCCACGGCTCCGGGTAGATGCGGAAACCGGCCTCGCACATCTCCATAGTGGCTTTGTGACCGTGGAAGGTGATGGCCCAACCGTCCTCGAAGGAGCTTGAATAACAGAGCGTCCACGAGCATGTAAACTTGGGGTACTCGAACGTGGCGACAAACGTGTCGGGGGTCTCCGAGGGCAGGAGCTTATAGACCGCACCATAGTTCACCGCGGCCACAGGCTCGGTGACGCCCATGAACCACTGGATGACGTCAATCAGATGCGTTCCCTGGTCGGTCATGTTGCCGCCGGAAAAATCCCAGAAATAGCGCCAGTTGCGGAAGCGCACGGGGTCAAAGGGTTGGCGAGGCGCGGGCCCAACGAACCGCTCCCAGTCGAGCTTCTCGCGCATTACCGGCCGCGTATGGAGCGTCTGGTTCCAGTACCACTCCGCCCGCACCAGATTCACTTCGCCGAGCGTGCCGTCGTCAAGGTACTTCTTGGCTTCGATGACGCCGGGCGAGCTGCGCCGCTGCATGCCGACCTGGACGATGCGGTCGGTCTTGCCGACCGCCGCCACCATTTCCGCGCCCTCTTCGATCGAGTGCGACATAGGCTTCTCACAATAGGCGTCCTTGCCGGCGGCGACCGAGTCAATCAACTGGCGGTGGTGCCAGTGCTCGGGGGTGGCAATGAGCACCGCGTCGATGTCCTTGCGGGCGAGGAGTTGCCGGTAGTCGCGATAACCCTTCGCCGTGCCGCCCGCCATCTCGATCCCCAGGTCCAGGTTGACCTCGTAGACGTCGCACACGGCGGTGAACTCCACTGCTCCGGGCGCAGGCGGACGCGACCCCGCAGGCAGGCCTTGCTGGATGAACTCCTGCATCACGCCCCGGCCGCGCCCGCCCGCTCCGATCAGTCCCATCACCAGCCGGTCGTTCGCCCCAAACACCCGTCCGCTGAATCCCGGGTGGTTCAAGACGCCCAAGCCTACCGCCGCACCCTTCCCCAAGAATTCCCTTCGATTGATTCCATCGCCCTGCATAAGCACCTCCCCACGGTTTGTTCGCGGCATTCTAATGCCAAATTCGCCGTTCGGCGAGGAGATGTGACGCTGGGGCACACGTCCGCGCTTGACTGGCTTCGCCCAAGGTGCCAGACTGCGCGTGGTTTTTTTGCAGAAAATTGGCTACCCAGTTTGACTTGCCGCAGTCGAAAATCCCGAGCGGCATTCCCGCGCGTGGAGGGGGATTCATGCTCGAATATCGTCACAGAGAGCGCTTTCGTCGGGGCTGGCGTTGGTTCGCAATTTTCGGCGGACTGGTCGCTATTTTATTGCTCTCCTCCCCGGGGCGCACGGAAAACCAGAACTTACTGATTTTGCGCACGCCGTCGCTGAGCAAGACTCAAATCGCTTTTGCCTATGCCGGAGACATCTGGGTGGTAGGGCGCGAGGGGGGACAAGCTACCAGGCTGACGACGGGGGGGCATGAATCCGGCCCCATCTTCTCACCCGACGGCACCCAGATCGCCTTCACGGGCCAGTACGACGGCAATGTGGACGTATTTATCATTCCCGCGGCGGGCGGGGTCCCGCGCCGGCTGACGTATCACCCCTCTCCGGACGTGGCCGTGGCGTGGACGCCGGACGGGAAGAATGTTCTTTTCAGATCCAATCGCGCGAGCTCCACCGACCCGGGCAAGTTCTTTACGGTGCCCGCTGAAGGCGGCTTCCCAAGCGAGGTCCCGTTGCCCATGGCTGAACAGGGCGTCTTCTCGCCCGACGGCGCGAAGCTCGCCTATGTCCCGAACTTCCAGTGGCAGGCGGCGTGGAAACGCTATCGCGGGGGGCAGACCAAGCGCATCTGGGTTGTGAGCCTTTCCGATTCGAGCCTCGAACAGAAAATCCCTCAGGAAAACAACTCCAACGACTTCAACCCCCTGTGGGTGGGGAACAAGATTTATTTTCTTTCCGACCGCAGCGGGCCCGTCAGCTTGTTCACTTACGAGCTGGAAACGAAGAAGGTGACTGAAGTCGTCAAAAACAGTGGGCTGGACTTGAAATCCGCCTCCGCCGGCCCCGGGGCGATTGTTTACGAGCAATTCGGCACGCTCCACCTCCTTGACCTCGAGTCGGACAAGGACCAGGCCGTCCATGTCGAGGTGGCGGGCGATTTCCCGGAAGTGCGCCCGCACTTTGAGAAGCTGACTGCCGCGAGAATCCTCAACGCGAACATCTCGCCCACCGGCCAGCGCGCGGTGCTAGAAGTCCACGGCGAAATCGTGACGGTGCCGGCTGACAAGGGCGACATTCGCATCCTGACGAACAGCCCGGCAGTAGCCGACCGCGATCCGGCTTGGTCGCCCGACGGCAAGTCCGTCGCCTTTTTCTCCGACGAGTCGGGCGAGTACGCGCTCCATGTCGTCAGTCAGAACGGGCTCGGTCCGGTGAAAAAAATTGATCTCGGCCAGCCGCCTTCGTTTTTCTACTCGCCCACCTGGTCGCCGGACTCGAACAAGATCGCCTACGAGGACAAGCGCCTGAACCTGTGGTCCGTGGATCTGGACAAAGGGACGCCGGTGAAGGTGGATACGAACCTCTACGATGAAGGCCCGTCGTTCAATCAGGCCTGGGCGCCCGACAGCCGCTGGCTGACCTATACGAAGATCTTGCCCAACAAGCTCCACGCGGTTTTTGTCTATTCAGTTGAGACGGCGAAGAGCGCGCAAATTACCGACGGCATGAGCGACGCACAGTATCCCGATTTCGATAAGAACGGTAAATATCTCTACTTCACCGCCAGCACCGACATCGGCCTGGGCGGAGAGGACGGCATGACTCGGCTCGACCGGCCGGTCACTCGACATGTCTACGCCGTCGTCCTCAAGAACGAATTGCCCTCGCCGGTCGCGCCCGAAAGCGACGAGGAGAAGCCCAAAGAGGAAGAAAAAAAGGACGAGAAGAAGCCCGAAGGCGCCGCAGCCGGCAAGGAAGGCGCGAAGGGCGAGGAGAAGGAAAAACCGAAAGAAGTTCCCAAAACCCAAATTGATTTCGACCGCATCCGCCAGCGCATTGTGGCGTTGCCCATTCCCGCCATGAACTATTTGGGACTCAGCGCCGGGAAAGAAGGCGAAATTTTTCTTGCCGAAGGTCCGCGGGTTTTCCCGCTCGGCGGCCCCTCGACAGTTACCATCCAGAAGTTCGTCCTGAAGACACGCAAAACAGACAAGCTCGTGGAGGGAGTCCGGAGTTTTGCGCTTTCCGCGAATTGTGAAAAGATGCTCTACCGCGTAGGCGAGCAGTGGTTCATTCGAGGCACGGCCGCGCCCCCCAAGCCCGAAGAGGCGGGCAAGCCCGGCGAGGGCCCGCTGAAACTGGCCGACATGGAGGTCTTTGTGGACCCGCGCGCCGAGTGGCGGCAGATTTACCAGGAAGTCTGGCGCATCGAGCGCGACTTCTTCTACGACCCGGGTTACCACGGCCTCGATCTGGCCGCGGCGGAAAAGTTCTACGCGCCCTATCTCGACAATATTGTGACTCGCGACGATTTGAATTACCTCTTCGTCGAAATGCTCGGCAACATGACCGTCGGGCACATGTTCGTAGGCGGAGGCGATGCGCCCGAGCCTAAAAAGATTAAGACCGGGTTGCTCGGCGCTGACTACAAAATCGAAAACGGCCGTTACCGCTTCGCGCGCGTTTACGACGGCGAAAATTGGAACCCGGAGCTCCAGGCCCCGCTGACGCAGCCGGGTGTGAACGTCGCTGCGGGGGAATACCTGCTGGCCGTCAACGGCCGCGAGCTCCATGCGACGGACGAAATCTACAGCTTCTTTGAGGAGACCGCCGCCAAGCAAGGGGTGCTCAAAGTCGGGCCGAATCCCGACGGCAGCGGCTCGCGCGAAGTCACCGTCGTTCCTGTGGACAACGAATTCAACCTGCGGCATCTGGCCTGGGTGGAAGGCAATCGCCGCAAAGTGGACGAGATGACCGGGGGCCGGGTCGCCTACGTCCAGTTGCCCGATACCGCGGTGGGAGGATTCACGAATTTCAACCGCTACTTCTTCGCCCAGGTGGATAAGCAAGCGGCGATTATTGACGAACGGTTTAACCACGGCGGGTTCCTCGCCGACTACATCGTCGAGAACCTCCGCCGGCCGGTGTTAAACCGCGTCACCACGCGCGAGGGCAAGGACATGACGCTTCCCGCCGAGGAGATCAACGGCCCGAAAGTGATGATCATCAACCAGTTTGCAGGCTCCGGTGGGGACGCGCTGCCGTGGTTCTTCCGCGGCCTGGGCCTGGGCCCACTGGTCGGAGTGAAGACCTGGGGAGGTTTGGTCGGAATCGGCGGCTATCCCCAACTCATTGACGGCGGAAACGTCATGGCGCCGCGCTTCGCCATCTACAACCTCAAGGGTGAGTGGGAGGTCGAAAACCACGGCATCGCGCCCGACTACGAAGTCGAAATGGACCCGAAACTCGTGCGCGAGGGCCACGACCCACAGCTCGAAACGGCCGTCAAGGTCGTGCTCGAATTGCTCAAGAAGAATCGTCCACCCGAGTACAAACGGCCGCCATACGTAAATTACCACCAGCACTTCCCGGCTTCGCATTAGGCGGCTACGCCTCTCAGGACATGGGAGGGGAGTGAGAATGTTCGCGGAAATTGGTGCATTGAGCGATGCCTCACCTCGGGGATAAGGTTCGCTACGATGCAGTTCTCGGCATGGGCAGCCGCATAACGCGGCGGGACTTCCTGAATTCTACTCTACTCGCTGCGGGGAGCGTATTGGCCGGCCCCAAGGCGCCTCGCGATCTGCTTGCGCAAGCAAGCCTCTGGGCCGAAGACGATTGGACCGGCTACGGCGGCGTCGGCGACTACCGTCGGTCGAATGGAAACACCGCTGAGGTAGTGAACTCTGCGCACAAGATCCGCGACCATGTTTTCGACAAGTATCCCGCCGAGGCCACCGACACCGGCGAGGTCTTCGACTGCGTCGTGGTGGGCGGGGGCATCAGCGGTCTTGCCGCGGCGCTGTTCTTTACGCGAGAGAGCGGAGCGAAGCTCTCCTGCCTTGTGCTCGAGAATCATGCCATCTTCGGCGGTGAAGCGAAGCGCAACGACTTCATTGTAGACGGCCAGCGGTTGATGGCGCCGCAGGGCTCCGACCATTTCCAGATTCCGTACCCTTACAGTTTCATCGCGCGCTTCTACGAGCTGATTGGCGTCCGGATCCGCGAGTTCAAGTATCAAACTTGGGCGGGCACGGAACCCGAGATTCCGCTCGGCCGGACATTCGAGCAAATGCCTGCGCCCGAGGGCGTATATTTCGGCGCCCGGTTCGGCCAGCGGCCTGGGCTATGGCTGGTTGATCCATGGGAGAAAAACCTCGAACGCATTCCGATCCCCGCGGCCATGCGCGCGGAAATGCTCGCTTATCTCGAGCGCTCCTCAAGAGCCAGTGTGCCGTTCGATTACCCTGGCGATGAAAAGTCTCGGTATCTCGACAGCATCACGCTCGAGCAGCACCTGATGGAAGCTTATGGCCTCAGCCGCGAGACGATTCGGACCCTAATGATGGGCGAAGGAGGCGGGTTCGGCGCGGGGCCGGACGTGCTGTCGGGTTATTGCGCTTACGCCTTCGACGCTTTGCACTCGCTCGACGACAGCCCCGAAACCGGCTGGCAGGCGTTTCCGGGCGGCAACTGCGGCATCGCGCGGCACATCGTCAAGACACTGATTCCGGAATCCATCGCGGGCTCGAAGACCCTCGAGGCCGTCTGCCGCAACCGCGTCAACTTCGCCGCGCTCGACCGGCCCGGCCAGCCAGCGCGAATTCGCCTCGGCGCAACCGCAGTGCGTGTCGAGCACGATGCCGATCCGGCCCGCTCCTCGGGTGTCAGAGTGACGTACACGCAGGGCGACAAAGTGTATCACTTGAAGGCACGCTCCGTAGTGATGGCCGGCGGAGGCTGGACGGCCCAGTTGGTGGTCCGCGACCTCCCCGCCCGGCATCGCGACGCCTATGCCGAGTTTCACCGCATGCCCTGTATGCTCGCGAATGTCGCCGTGCGAAATTGGCGGTTCGTTTATAAGCTGGGTTTTGCGAGCGCGAGCTGGTACGAAGGGCTGGGCAGCTTCACATCGGTGCGGAAGGTACCCGTCTTTTCAACCGACGCCAAGACCATCGGGCCGGACTCGCCCACCGTCCTGACGTTCAAGATCCTTTACCTTTACCCGGGGCTCTCGCTTCACGAACAAGGCAGCCGCGGACGGACTGAGTTGCTTTCTACATCCTTCCGCGACTACGAGCGGAGAATCCGAGAGCAACTTACCGAGATGTTCGCGCGCTCCGGCTTCGACGCCCGCCGCGATATTGCCGGCGTCATCCTCAACCGCTGGGGCCACGCCTACCTTTCGCCCCAGCCCGGCTTCTTCTTCGGCAAAGACGGCAAACCTGCACCGCGCGAAATTCTGCGGGGCGCGCCTTTCGGGCGAATATCTTTCGCCAATACCGACCTCTCCGGGGCCATGGACCACAAGACCGCGGTATTGGAGGCGCATCGCGCCGTCCGCCAGCTCCTCGATCAGGTGCTTGCTTGACGGCGCTTGACTCGGTTGGGCCGGCCGAAGTTCTCACGCCCCAAAGTCCCGGGGACGGGTGCGATGGTCTGTCCCTTGACGTGCACATGCTCGCGCCAATGCTTGGTCCGCTGTCCCAGAGGTTTCCAAGTGGCTTTGCCTTTCATAAGTCCTCCCTCGCTGCCTGCAGCGGGCGGGGTTCGTGCCCAGAAGGCACGCGAACAGTTTCCGGATTCCTTTCTGCTCGGGCGCGCGGCTCACACGGACTTGGGCTCGATTCTTATCTTCTTTGGCGGCGCGGCTTTCGGCATCTCGAGTTCGAGCAAGCCGTTCTTGAGCGTCGCCGTCACCTTGTCGGGGGCCACCGGCTCGGGAAGCTGGACCACTCGCAGAACTTCATCTGCGCGGCGCTCGTTGTAAACGACCTTGTTCCCGTTTTTGCGCTCTCCCCGAGCCTCCCTCTTGCCGACAATCGTCAGCGATTGTGGCTCGACGCTGACTTCCAGCTCCTCGGGCTTGAAGCCCGGCACTTCCGCCTGAATTTTGAGGGCTTCGCCCTTGTCGAAGATTTCGATGCGAGTTGGATTCAGGACTTCGGATTCCGCTCGGAACCAGTTGTCCAAGTCGCGGCCAAAGACCCGGCCGTTGCTCTCGAATATCTCATAGGCTCGCCGCGCGATGTCGGCATAAATCTCCTGCATGAGGTCGAAGACGTCTTCCTTCGGATTGAGCTTTAATGATGGCGGCTCTTTGACGGCTTGCATTGCGGTTGCTGACTTCATGGTTTCCTCCACACAAGTAATTGCGGCGCCAGCTCGGGCCCTGCTTTCGGCCGGTCTTCAGCGACCGAAAAAAGCTGCGTTTCCGAACCAGCGCCCGCTTTGCACTCTTCACATACTCCAATTCGTCCCAACGCGCAGTGAGATCCCTCACGCCTCCTTGTGACGGCGGTCACGCCAGCGCCTCTAAGTATTTTGTTCCGCTAGTTTCAAACTGAGGGGGTGATAATGAGGGCGCGGCGAACGACCGCTATTCGCCCACAGACTTTGGTGGGCCTGGGTAGAGTTGAACTACCGACCTTCCCGATTTCATCGGGATGCTCTAGCCAGCCTTGCCATCCGAGCTTTGGTGGGCCTGGGTAGAGTTGAACTACCGACCTCACCCTTATCAGGGGTGCGCTCTAGCCACCTGAGCTACAGGCCCAATTCCCCGCAGTGCGGTTCCGCCCGTGGTTCGCCGCCGGTTAGACGAGGAGAAGATCAGTATAGGGACCGAAACAGGGCGAGGCAAGTACAAAGGGGGAAATGGCCGGCTGGCGCAGATCGGCAGAGGCTGGCTCTGGTCGAATCAACGGGCCGAGAGTCCGATAGTCTTCTGAGCCGCCTTGTGGTAGAAAAGTAGGGATACGGGCGATTGAAAAGCCTGCCTGCGGCAAGCAGGCCTGCCTGCCCGCCAGTTGACGTATAGGGTGGCGCGCGTAAAGTAGGGTCGCATTTTTGGTGATTGAAGTACAGGCAGTGCGGTCCGTCGGTTGATGGACAGGACTTATGGCGGATGTTCAAAAAGAGGTCTTTCCGAACGGCCTCACGCTGGTTACCGAGGCCATGCCCGCCGTTCGTTCCGTATCGGTCGGCATATGGATGAGCGTCGGCTCGCGAAACGAGCGGGAGGTCGAGAACGGCATCACGCATTTCCTGGAGCACATGGTTTTCAAGGGGACGAAGCACCGCTCGGCCGAGGAGATCGCCCGCGCGGCGGACTCCATCGGCGGGCATCTCGACGCCTTCACCGCCAAGGAGTTCACAAGCTTTTCCATGAAGGCGCTCGACGAGCACTTGCCCCGCGCTTTCGAAATGCTCTCCGACCTCGTCAAGAACCCGCTCGTCCGTCCGGAGGACGTCAGCAAGGAGTGCCGGGTCGTCCAGGAAGAGATCAAGATGGTCGAGGACACTCCCGACGACCTGGTGCACGAGATTTTCACGCAGTCGTACTGGCAAGGCCACCCGCTCGGCCGGCCCATTCTCGGCACGCGGCAGAGCGTCGGGAGCTTCGACCGCCGTGTCCTGCTGTCTTTTTTTCACCGGCACTACAGGCCGAGCGCGATGCTGGTGACGGCCGCCGGACACCTGGAGCACTCGCAGGTGCGGGACCTGGTCGCGAAAGAATTCGGCGATCTCCCGGCAGGGCCGGGGCGCCCGCCCGGCAAACCGCCAGTCCCCAGCCCCAGCATCAAGGTGCGGCGGAAGAAGGAACTGGAGCAAGCGCACATTTGCTTGGGCGCGCCCGCTTATCCGCAGGCGCACCCGAGCCGCTACGCCTGCGCGGTGATGAACGCCGTGCTCGGCGGGGGGATGAGCTCGCGGTTGTTTCAAAACATCCGGGAAAAGCGCGGCCTGGCTTACGCGGTTTTTTCGGGAGTCAGCGCTTTCCACGACGCCGGCTGCCTAAGCGTTTACGCTGGAACCGCCAAGGGAAACGTCCGGCAGGTGGTGAACTTGGTGATCGAGGAGTTTCGCGGGCTGAAGTCGAAGCCGCTCACGGCGGAAGAGCTCGGCCGCGCCAAAGACTATCTGAAGGGCAGCCTGCTACTGGGCCTTGAATCCACGACCAGCCGGATGTCGAACCTGGCGCGGCAGGAGATGTATTTCGGCCGCCACGTTTCGCTCGATGAAATCGCCGCCTCGATTGACGCCGTGACGGCCGACGACATCCTCGCCATCTCGCGCGAGCTCTTCGATGGCTCCCGACTCGCGCTCACCCTGCTCACCCCGGAAGATTCCCTCCACATAGCCCGCAAAGACTTGGATTGCTGAGCAGTCAGAAAAGCGAGGCCGGATAATTCGCTCCCTGACAGTTAACAAAACCCCCGCGCGAGCGTATTACCACGTAGAACGAAGAGCTGGAGGGAATTCGACATGAGCACGGACGTTGTGATGTTGTTGACGGTGACCGGGATGGTCTCGTTCATTTTCTGGACGGTATTTAGCACCATCCGCCGCCTTAAGGTGGCGCGCGCGCAGGCGGACTTGAACGCGAAGCTGCTCGAGAGATTTGCTTCCGGGCACGAGCTCGTCGAGTACATGAATTCGGAGGCTGGCAAGAAGTTCCTCGAATCGGCGCTGATGGAGCCGCAACGCGGCAACCCTTACTCGCGCATATTGGCGTCGGTGCAAGCGGGCATTATCCTCGCCGCCCTGGGCCTGGCCTTGTTCCTGGTCGGCCGACAAATCCCGGAAGCCACTCAGGGTCTGGTGGCGTTCGGCACGGTCGCCGTGACTTTGGGCATCGGGTTCCTGGTTTCCGCCGCTGCCTCGTATCGTCTCTCGAAATCCTTTGGGCTGCTCGGAACTGCGACCGAAAGCCGAGCGTGATTGAACTTGGGAACCGGATGAGCAGCGGAACAGCCGATGCGGGCGATGCCGATCTCGAAGTGCGAAACTCTCGACGGGGTCGAGAAGGCTCAGGAGATCGAGCGCGTTTTCGCCATGGATGAGGCGAGCTTCCGCGCCTTCTACGCGCAGACGGCGAGACCGCTCTGGGCTTACCTCTTCCGCGCCTCAGGCGACCCGACGCTTGCCGAAGACCTTTTGCAGGAGACTTACTACCGGTTCCTGCGCGCGCGCCCGGACCCGATGAGCGACGCGCATCGGAAGAATTATCTTTACCGAATTGCGACCAACCTCCTGACCGATCACCGGCGCCGCGAGCGTGGCAAAGAATTCACGAATCCGCCTGGAGAGGCAGGCGCCGACAGGTCGGCCACGATCGAGCCGAGAGCGGAGGGAGGCAGCGAGCGCACGGAACTCGAATCCGCTTTCAAGCAGATGAAGGCGCGCGAGCGCGAAATCCTTTGGCTGGCATACGCGGAAGGCTACAAGCACGAGGAGATTGCCGAACTGACTGGAATAAAGGCGGCGAGCCTGCGACCCCTGCTATTTCGCGCCCGACGGAAGCTCGCGGAAATCCTCCGCGGCGGCTCGAAGGCTTGACTCCGCCGGCCGGCGAGCGAGAGGGACGACAATGAAGATGCATTGCGAGAAAGAAGAGGAAGTGATTCGCGCTCGAGCTGAAGGGCTCCTCGCCGATAATGGCGAGCCTGCCTCGGAAGGCGGCGCGGCGCTACGCGAGCATGTGGCAGCTTGCCCGATCTGTCAGGAGGCGCTCTTCCTCGCCGAGCTTTTCGAGCGCGACCAGCGCGCGCTTGGGGCCCAGGCACCGCTGCCCGAGGCGGACTTGGTTTGGTGGAAAGCGCAGTTGCGCGCCCGGCGCGAAGCCGTTCGCCGCGCCGAAGCCCCCGTGGTCTTCGCGGAGAAGGCGGCCTGGGTCACCGGCGCGCTTTCGGCGGCGGGGCTCGCCGCCTGGCAGTGGCCGGCGATTCGAGGATGGCTCGCCCTCATAGCCTCGGCTCCGATTCTTGGTCCTCACTCCGAACCCTTGGCCGCGCTGTTCGTCGCCGGCCTCGTCAGCACGCTCGTCCTTGCAGGCGTCAGCCTTTACCTCATCTGGTCGGAAAAGTAGCTGTCCGGAAGAAGCTCCGTAGGACCTGCCTGAGCTGAGTCGTCAAAGATCCCATAAATTCACCCCCTGACCTTCATGGACGCACTTCCAGGCGAAACCGGCCTCATGCGCGTGTGCATCTTTTAGACGCCCTGAAGCTTGATACGTTAAGGGGCAGACGCGGGTTCAAAAAATTTGCGCTTGCGAGCCGCCCGATTTTCTCCGGCACAAGGCTGGACGACTGAATATCAGTAAAAATCTGCGAGAATCTGCGGATTGACTTGGACCGAGAAAGGGAAGTAGAATAGCAATTCCACTTTCAGGTTGCAGGCTTGATCGGGCAAACTGTCTCTCATTATCGTATTCTGGAAAGGCTCGGTGCGGGTGGCATGGGGGAAGTTTACCGCGCCGAGGACACCACGCTTGGCCGGGAAGTAGCGCTGAAGTTTCTCTCCCCCGACTCCACCCAGGACAAACAAACGCTGGCGCGCTTTTTGCGGGAAGCTCGCGCCGCCGCAGCGCTGAACCATCCGAATATTTGCACCATTCACGAGATCGGCGACTCGGAAGGCCAGCCGTTCATTGTGATGGAGCTGCTCGAGGGCGAGACGCTCAGAAAGCGGCTGGCTGTAGGGGCGAACGGCGCGCGCCCATCGCTGGAGGGCGAACGCCGTTCGCCCCTACAGCTTGACGCGCTGCTCGACATTGCCCTGCAAATCTCAGAGGCGCTCGACGCGGCCCACTCGCGCGGCATCACTCACCGGGACATCAAGCCGGCGAACATTTTTGTGACCCGGACGGGCCAGGTGAAGATTCTCGACTTCGGCCTTGCCAAGCTCGGGCCGTCGCGGCTCGTCGCCGGGCCCGGGGAAGCCGACATGACGGCGGTGACCGAGGACCAACTGACCAACCCCGGCACGGCCCTCGGCACGGTGGCCTACATGTCCCCCGAGCAGGCGCGCGGCGAGGCGCTCGACGCCCGTTCGGACCTGTTTTCGTTCGGCGCGGTGCTCTACGAAATGGCCACCGGCAGAGTAGCGTTCCAGGGCGGCACCTCGGCGATTATTTTCGATGAGATCCTCCATGCCACGCCCAAATCGCCGCAGCGCTTCAATTCGGAGCTGCCCCCGGAGCTCGAACGCATCGTCAACAAGGCGCTCGAGAAAGAGCGCGACCTGCGTTACCAGACCGCCTCCGAATTGCGGGCGGACTTGAAGCGGCTGAAGCGCGACATGGAATCCGGAGGGCGCCCGGGAGCGCCGAGAAGCGGCGCGACAACGCGCGCGACCGAAGTGTCCCCGACCACCGCGGAGAAGTCGGTGGCGGTTCTCTATTTCGAGAACCTGAGCGGCGCCAAAGAAGACGAGTATTTCCGCGACGGGATGACCGAGGACATCATCACCGAACTTTCCAAGATCGGGCAGCTTCGGGTCTTCCCCCGCTCCGAGGTTCTGGCCTTCCGCGACAAAGCGGTGACCGCGCCGGTGGTGGGCGAGAAGCTCCAAGCGGCGTTCGTGCTCGAGGGCTCGATCCGCCGCGCCGGGAACCGCCTGCGCGTGACCACGCAATTGGTCGAAAGCGCCACAAGGCATTCCGCGTGGGCGGAGCGCTACGACCGGCAAATGGAAGACGTGTTTGCCATTCAGGACGAAATTGCGCGCAGCATCGCACAGGCCTTGCGCATCCGCCTCTCGCCCCAGGAAGAGAAGACCATCGCCCGCAGGCCCACCGAAAGCCTTCAGGCCTACGATTACTTTTTGCGCGGGCGCAGTTACACGCGCCGGGAGAACTTGGAATTCGCCCTCCAGATGTTCGAGCAGGCGATCAAGCTCGACCCGAATTTCGCTCTGGCGCACGCCGGCATCGCGAGCGTTTGCGGAATGATTTACGAGCTCAGCGAGAAGAAGCCCCGCTGGATCGAGCGGGGGCTGGCGGCGGCCGACCGCGCCGCGGCGACCGACCCGCACTTGGCGGAGGTCCTGGTGGCCCGCGCCCGGCTATGCTACGCGCAGAAGAAATACGACGATGCCGTGCGCTACGGCCATATGGCCATCGAGCGCAAACCTGACTGCGAGGGCGCCTACAATATTTTGGGCCGGGCGTATTTTGCCTCCGGCAGGTACGCGGAGGCCGTTCGCCTCACTGACCGCGCGCTCGAGATGAACGGGGACGATTACAACGTCTATATCCCCTACGCTTTGTCCCTCCGCAAGTTGGGAAAAGGAGATGCCGCAAAGGAACTGGATGACCGAATGATGCGAGTCCTCGAGCAGCAATTGGAGCTCGTCCCCGAAGACGTGCGCGCCCGAATCCTGCTCGCCAACATCTACGCGAGCATTGGGAAGACGGACGATTCCGTCCGCCAGCTCCAGACGGCCGTGGCGCTGCGGCCGAATGAGCCCAACGTCCTCTATAACGCTGCCTGCACGTTTGGCCTGATGGAAAAGAAGCCCGAGGCGCTGGACATGCTCCGGAGAGCGCTGGAGGCCGGGTACGCAAACTTGGACTGGGCCTCGCGCGACCCCGACCTCACCTGCCTGCACGGGGACGCGGAGTTTGAGCGCCTGATCAACGGCGCCCCCTCCCAGGGCGCCAAAGGCTCGCAGCCGTGACCGGACAAACTGTCTCCCATTACAGGATCCTCGAGAAGCTCGGCGGCGGCGGGATGGGTGTG